>CAXYEO010000012.1:0-86596 GCA_964276085.1 uncultured Thalassobaculaceae bacterium | reverse complement strand
CCGTTGCCTTATCGCCTCAACAATTTTCGGGTCTAAGCCTGCATCTAGGCCAATTCTTTTATGGGCATACCACTCATATTCTGCCCCCCAAAACCTTCCGGTTACTAGAATTGCTAACTCGCTTAAATGAGCAGGTAAGGACGTTTCATACCTACAGAATTGGCCAAGTTTCTGCGCCTTGTCGGCCAAGTTAGGGCTCGTTAACCATACTTTTAGCGGCCCTTGTAATTTACCTCTCGGGCCAGCTACTATATCGTCCTTTATTGATTTTTGTTCAGGGGTCATGTTTTCGGTCTGTAATTCTTTAATTCTCATACCATTGGATCCTTTAAATATCAGTCTTCGATGCATTTTTTAGCTAACCCATCATACAGAGATAGCATGCGTTCTCGCCAACTCTCCACCGGATCAGACGTTTCTAATAATTCAAATGAACTAGTCATTCGAGCCCACATAAAAGCACCAAATAACGCATAATCAGAAAAATTAGGGTTTTCCCCTCCAAAGAATGGCCCAACTTCTAGAGCTTTTCGAATTGGATAAAGTACCTGTTGGATTACTTTTTTGGTGGCATCGCGGTCGCTGACTACCTGTTCCAGGCTAGCGCCGAAACGCTTTTCTCTGGATAGTCTAAAATACTCGTGTTCATCAGGATTTATGACGTTTAAAATATCTAAAACAACACATTTCGCAATCAGTGGGTGTATTTGGCTGTCTACCCAACTTGATGTGAATTTTGCTTGAATAAAGTCATTGTTTTGTCCAAAAAGCGGCATGTCACTTTTATAAGATTTTTCAAGATAAACAGCGATATCCCAGCTATCGGAGACAATTATATCTCCATCTTGGATCACTGGGACTAGTTCTTGCCCCGAAAATTCTAATTTGTATTTTTGAGTGAATCCAACGCCCTCTAAGATCGAGTTATGCTCCAGTCCTTTGTGTGCAAGCGCCATCCTAACTCGCCAGCCAAAAGGACTAAAGCGCTTACCGTTTAAACCTTCAAGGTCAAAGAATTTTATAGGAATCGTAGAAACCCTCCGCGAAGTTAATTTTCTCACAATAAATCTGAGTCAGTTATAGATCAATAGTCCAGATCTAAAGCTTGTTTTTAAAATAAATAGCCTTGTAACCCCGATATTACGTATATTTCTTTGCTAAGAGCTTTCGCTTGCGCCTAAAGCATGATCAAGTCGATATTTATGCAATAAATTACATAGGGTTCTGTGCTCAATTCTTTAAAATTATCAATATTTGAACCATTTGCTATCAGAAGTTTTAGATTTCAATGGCCTGCTGATTTAATGACGTCGTGGGCTTTTGAAATGGAGGTTTTAATTCTTGGTTGGTATGTTTTAACAGTAACCGACTCTGTTCTGATTTTGGCTGTTTTTGCATCTATGCAATGGTTGGGAACCTTAATAGCGCCATTTTTGGGCGTATTAGGCGATAGATGGGGCAGACGTAGAATGCTCTGTCTACTCCGTAGTTCCTATCTTCTTACCTCAATCATAACAATGACGTTGGCTTTAGGTGATGCACTTAGTGCCCCTATCGTGTTGGGAATTAGTTTCTTAATTGGCCTAGTTCGTCCCTCGGACCTCGTTATGCGTAATGGGTTAATTGGTGACACCATGCCGGGAAAAATTTTAATGAAGGCTATGGGGGTTTCTAGAACTACAATGGACTCTGCCCGCATATCCGGTGCACTATTGGGAGCCGGGTTATTTTCGGTTTTAGGTATTGGCCATGCATATATCGCTGTGGCTGCTTTTTATATAATCAGCTTAGTACTTACTTTGGGTATATCATCAGTCAGGACTAAAACGGTTCTCCCGAATGATATTTTAGCAGACTCTCCATTAAATGATCTCAAAAAAGGGCTTCAATATGTTTGGAATACACCAACACTTTTAGCATCAATGTGGCTTGCTTTTCTGGTAAATTTAACCGTATTTCCGATCAGTCATGGTATCTTGCCGTTTGTTGCAAAAGAAATTTATCTGACTGATGAAAATGGTTTGAGTCATTTAGTTGCTTCTTATGCTGCGGGTGCTCTTTTAGGATCTATAACAATGACCCTTCTCGGCATCAGATCTTATCCAGCTCGTTTTATGATCCTGAATATTTTTCTAATGCATATTGTAATCATAATAATTGGACAAATAGAAACAAAACTAACTGGTCAATTTCTATTGGCGTTAGCAGGGTATGTCCAAAGTCTAGCAATGATATCTATGGCAGTAACCTTGTTAAGTATTGCGGACGAGAAATTTCGGGGTTTGGTGATGGGAGTTAGAATGCTTGCCGTTTATGGATTGCCGGTTGGATTAATTGGAGCGGGTATTTTAATAGAATTGTTTGGTTATTCCACTACCGTTATTCTTTATGGGATCGGAGGCGTTTTCTTAACTGGCTTAATTGCTGTCAAATGGAGACGAGAGATCTGGTGGGGCTCAAATTGATAAGTTAGGTTAATGTATATCGTGTTTTTACTGTTTTGCTTAGACTAGAAAGTCTCTGAAAATGGATATGGCTTTTTTGTAGTTGTATTGGTCGAAACTTGCTGCCACATATCTGTCAGGCCGTACGAGAATTATTTGGTCCCGGTGGGCATATAACCGCTTTGTAGTGGCGTCAGGTATTGGTTTTAACCTGATGATTCCATCTGGTTTATCAATTAAAGTTTTCCCCCACGGCAACTATTTGACAGTCCAGCTCTGGCCATAATTCATATTTAATATCATTAAAAGTCTCAATTAAAGATTCGGTTTGAACAATAAGAGTGAATCCTTGTCCCAGTATTTGGTCCAAACGTATTGCAGAACCATTTACAGATGTTACTGGGATTTGAGGTAACATCTCTCCAACCAAAGAACCAAAAAATTCTTGGTTTTTTAAATTAACGAAGGCACCAGTTTCATAACGTGGGGACGGTTTAAATTTCATTTGAGTAATAAAATCTTTTGCAGCAGGAAAGCGGTCCATCCACGTAATCAGACTATTTCGAAAGGCAATGTCTTGGTCATTTAGTGGCATTACGATATCGCCCATAGCAACTGCAAGTTGGATCATGGCCCAGCATGGCTCTCGTCGCTCTGCCTCATAGGTTCCCAAAAGTCCTGGTCCACTTTTTCCCGTGGAGGTCAGAAATAATTTCCAAGACAAGTTGTGGGCGTCCCTCAACCCGGCATTCATGCCTTGGCCAGCAAACGGTGGAGTTACATGAGCTGCGTCACCTAGAAGAAATACGCGATTTTTTTGCCAACAGGCAGCAATTTTAGCTTCAAAAGTATAGACGGCTACTCTTGCTATATCATTCAGTAGGATATTTCGCATAGGTTTCAGACGCGCTTGAATATTTTTAATATTTAACAAGTCTTTGCTTGTTTCATGTTTCAATACTCTAAATTCATATCTTCTCCCTCCACTTGGAGCAGGGATACTCACATAAGGTCGATTAATGCTGCAAAAAAATTTGGAAACAGGTTCGGTATCAGGGTCGTTTAAGGTATCAACGATCAGCCAATTTTCGGGGTAACTGTCACCTAACATTTGGACATCAAGAACTTTTCGGACCGTACTTCTCGCACCATCTGATCCCAGCAGGTATTGAGCTGTTGTATGAACATGTGTTCTATTCGGTCCTAGAATAGTTATATCTACTTGGCTTAAATTTTGTTTAAACGATATTAATTCAGAAGAAAAACAGACAGTAACATTATCGAAATCGATCCAAACCATCGAGTAAGGCCTTTTCGAGTTCTGGTTGAAATATCTGCGTTCGTCTTGGAAATCCAAATTCTACTGGCCCCGGGCCAACTTCCGCAAAAGGTGCACCGTCTTCACCGTAGTATCGAGAGCCTTTGCTGGGCAAAGCATTCGGTAGATACTGATCGCTTAACCCGACAGACTGAAGAGTTCGGCATCCCTCATCATCTAAAGTAATTGCTCTAGGCACATTATAGAGTTCGTTATTTCGTTCTAGCAATAGAACTCTTAGGCCGTAGAGTCCTAATAAATTTGCCGTCATTAGACCAACTGGTCCTGCGCCTACTATAACAATATCGCTATCACTTGGGATATTACTCAAGTATTTCTTCCTATTATTTGAGTTATTATTGAAATGGCTTGACCAGTGCTCTCTCGACTAAATCAAGTCTGTCCTGTCCATAAAACATGTCCCCGTCAACAATATAAGTGGGGGAACCAAATACGGATCTTTTTATAGCTTCCATCGTATTCGCTTTGAAAACCTTCAAAATTTCCTCAGATTCGATTAGTGCTAATAAAGGCAAAGGGTCAATGTCAACCGATCGCGCGATCGTAACAAGAGTTTCTTTATCCGCTAAATCAGCATCATAGAGCCAATGAAATTTCATCATAGCATGCGCCAATCTATCAATATTGAGCCCAAGTCCACTGCCTGCTATGAGCATGGCGCTTGATGGTAGAAGCGAATTAAAGTGATGAGTGGGAAGGAATGTTTTTAGGGGTACCCCTCTGAATTCAGACCAGCGCTCTACTTCCCGACGAAAAAAGTAATCAAGATGCGCTGCGTTGCGCTCACCTATCGTTATTGAACCTACTCCAATAATTGCTTCGGACAAATTAAATGGTTTATGTATAATCTCGTGATTTTGGTTGCTTGTCAGCTCGATAAATTTTGAGGCTCCCAAATATGCATAAACCGAGTGGGTAGCATAAAAGTATTCGACTACAGCCATGTTGAAAACCTATGTGTCAATTAATACCAACAAACAGTATAGTAGTATGAAAATTTAACATCTTTCTCTAATCAACACCCTCAACTACCATTAATGTACCATTCGAACCCGCCTGTCTTAATTTAACAAGTTCTATATATTCGTTAGAATGATACCATTCTAATGCTTTTTGATAACTATGAAAACGAATTATTACCGTTCTATTGCCCAGTGGTTTAATCCCCTCTAAGGATGCTTGTTGTCCTGCCCTAGCTAAATATTGCCCTCCAAACCGCTCCGTCACCAATGGGACTTGCGAGCTATATTTTTCAAACGCGTTTTGATCTGTGACTTCTACGTGGGCGACGACATAACCATATGGCATACTTGCATTTCTCTTTTCATTAGAAATTTAGATTTTTGGTGTGTCAGTAAAAAAATACATGGTAACTGTAGCGCGGGTACTACACTCTTACGTTATAAGGCTTATTGTTATATAATAATAGTAAACAACCTTTTCCTATGGCCTGTTGCTATATTATATTAACTGACCTTTGCAGATAGTCAGATTTGGAAGTGGTATTTGATTAAACTATTACTAAGAATTTTGGTTTCTTGTGAGAATTGCGAAAAAATTTAAATGACTGACAAACTTATCATAGCACTCGCTCAACTTAATCCAGTTGTTGGGAAAATAGATTTCAATTTGAATAAACTACGTGAGGTGCGTGCCAAGGCAGCAAAGGTTGGTGCAGACTTAATATTTACCTCTGAATTATATAGTTGCGGTTACCCACCAGAAGACCTTGTGCGTAAACCATTATTTGTTTCAGAAATGACTGCGGCTATAGAGGCACTAGCCCTAGAGACAAACGATGGAGGGCCAGCTATACTCATAGGTACCCCATGGATTGAAGAGGATAGGTTGCATAACTCCCAGGTTTTACTGGATCAGGGGAAAGTCGTTGCCGCAAGACATAAATACGATCTACCAAATTATGGGGTTTTTGACGAAAAACGAATTTTTGATCCAGGTCCGTTGCCAGGGCCTATCAATTTTAAGGATGTCCGCATTGGTGTTCCTATTTGCGAGGATGTCTGGACCCCAGATGTCGTGGAATGCATAGCTGAGACCGGCGGGGAGTTGTTATTGGTTCCCAATGGATCGCCGTTTGAAGTAGGAAAATCAGATATGCGGATCCATCACGCTGTGGCTAGGGTAGTGGAATCTGGCCTACCTCTTGTTTATTTAAATCAAATTGGTGGCCAAGACGAATTAGTTTTTGATGGTGGGTCATTCGTGATGAATGCAGATAGGAATTTGGCATGGCAAATGCCCGCTTGGCGGGAGGACTTAGCCATTACACATTGGAGTCGCACTGGTAATACTTGGCAATGCCAGCAGGGAAAGACGTGTAATATTGAAAATGGTCTTTCTGCTATTTATCAAGCTATGACTGTTGGCTTGAGGGATTACGTGAACAAAAATGGTTTCCCTGGAGTAATATTAGGAATGTCTGGAGGTATTGATTCTGCTATTAGTGCTGCGGTCGCTGTTGATGCTCTGGGGCCAGAGCGTGTTCATTGTGTGATGATGCCATCTCCTTACACTAGCCAGGAAAGCTTAGATGATGCCGCCGCCGCTGCTGATATGCTCGGCGTAAAATTAGATACGGTACCGATAGAGCCGGCGATGAAGGCTTTTGATAAAATGTTAGAGACACAATTTATAGGTCGAGAGATGGATATTACTGAAGAAAATATTCAATCAAGATCGAGAGGTCTTACTTTAATGGCTCTGTCAAATAAAATGGGTTCTATGGTCCTTTCTACTGGAAATAAGTCCGAGATGTCGGTTGGTTACGCTACGCTATATGGTGATATGTGTGGTGGGTATTCGGTTTTAAAAGATGTTTATAAAATGACAGTTTTTGAACTTTCAAAATGGCGAAATGAAAATAAACCGAAAGGAGCCCTTGGTCCTTTTGGACCAGTCATGCCAGATCGAGTTATCACTAAACCACCATCAGCAGAACTCAAACCAGATCAGGTTGACCAAGATACGTTACCTCCTTATGAAGATCTTGATAAAATTCTAAATGGACTTATCGATAATGAGTCTACTGTGGAAGAGATCGTCGGAATGGGCTACGAATTCAGTACTGTAATGAGAATTTGGAAAATGCTTGATCGCTCGGAATATAAAAGACGGCAGGCCCCACCAGGGGTGAAAATAGGCCACCGAGCCTTTGGTCGAGATAGGAGATATCCGATTACAAACGCTTTCGAGACAGCGTATAGACCGAAGCAGCGCAACTAGTAGATGTTTCAATCTAGTAAAAAGAGGCCAAAATGGCGACCCTAGTTTTTCATGACACGCTCACTGGGAGAAAAATACCTTTTATCCCAAACGACCCTAAGTCACATAAAGTTATATGTATGTGGACCTACCGTTTATGATTTTGCGCACATCGGGAATGCCCGGCCCGTTGTAGTGTTTGATATTTTATACAGGTTGTTGAAGTACATACATATCCTAGGGTCACTTACGTCAGAAACATAACAGATGTTGATGATAAAATAAATGCTAGGGCTTTGGAGTCTGGCCGGTCTATCAGGGATATTACAGATCAAACGGCTAAGGTATTTCAGAGACGATATGTATGCAGTAGGCGCACTTGCTCCAGATTTCGAACCGCGAGCTACGGAGCATGTGCCATCAATGATAGATATGATACAGGTACTAATTAATAGGGGGCATGCTTATGTTGCAAGTGGGCATGTTTTATTCAGTGTGCCATCCATGGAGGATTATGGGGAATTATCCAAGCGAGATAAGGATGAGCAGATAGCTGGCGCAAGGGTCGATATTGCACCCTACAAACGGGATGCTGCTGATTTCGTCCTCTGGAAACCATCAGGACATGAAGCGCCTGGTTGGGAGAGCCCCTGGGGATATGGAAGGCCAGGGTGGCATATAGAATGTTCAGCAATGAGCCATACATATCTGGGAGAAACTTTCGATATTCATGCGGGAGGAATCGATCTAGTGTTTCCTCATCATGAGAACGAAATAGCACAAACTCGCTGTTGTTTTGGAACACCAAAGATGGCAAGCATTTGGATGCATAATGGTTATGTTTCCGTAAATGGTGAAAAAATGTCTAAGTCACTTGGTAATTTTTATACGGTTAACGATCTGTTATCTCAATGGCCTGGAGAGGCCATTAGGTATGCTTTGTTAGCTGGCCAATATAGGGCGCCATTGGACTACTCTATTAGAGGCCTAACGGATGCGCGCGCTTCTTTAGATCGACTGTATCAATCATTACAAACTTCCAGACATCATTTACAAGAAAGTGTGCCCCCAGCATCGTCGGTACTTGATGCCTTGGCTGATGATCTCAATACACCGTTAGCCTTATCAAAATTACATGAATTAGCTGGAAGATTAAATAAAGTTCAGAACGGCGAGGAGGCTGCTAAGATCAAGGGGGAATTGATCGCTTCTGCGAGATTAATGGGTTTGTTAAAGGAAGAACCAGAAAAATGGTTCAAGGAACCAGTGATCGATGTTTCAGGATGGTCGCACGAGAAAATAGAAACTGCTATATCAGCGAGGGAAGAGGCGCGACTTGTAAAGAATTTTGCAGAGGCTGACCGGATTAGAGATGAACTTGAATCTAATGGGGTAGTTCTTGAGGATAGCACCACTGGAACTGAGTGGAAGCGTAGTCAATAGTTAGTGATTATTCTCTAAAGATTTTGAGATGTGCAGATAACGTTTATATATAGAACTATCAGTTCAGAGATTGGTAGGGTAATTAGAGAAATATTGGATGGATGAAGGAAATACAGAGTGGGATAACACTCAGGATCTAAGGGTTGGTCCATCTATTATTTTGATAGATCCCCAGCTTGGTGACAATATCGGCTCATCTGCTCGTGCAATGCTAAATTGTGGCTTGACCGACTTGAGGCTTGTGAGGCCCAGAGATGGATGGCCTAATCCAAAAGCTGTAGCAATGGCCTCCGGTGCAAAGGAAGTACTTGATAAGACAAGGGTATATAATAATACTCTAGAGGCAGTCGCTGATTTAGATTTTGTCCTGGCCACTACCGCGCGGATGCGTGATTTATCAAAAACTGTTTTAACTCCTAAACAAGCAGCCGAACGGATAATGCAACATACTGATTTGGGTGGGAAATCTGGAGTTCTGTTCGGCCCTGAAAGATCGGGCTTAACGAATGATGATATTGTGCTAGCTGATGCTGTCATTAATGTGCCGCTTAACCCAGAGTTTTCGTCGTTAAATTTAGCCCAAGCCGTTCTGCTATTAGGGTATGAGTGGTCACAAAAAAAGTTAACGCACCTGGAGGTTCCTGGTGCATGGGGTCAAAGTAGTTCCAGCGACTATTTTAGAACGTGAATTCTTTTACCAACGTTTAGAAACAGAACTAGACGAGTGCGGTTTCTTATATCCAGATCATCTAGCGCCGACGATAAAAAGAAATCTCCGCTCGATGTTTAATAAAACTGGTTTGACTCAACAAGAAGTCAAAACTCTTCACGGCGTTGTCTCTGCCTTAACTGAAAAAAAGAGCAAAAACAGAAAATGATTTCCTTATTAATCATTTTGGCTTTAGTCGTTAGAGGTTAGGGAGCCTCTTTTGCGTTTTTCTAGCAGATTTAATATCTCTACTATGCTGGAAAAAGCGAATGCTAAATAGAGATAATTACGGGGTATATGGTAATGAAGCCCATCAGCAACAAGCGCCACTCCCACTAATACTAAAAATGATAACGCTAGCATTTTTGCCGTAGGATGTTTGCTGATGAAATCGCTTATCGTTTTGGCAGAAGATACCATAACTGCCATTGCGATAATCACTGCTGTAATCATAATCCATAAATGTTGTGCCATTCCTATAGCAGTAACCACTGAGTCTATTGAGAAAACTAGATCAAGGACTATTATTTGGGCTATGACTAATCCAAAGCTGGCTTGTTTTGTGGAATTTTCCCCTGCGTGTTTTCCTTTGACGGCTTCTCGTATTTCAACCGTGCCTTTATAAATTAAAAAAAGTCCTCCACTTAAAAGTATTAAGTCTCTCCATGAAACCCCCTGGTTAAAAATCGTAAATAGGGGGTTTGTGAGACCAATTAACCACGCAAGCATAGACAGGAATACTAGCCTCAGTATCAGCGCCATACTCAACCCGATCCCTCGGGCTTTTCCGCGTTGAGCTTCGGGTAGTTTATTCGCGACAATCGAGACAAAAATAACGTTATCAATTCCAAGGACGATTTCCAACATTGTTAATGTAAGTAAACTCGCCCAAATCGCTGGGTCAGAAATCCATTCCATTCTTATGCCTTTATACGGAGATCCACGTGATAAACGGATTAGTATTCCCTTATCGCACTAATACGATACTTTTTAACTTGTTATGATAAATTTTTCAATGCTTCTGCAGTCAAATTCAAACAAATGACAAGCAATGATTGACATTTCATGAACGGTGAATATATTGCGTCGATATTCCTGGGAACGTGTGGAGCATAAAAAAGTTTCACCGGCTTTTGCCCTACCGGGACAAATAAAAGAAAAAACAGGAGCTCAAAATGAGTAATCGAATAAGTGCCAAGCACAAAATAGATCGTAGGCTTGGGGTAAATCTTTGGGGTAGACCAAAATCGCCATTCAATAAAAGAGAATATGCACCTGGACAGCATGGCCAGAGGCGCCGAAAACCGTCTGATTTTGGTGTGCAGTTGATGGCTAAACAAAAATTAAAGGGATATTACGGTAACATTGGAGAAAAGCAGTTCCGTAGATATTATCAGGAAGCTGTTCGACGACGTGGTGATACAGGAGAGAATTTAGTTGGCATTCTAGAATGCCGTCTAGATGCTGTCATTTACCGAATGAAATTTGTGCCAACCGTTTTTGGTGCACGACAATTTGTTAGCCACGGCCATGTCAGCGTAAATGGACGACGTGTGACCATTCCGTCTTTCATGTGTAAGGAAGGGGACATAGTTGAAGTTCGTGAAAAATCACGAGAAATACCTATGGTGTTAGAGGCGGTTGCATCGAATGAGCGAGATATTCCAGATTATGTGGAAGTGGATGTAGCAAAAATGCAAGGTACTTTCATAAGGCAACCAAAATTAGAGGATATTCCTTATCCAGTTAAGATGGAATCTAATCTTGTGATCGAATTTTATTCGAAGAATTAAGCAAAAAGAAAGTTGAACGGCGCGCCAGAGAAATCTGGGGCTTTGCACTACTCGATTGACCCACAAAGTTAAAAGCCGTTTCTGTGTTATGTTTTGGTTTTGTCTCGTTCTCTAACACCTAATCCAAGTGCCGCTAACCCTATCGTCAATAGCCATATTGAACGCGTCCATGGAGCAAAAATTTCAATAACTAGCATTTGACTCGTGTCACTTCTTATAAAAAACACAGGCAACTCGGTTCCTATGGTTAAATTGCGCCTGTCAGACAAAACTATTGCTTCTTTAGAGCCGTCCTCAGGATATATTAGCTTAGCCCCATATTCAGCGTAATCTTCTAGCTTCTTACCTTGTCGCACGATTGTGGCTTCGCCTATAGACCCTTCGATCAAAAACTTTGCATGAGGTAAGCCGAAGTAAACAGCTGCTAGTATTGTAACTAGGGATAATATAAATAAAGTTTGAGCGGAAGGATCCAAAAAGCGTCGCATCAGTGGTCTGGGATCGTCAGTCATTGCCGTACACTTTACTTTTTTGGAGAACTGAGAGCTAACTTACTTTTATAAAATATACCACAGGCTTAAGGCTCTTTAATTTTCATGCCGGACTTATTTAAACTTCGATTTCGGGGGTTAATCCTTTACTATCTAAATATGTTTTTAATTCACCAGTTTCAAACATTTCTCGAATAATGTCACAACCACCGACAAACTCGCCCTTAACATAAAGCTGAGGGATGGTTGGCCAATCTGAGTAATGTTTGATGCCATCCCTGATTTCAGGATCTTCTAAAACATTTACGCTACTAAACTTTATCTGAAGGTGGCTCAAAACCTGAATTACAGCCGCAGAGAAGCCACACTGAGGAAACACCGGAGTGCCTTTCATAAATAGAAGAACATCACTGCCATCAACTTCTGTCTGAATACGTTCTTTTGTAGCATCGTCGAGCATGATTAATAATCCATTAAATAATTAATACAATCGAAAGTCTATTTTTTTTCAGGGGCAGAAGTTTGCAACGCCAAAGCGTGTAACTCATTTCCCATACGTCCTTTTAAGGAAGAGTATACCATCTGGTGCTGCTTTACTCTAGTTTTTCCTTCAAATGCGTCTGAAATTATCGTAGCTGCGTAGTGGTCTCCGTCGCCTCTTAGATCTTCTATAGAAACTACGGCATCTGGGAAGTCCTCTTTGATGAGTCGTTCGATTTCTTCTGCATCCATCGGCATAGCCGCAACTCCCTATCTTTGTTAAGCCCCGCGCATAAAGTCAGGAAACCAACTGTCGTGCATTTTATATAGGTCTTCTACCGCAATAGAGCAATTCTCTGGTAATATTATTCGCCCATCCGCTGTTGTTTTACCAATTATCTTAGCAGTTACGCCTGCTTTTAATGACATGTCGAGTATTTGTGTGGGACTGGTAGTAGTGACAATATATCGTGCCTGTTCCTCGCCAAAATAAAAAGCGCAGGGTTCGTTATGGCACTCTTCCATAATTTCAATTCCTAGCTTGTTCCCTTTTGCGAAGGCTGAAAATGCCATTTCTGCTATTGCAACGAGCAACCCGCCATCTGAGACATCGTGGCAAGCCGTAATTTGTTTTTTCTGGATGAGCTTACGAACAAAATCGCCATTCAATTTTTCTTCATCAAGATTAACGGGAGGTGGTTGACCTACTTCTTGCCCAAATATTTCTCTTAAATATAAACTTTGACCCAGCCAACCCAGTGTGGTTCCAATTAATATTACATGCTCTCCTGTATCTTTAAGTTCTATCGTCATATGGTCGTTATCATTCTCTAAAACGCCTACTCCACCAATTACAGGGGTAGGTAAAATAGCTTGCCCATCAGTCTCGTTATATAAAGATACATTTCCAGATACGACTGGAAAGTCGAGTTTTAAAGAGGCCTTCTTCATTCCCTTAATACAACCAACAAACTGTCCCATTATCTTGGGGCGCTCTGGATTTCCAAAATTCATATTATTTGTTATAGCTAGAGGTTGT
This sequence comes from uncultured Thalassobaculaceae bacterium, assembly GCA_964276085.1. Lineage (GTDB taxonomy): Bacteria > Pseudomonadota > Alphaproteobacteria > Thalassobaculales > Thalassobaculaceae > UBA7326. The sequence goes on along the minus strand of CAXYEO010000012.1, from coordinate 73,636 downwards.
GCCCCTGTTGCTGTGATATTTCGCCAAGCTTCTGCTACCGCTTGCGCGCCACCGGTTTCTGGATCTGCTAAGCAATACCTTGGACTGCAGTCTACAGTCATAGCTAATGCTCGGTGGGTCCCATTAATGCGAACTACCGCAGCATCCCCACCTGGCCGAACCATAGTATTATTCATTACTAGATGATCATACTGTTCCCAAACCCAGCGTCGACTTGCCAAATCCGGGCAGGAGACTAATTTGCTGAGTATATCGACGATAGGTGTTGTTTCAGAAAAATCACTATAATTTATAGGCGCGTTCGTAGGAGTTTCCTCCCAAGGACGATCGTATTCCGGGGATTCATCCACCATCGGATCAATTGGTATGTTTGCTTTAATTTGGCCGTCTTTAAAGATTTCCAAATGTCGTGTCTCGGTTAATTCACCAATAACCGCAAAATCTAAATCCCATTTTTGGAATATTTCGCGAGCCTGGTGCTCTGCTTCAGGTTTCAGAACTATTAGCATTCTTTCTTGGCTTTCTGATAACATTATTTCATATGCGGACATGCCTTCTTCCCGAACAGGAACCAAGTCCAAATCGATCCTCATACCAAGTTGACCCTTGCCGGCCATCTCAACTGATGAGGATGTCAACCCTGCGGCTCCCATATCTTGGATAGCAATAATAGAATCTCCAGCCATTAGTTCGAGACAGGCTTCCAATAAGAGTTTCTCAGTGAACGGATCGCCAACTTGAACAGTTGGCCGTTTTTCTTCAGTGTTTTCGTTGAATTCTGCCGATGCCATTGTGGCCCCATGTATTCCATCGCGACCAGTTTTGGCGCCAACATAGATAACCGGATTCCCACTTCCCGCTGCTGCGGAATAAAATATTTTTTCGGTAGAAGCTAATCCAACAGTCATAGCATTTACCAGATTATTACCATTGTACGCGGGATGGAAATTTACTTCACCTGCCACTGTTGGGACACCTATACAATTACCATAACCTCCAATTCCTGCTACGACTCCAGATACTAGGTGCCGTGTTTTTGGATGATCAGTGGCTCCAAAACGTAGTGAGTTTAAGTTAGCAATAGGCCTTGCTCCCATGGTGAAAACATCACGTAAAATACCACCAACACCCGTAGCAGCGCCCTGATAAGGCTCAATAAAACTTGGATGGTTATGGCTTTCTATTTTGAAAACCGCGGCTAGGCCTCCACCTATATCAATAACGCCTGCATTTTCTCCTGGCCCCTGAATTACTTGTGGTCCTTCTGTTGGCAGCGTTTTTAACCATTTTTTCGACGATTTATAAGAGCAATGTTCTGACCACATAGAAGAAAAAATACCAATTTCTGTTTCACTTGGAGTGCGGTTCAAGATCTTTAGAATGAGGGCATATTCATCTGTTGATAGCCCGTGTTGAGTAGCAAGATGAGCGGAGTAGGAGGCTTCATTCTTAATCATGATAAGTTCGCGACAATACTAGCAAAAAGACCACGACCATCTGTGCCCCCTAGTTTTGGATCTGTGGCGTTTTCGGGATGAGGCATAAGACCTAAAACGTTTCTATTCGCATTAAGTATCCCGGCAATGTTTCTAGCAGACCCATTAGGGTTTCCGTTAGTGTTTACCTCGCCCCTACTATCGACATAACGAAAAGCTATTCTATTTTCTTCCTCTAGCTGATCCAAAACTATTTTTTCTGCGAAATAATTGCCGTCGTTATGTGCGACAGGAATAGAGAGATTTTGTCCTTTTTGATATTTTTCTGTAAATATAGAATTAATTGCCTCAACCCGTATGTTTAAGTTTCGGCAAATGAACTTGAGGCCGGCATTCCTCATTAAGGCTCCAGGTAAAAGACCAATTTCAGTCAAAATTTGGAACCCATTACAGATCCCTAGAACAGGTGCGCCCTTTGAAGCGTGATCTATCACTGCTTTTACGATAGGCGCTCTCGCAGCCATTGCGCCTGCCCTTAGGTAATCACCGTAAGCAAACCCGCCAGCTAAAACAAGTAAATCGACAACAGGCAGGTTTCTGTCTTGATACCATACAAGTTTAGGCTTTTTTCCGGAAATCTCCTCTAGAGCCATCGCCATGTCGTTATCACGATTTGTACCAGGAAAAATAATAATCGCTGAATTCATCAGTAAGGGAACACTCTACCTTAAAATTTGTTTGATTACCTCAATCTACGTAAGGGGAATTGTCTTGGCAAGTAAGTGCTTCAGTGACCATTAAAATAGTTGAAAACTATGCCAATTGGGGAAATGATAGCAAAGAATTTAGCGTGCAGGATAAGCAAGTGGGTGTCGAATCGTCAAAACTAAGTTTAAATCAATATCATGAAAAGTTATAAACTATCCTTAAATAAAAGAACTCAGTTGCAATATTATTCCTATAATAAAAGCATTTCTTGAATAATATAAGTTAAGCGTATTACTCTTAGACAGACTGGGACATTGAACAAAAGGAAGTATTATCGGCTTTAATTTTATTTTTATGTTAACAGAAAATGATAGAACCATCATTGATGCTAATGCTAAATTAACCGATGCGCTTGCCGGCGGTGCGCGTCATATCGGTTTCAAGGATATTGGTTTGCCTTTGGAACAACTGAAGCTTTTAGCTGATCGAATCCGAGAGGTTGGTGGGGTCTCGTATTTAGAGGTAGTGAGCCTTGATGCGCAACGTGAGTTTGAATCTGCGGAAGCGGCTATAAACTAGACGTTGATTGCTTACTTGGTGGCACGCATGCAACAGAAGTGCTGAAAATAATAGGATCTAACCCAATAAGATATTTTCCGTTCCCTGGCCGTGTGGTAGGGCATCCTAGCGTTTCTGGAAGGGTCTATTGAAGAAATCACAGAGAGTGCAGTATCGTTAACTGCCCTGGAGGGGGTCCATGGCCTAGATCTTTTAGCTTATAGGTTTGCGGGCGATGTACCCGCATTAATGAAATCGGTCTGTGAAAAATCAACGAAGCCAGTCGTTATCGCTGGAAGCATAAACAGTGAGGAAAGGATATTGGCAGCGGCAGGAGCGGGGGCAACAGCTTTCACGGTTGGAACAGCTGCACTTGCTGGCAATTTTCCGGCGGAGTCTGAGGGCTTAATTTCCCAAGTGCATGCCCTGATGTCCATAACAATGCGTGCTGGCCAAATTTCCACCTCACCTAGAAGGATCGCATTAGTAGCACATAATGAGCGAAAAACGCAGTTGACTGCCTGGGTAGGTAGGCATCTCACTGTGCTGAGACAGCAGACAATCATTTGTACCGGTGGAACAGGTGCTATGTTAAGAAAAGCCTATCCGAGCCTTACTATAAATAGATTGCAGAGGGGTACTAGAGGGGGAGACCAACAGCTCGGGGCTCTTGTAGCGACTGGCGAACTAGACGCAGTAGTTTTTTTCGCAGACCCGCATACTCGTCATGCTCAGGATGTTGACTTAATAGCGCTAACAAGATTGGCTATAATGCACGATACACCAATTGTTTGCAGTCCATCTGCTGCAGATTTAGTCGTTCTCGCCTGTCATTAAAGAAAACTGTCTACAAATTATTGGTTTTCTAAAATATTCACGTGGAAGTTTTCAATTACAGTATTCGCTAAGAGTTTATCACTCATTTTCTTAGCCTGATTTTCTGCCTGTTTTGGATCTTTTTCATCAATATCAATTTCGATAAATTTACCTTGCCTTACGCTTTTCACATTATCGAATCCAAGTGTTTTGAGTGCGTTTTCTATGGCTTTACCTTGTGGATCTAGAACACCTTTTTTCAGGGTGACGTGGATGTGTGCTTTCATGATATATTGCTTTTCTATTTATTGCACAGAAACGGGACTTGTTTGGTTTATTAGAGCTGTCTCGGGTAATACGCCAAGACGATGGGCAATTTCCTGATATGCTTCTTTTTCGTCACCAAGATCTCTTCGAAACCTATCTTTATCCAGTTTTTTGTTAGTAGTGATGTCCCAAAGACGGCAGTTATCTGGACTGATCTCGTCAGCCAGTAGTATTTGTATAGTGTCATCGTAGTAAAGTCGTCCAAACTCTAATTTAAAATCTACTAATCGAATTCCAATTCCCATCAACAACCCAGATAAAAAATCATTTATCCTAAGAGTCATCGCCATAATATCATCCAGCTCCAGTGTATTGGCCCAACCAAAAGCTGTAATATGTTCTTCTGCTATCAGAGGATCACCAAGTTCATCCGATTTATAGTAGTATTCGACTAATGATCGAGGTAGGGACGCGCCTTCTTCTAAATTAAATCGTTTGCAAATAGAGCCTGCTGCTATATTGCGGACAACAACCTCTATCGGAATGATTTCGACTTCCTTGATAAGTTGTTCTCTCATATTTAATCGCTTTATGAAGTGTGTAGGAATACCGATTTCAGCTATCTTGGCCATAAGATGTTCACTTATTCTATTATTCAAAACTCCTTTTCCGGTAATCACACCTCTTTTTTTGTTGTTGAACGCGGTGGCATCATCTTTAAAATATTGCACCAGTGTGCCTGGTTCAGGCCCCTTGTATAGAATTTTCGCCTTACCTTCGTAGAGCTTAGTTCTGACTGCCATAATCCTCATCCCTAAGAATTTCTGTTTGGATCGATCTAAACATTCTCTTTCTCAAAGGCCATTCGATTGGCCTTCTCGGTTTGTTTCTCGATCTATATACTAAATAGGTTATATTTAAACAACGTAAGTACATGACTAGATAATAGCTACTAAAGTTTTTGTGATAGGTTCGTATCTCAAATATCTATAGGTGCAAACTTATTCTGATCTGGAGGTCCATCGCAAAACAACCAAATTGGGCGTTCATTAATATCATTGGATAAGGCCATTAATGAAGCTGAAACAGTTCCGAACCCAGAGCTGGAAGTAATATTCATAGCAGTTAAGGGGTCGTCTTGTATGTAACATGATTTATCTGCAAGGATATCAGACCATTCATGCCAATTTTTTGCTTCTGGGTTTGGGGTTTCTGCATGTTGTAGCCTATCTAAATGATGGTTGATGCGTGGCGAGCTTTCATCGTTGAGTTCTTTCGCTGTTAGCATAGAAACCCCAGGCGGCAAAGGTCGACAGTTTACTCGTTCGCCATCATTTTTTTTAAGCCAGAATGCGTCCCGATTATCCAATATCAACATATTAAAATCTCTATATGAGTTTTCATTAATTTCTTTAATTGCGGCAGCAGATTCTACAGCGTCAGCATGGTCAAGTGCTTCAAGCACTAATTCACCGCGGCTTCGTTTTCCTGTCATAGGGCCTAATGAATTCGATCGGTTTAGTATTCCTGCAATTAAGCCATGATCATTTACACCAAGCCAGCTCCCTCCTGCTGCTTCGTCATAACCAGCGACAACCTCAGGTCGGTCTGACCAGTGCCGGCCTGGCTTTCTCCATGCTCTTGTAATCAGTTCATCACGGTTTGCCCCTATAATTACAGGCCATTTTTCATTAGGTTGCCAACTGATTATGAATGTACACATTATTTTTTTCTCAAATTTTATGGTGTTTGGATTTGTAAATTACTGTACTTTAATATGTGTAAAAGAAATCGACTTTTTAAAAAGATTGTTCGCTCGCAGGAATAATATAATAGCAACAGTCCCAGACAAGGTGAGTCAAAAGTTATGTTAAAAAAGAGTCATTATGTACAACTAGAAGATAGAGGTGTCCTTGCCATATCTGGTGAAGATAGAGTTTTATTTCTGCAGGGGCTAGTGTCTAATAATGTTGAATCAGTAACGTATGATCGATCTGTTTACTCGGCACTTCTAACACCACAGGGTAAATTTCTCTATGATTTTTTCATATTTACAGATGGTGATCGGTTATTATTGGAATGTGACTTAAGTTTTTTGATAGGTTTGAAGAAAAGGCTCCAAATCTACAGATTGAGATCCAAGGTAGAACTGACTGATGTAAGCAGTGAGTTTGATGTTTACGTAGGGTTTGGGGGTAGCATTCACTCGCTAATTGGGTTAACAAAAAAACTAGGCCAAACCTCAAGGTTTCTTGATGGCACAGCGTTTGTTGACCCTAGATTGTTAGAACTAGGTGTAAGAATTATTGTGTCTAAAAATACAGTTTTAGGGAACCTAGGTCTTAATGAATGTAGTATCTGTGATTATAATTTATTAAGAATTAAATTAGGGGTTCCGGATGGTGTCCAGGATATGCAGGCTGAGAAAACAATCCTACTTGAGGCTGGTTTTGATGAACTCAACGGCATTGATTGGAACAAGGGGTGTTACATGGGACAAGAGTTAACAGCTAGGACAAAATATCGTGCATTGATAAAAAAGCGACTGATGCCCGTGCTTATTTCAGGACCTTTGCCTGAAATAGGGACACCTATTATGTTTGGAGATAAAGAAGTAGGCGAGATTAGAAGCGGCCTAAATGACGTAGCTATAGCATCAATTCGAATCAAAATTTACGAAGAATCAATTCAAAAGGGTCACGATATAATGGCTGATTCATCGATTATTAGGCCTCAGAAACAGAAATGGATGAATTTTTAGAATAGATATATTACTTGAGACTTTGTGTTCTTGCACCTATTAGTACTCTGGTGTTTCTACCATCCAAACTTTCGAACATTTTGCGCGAGTTACCTCCGCCTCTGATGGCTATCTCGCTTATGGCTGTGGCAGCAATTCTCTTTGTCGCGATGCATACTGTGGTGCGAAGTATGTCGGGACAACTTCACCCTTTTGAAATTGCTTTTTTTAGAGCCTTTCTAGGTCTATTCGTTTTATTACCTTTTGTTTTTAAGGATAATTTTTCCATATTGAAAACAAAGAATATTAAACTTCACTCTTTGCGAGGTATATTGAATGCTGGAGCGATGTTATGTTTTTTTTATGGATTAAGTATTACGCCGTTGGCTCAGGTTACAGCGCTGGGTTTTAGTGCGCCATTATTTGCAACAGTTTTGGCAGTCATATTCCTCGGTGAAGTAGTTCGTGTCAGACGTTGGACAGCTATTATAATTGGGTTTTTGGGTACCATGATCATTTTAAGACCAGGAATGGTAGACTTGGGTATAGGTCCCCTGCTAATAGTTATTTCTGCGGCTATTTGGTCAGTTGCGCTGATGGTTATTAAAGTTATGACAAGGACTGACTCAAGCGTTACGATCTCCTTCTATGCTTCGGTATTCCTATCGCCTCTTGTGTTTTTTGCGGCATTTCCCTTCTGGGAACTGCCAAGTTGGGAACAGTTAGGGTGGATGTTTTTGCTTGCAGCCCTCGGCACTTTCGCTCAAACATTGATGAACCAATCACTGAAGTTGGCAGATACTTCAGTGGTTATGCCCGTAGACTTCAGTAAAATGATTTGGGCTACACTATTAGGTTTTGTTTTTTTTGATGAAGTCCCGGATTTCTATACTTGGGTTGGTGCCATTTTAATTTTTGGCAGTACCACTTATATCGCGATAAGAGAATCGCGTTTAAAACAGGTGTCTGGAATAAAAACTAGAGTATGAAAGAAATGAAGTTGACTGATCTTAAATCGCGAGTGATAAGCCAAGGATAATTTGATCAAGGGGTTAGGTTTTTTAATGACTGAAATGGTTCTAGTGAAACGGGCATTACTTTCTGTTTCGGATAAGTCGGGCCTCATCGATCTGGCGCTTGCCTTGCAGGCAAGTGATGTTGAGATTTTATCTACAGGTGGAACAGCTGCTACATTACGTAAAGCAGGCATAAAAATTGTAGATGTAGCAGAACATACAGAGTTTCCAGAAATCATGGGAGGTAGAGTGAAAACGCTCCATCCAAAAATTCATGGGGGGCTCTTAGGTGTGCGAAGTAATGACGAGCACATTGACGCCATGGAGCTACATGGGATCCCCCCAATTGATCTCCTGGTTTGTAACCTTTATCCATTTGAGGAGACAGTTGCCTCACGTGGGACCTATGAAGATTGCGTTGAGAATATAGATATTGGAGGTCCAGCGATGATACGAGCGGCGGCAAAAAACCACGACTCCGTTGCAGTTTTAGTTGACCCATCAGATTATCAAATACTGCTTGATGAACTTAAAACAAACAACGGAGGAATATCATTATCCATTAGGCAGTCTTTTGCCGCTAAAGCATATGCACGCACAGCAGCATATGACTCGGAGATAGCGTCTTGGTTTTCTAAAGAACTTGGAGTAGTTCAGCCGAATAGAGTTACTTTCTCAGGGCATTCCCCAAAAATATTACGTTATGGTGAAAACCCTCATCAAACAGCGGCATTCTATCAGTCTTCTAATCAACGATTTGGTGTAGGGACAGCGCAACAGGTTCAAGGTAAAGAACTTAGTTATAACAATCTAAACGATACAGATGCCGCTTTTGAGCTTGTAAGTGAATTTGATCAGCCGGTAGTTGCCATTATCAAACACGCTAATCCATGTGGTGTTGCCGTCGAAAGTAGTATCTTGGGAGCTTACAAAAAGGCCCTAGCATGTGATCCAGTTAGTGCGTTTGGTGGTATCATCGCTGCCAATGAGATGATTGATGGCGAAGCTGCGTTAGAGATGGTCAATGTGTTCACAGAGGTTATAATAGCTCCTGATTTTAGCGCAGAAGCATTGGAGGTTTTCTCTCAAAAAAAATCACTGAGAATCTTAAAAACAGGTGGTAATCCTGACCCATCTGAAAGATCAATGATTTTTAAACCGTTGTCGGGCGGAATTCTTGTGCAGGATCGAGATTTTGGTCAAATATCAAAATCCAACCTCAAAGTTGTAACGAAACGGCAACCAACACTGCAGGAGTTAGAAGATTTAACTTTTGCATTTTTGGTAGCTAAGCATGTTAAGTCAAACGCAATCGTTTACGCGAAAAACGGTGCTACTGTGGGGGTAGGTGCGGGCCAAATGAGTCGTGTAGACTCCTCGAGAATAGCTGCAAAAAAAGCAAAGGAAGCAGCCGATGCGCTGGGGCTAGCAGAGACCTTGACTTTAGGTTCTGCCGTTGCGTCAGATGCCTTTTTTCCGTTCTCGGACGGTTTGTTGACAGCTGTTGAGGCGGGTGCCACGTCAGTAATTCAACCAGGGGGATCAATACGTGACGATGAAATTATCGCCGTTGCTGATGATAATGACATCGCTATGATCATGACTGGAACGAGACATTTTCGCCATTAAACCCGGTATATACTGTCTTAATCAAAACAACACAATGATCCAGGTGGTTAAATTTTCTTTCTTTAAAACTAGTTTTTTGAATTGATTGAAACCGGTATTGTTAGTATGGAACGGCTTAGAGTTTACAAAAGATAAGGGTTTAGTGTTTTCATCGCTAACTCTTTATGTGAGGATTGAAATGAGCGAAAAACTTTTCAAGACTGATGTGGTTATAATTGGAGCGGGTCCTGTTGGGCTATTTGCAGTGTTTGAGCTCGGTCTTTTAGATATCAAATGTCACTTGATCGACATTTTAGATGTAGTTGGAGGACAGTGTTCTGAGCTTTATCCAGAAAAACCGATATACGATATCCCTGCTATACCAATTTGCACAGGCCAAGAATTAACTGATAAACTCATGGCACAAATTGAGCCTTTTAACCCAACATTCCATCTCGGTCAGATGGCTGAGTCCATCTCACAAAAAGAAGATGGTGTGTGGGTTGTTCAAACAGATTTAGAAACTGTTATAGAAGCTCGTGTCATAGTTGTTGCGGCTGGGGGAGGTAGTTTTGTTCCTAAGAAACCGCCGTTGAAAGGACTTGAAGAATTTGAAGGAAAATCTGTTTTTTATTCGGTTCGTCAAATGGAGAGTTTTAAGGGAAAAAATATTTTAATAGCTGGCGGCGGTGACTCTGCCTTGGATTGGACGGTCAATCTTCAACCTTTATCTAAAAAATTGACACTGTTGCATCGTAGAGATGATTTTCGTGCGGCTCCAGATACTATCAATAAAATGAGAAAACTGGTAGCGGATGGTGAAATGTCACTTGAAATTGCCCAATTAAAGGAACTTCGCGGGCAAGGCGGGAAACTTGAGTCCGTTTTAGTCAAAAGTGATAATGGTGAGTATGAAATAGAGTGCGATACCCTTCTCGCATTTTATGGTCTCACTATGAAACTTGGTCCCGTAGCTAATTTTGGGATTAATTTAGATCGAAATTTAATACCGGTAGATACAGAGAAATTTGAGACTGATGTGGATGGCATATTTGCAATTGGAGACATAAATACATATCCAGGTAAGCTAAAACTAATTCTATCAGGGTTTCACGAGGCGGCCCTGATGGCGCAACAAGCGTTTCGGTATGTGCATCCTGAGAGGAAATTACGGTTCCAATATACAACTTCAAGCTCGGAACTACAGGGAAAATTGGGGGTCAAATGAAAATCTTGGTAACGGATCATGACGGAATAGAACATGAATTGAAGGCAATAGATGGTTGGCAAATCATGGAAATCATTCGTGACGAAGGCCTGTCTATCAAAGCGGAATGTGGAGGGTCTTGTGCTTGTGCCACATGCCACGTCTATGTTGATGAAAGTTGGGTAACAAGGGTCCCTGAAAAAAGTGAAGAAGAGGCCGACATGTTAGATTTAGCTTTTGATGTACAGGATAACTCGAGGTTATCCTGCCAGATCGACATGACTGCTAATTTGGATGGTTTAAAAGTGACTTTAGCTCCAGACTAGCTGCCTCGTTAGTGAAGTGGTAAGAATTGCAATATTGAATAGATTTAGTTTCATTTTTTTACTCTTGACTTCTTGACAGTTGACAAGAGAGACACTACATGCTGGCAATCATAAACAGAGAGTGCTAATGACATTTGTTGTTGGCATTTTGTGAGGAATTTTTAACGTAACTTTCAAAAATGGAGAAATGGAATGGGTTTTAGGCCATTGCATGACCGCGTTGTGATCCGTCGTATGGAGAGCGAGGCAAAGACCGCAGGTGGAATCATTATCCCCGATACTGCAAAAGAAAAACCAATGGAAGGCAAAGTTGTTTCTGTTGGGCCTGGTGCAAGAGATGATAACGGGCGAATTACCCCGCTAGATGTCAAAGCAGGCGACGTTGTTTTATTCGGCAAATGGTCGGGTACCGAAGTTAAAATTGATGGCGAAGATCTTCTTATTATGAAGGAATCCGACATCATGGGTGTGACCGGATAACAAGAGTTAAAGTACTCTGGTTATATTTTATCTTTATTTAAAGGAGAAGCAGACAAATGGCTGCAAAAGAAGTTAAATTTGGTATAGACGCTCGCCAGAAAATGTTAGACGGCGTTGATACCCTAGCTAATGCTGTAAAAGCAACATTGGGACCCAAAGGTCGTAACGTAGTTCTCGACAAATCGTTTGGCGCCCCTCGTATTACTAAGGACGGTGTGACGGTAGCTAAGGAAATTGAGCTTAAGGACAAGTTTGAGAACATGGGCGCTCAAATGGTTCGTGAAGTGGCATCCAAAGCTAATGATAATGCTGGTGATGGTACTACAACAGCGACAGTGCTAGCTCAAGCCATCGTAAAGGAAGGCGCGAAAGCCGTTGCTGCTGGTTTAAACCCTATGGATCTTAAACGCGGTATTGATATGGCCGTAAATTCTGTGGTGGATGCTCTAACAAAAAAATCCAAAAAAATAGGCACATCTGCTGAGGTATCGCAAGTTGGTACTATATCTGCTAACGGTGAAGAAGAAATAGGCAAAATGATAGCACAGGCGATGGAGCGTGTTGGCAACGAAGGTGTCATAACAGTGGAAGAAGCTAAATCTTTAGCCACTGAGCTAGACGTCGTTGAGGGAATGCAATTTGATCGCGGTTATCTCTCCCCATATTTTGTTACAAACTCTGAAAAGATGACAAGCGACCTTGAGTCACCATACATCCTTCTTCACGAGTCTAAGCTTTCTAGCTTGCAAGCGATGTTGCCGGTTCTTGAGGCTGTTGTTCAAAGTGGTAAACCGCTTTTGATAATTGCTGAAGATATCGAAGGAGAGGCTCTTGCTACCCTCGTAGTCAACAAGTTGCGTGGCGGATTAAAAGTTGCTGCTGTTAAAGCTCCCGGCTTTGGTGATCGTCGTAAAGCTATGTTGGAAGACATTGCGATATTAACTGGTGGAACTGTTATCTCTGAGGATTTAGGGATCGAACTTGAGACAGTCACATTAGATATGATGGGAACTGCTAAAAGGGTGAATATCACTAAGGAAGAAACTACGATAGTGGACGGCGCCGGAAAGAAAAAAGATATTGAGGCACGGTGCAATCAAATCAGAGCGCAGGTTGAAGAAACCACGTCTGATTACGATAGTGAGAAACTGCAGGAACGGCTTGCGAAATTAGCCGGCGGTGTTGCTGTCGTGCGTGTTGGCGGTTCAACGGAAGTTGAGGTGAAAGAGCGTAAAGATCGGGTTGATGATGCGATGCACGCGACGCGTGCCGCAGTCGAAGAAGGCATTATACCTGGCGGCGGCTCTGCTCTTATCTATGCTGGACGTGGTTTAACAAAATTAACCCCTGCTAATGACGATCAAGCAGTAGGAGTGAATATTGTTAGGAAAGCTATCCAGGCTCCTGCTCGTCAAATTGCTGAAAATGCGGGTGAGGATGGTTCTGTGATAGTTGGTAAAATGTTAGAATCTAAGGACACCAATTGGGGTTATGACGCTCAGGAGGGGAAATTTAAAGACTTAGTTAAAGCTGGTATAATAGACCCAACTAAAGTCGTTCGTATTGCACTTCAGAATGCAGCATCTGTTGCTGGATTACTTGTGACCACAGAAGCGATGGTTGCTGACAAGCCTGAACCAAGTTCTTCAGGTGCGTCTGCAGGCGGCGGAATGGGTGGAGGGATGGACTACTAAAGTCTAATCCTCATAAGGTATGTTTAAATGACCCCTCGGCTAATAGCTGGGGGGTTTTTTATCTATTTAGTGGGTCAATGGCTAAAAGTAGGGCGCTATGGTCCAGGTCTTCCAATCCATTTTCAACCATATAGTCCCAAAGCTTCAGATTAGTCGCTAGGCTCGGTAGTGATAGATTTACAGAGTTTGCTAGCTCTATTGCCTCGGAGATATCTTTTCTTTGAATGGAGCACTTCGCTCGTGGCGCATAATCTTCCTTTATCATTCGTTCCCCATGGAGTTCGAGGATCCTGCTGTGAGCGAACCCACCAAAAAGAGCTTCCCGGATTTTTTCTGGTTCTACTCCATTGTGGCGTGCTAATGTGAAAGCTTCCGCGACAGCGCCTATGGTGAGTCCCACTATCATCTGATTAGCCGACTTCGCTATTTGCCCCGCTCCAACCTCACCGACATAGGTAATACGCTCTCCCATTATTTTAAGAAACGGGAGTGCTCTATCAAATGACTCTTTTCTACCACCAGCCATAATTGTAAGTGAGCCGTTTTCGGCTGCTGTGGTTCCTCCAGAAACAGGCGCATCAACCCAACTGCCTCCCACCGCACTCAATTTTTTAGAAAAGTTTCGCGTTTGAATAACTGACGTGGTTCCCATATCGATTAAGAGTGAGCTACTCCTGCAACTCTCAGCAATTCCATTCTTGCCAAACACGATAGCTTCTACTGCTGGTGCATCTGTGACCATTGTTATAATGATATCGCAATTTAAGGCTACTTCAGCGGGCGTTTTATAAACGGTGGTTCGATTAAGTTTTTCTGAGAGGTCTCTGCTAGGTTCTGAATTACGGTTCCAAATACACAGGTCTATTCCTGAATTATGTAGTTGTTGGCACATTGGAGTTCCCATTAACCCAAGACCAATCACTCCAATCTTTTGGTTGGACGGGTTCTTTTGGTTTTGGTTAATCATTGTTTACTGCCTGATGTCTTGTGTACCTCGCAGCGGATCCACGTTCTATTGCAGCCGCTGTAAGCCTGTCAACATCAATTTCATGTCGCAGCATTTCTAAAAACCTTAGTTCTTCTTGCGTAGCTATACCATTTACTGCAACTACGTCACAGGCCAAAGCATAGGCTGTAGCGCATAATGGGGTGGGTAAGGATTGGCGTATGATCTCAATTGCAGCGTCAAGCCCATCGTCTTCAGTTAACAAATCAGTGCAGGTGCCTGCGATTTCGTTGAATTTAGAACTATCAAACCCTTTGAATATAGGTAAGCCATTAATAATAGTTTTAATTGTATTGATTTCTTCGTTCGCAAGTTCGCCGTCGGCGGCAGCACTCAGAACCATCGCATAAATAATCGCTGCATGGTGACTTATCATATTTAGTCCATTCGTATTAAATAGTGACATTCAAATCTCATCAAATAGAATGTAGTTGTTTTGCTATGTATAATACAGTCAAGAAGTTCGTAAGAGCTTATCTTTGAGGAATTATTTTCTTAATCAGTATATTTCCAACTTAGATAAGGTATTGTTAATTTTAAAAGTGATCGATGTATAATATTGATGATTAATAAAGGACACCATTATGACTTATCCCAATGATCCACTCGCCGATGGCGGTATCGCTGTCTTCGCAGAAAATCTAAGAGCAGGGCGCACCACTATCAGCAAAGTAACCCGCGCTTATTTGGATCGTATAGAGAGCTTGGACGCTAAACTCGGTGCGTTTCAATATGTTGCTAAAGAACAGGCAATGGCTGCCGCTGAGGCAATGGATAAACTTTTAGCTTCCGGTACGGATCTTGGGCCACTAATGGGAGTTCCTATTGGCATCAAGGATATTTATGCCGTCGATCAGATGCCGACAACTAATGGATCTCTATTTGATGCATCTGGGATTACGGGTAGCGAAGGCCGGTTTGTGACTGGTTTAAAGCAGGCAGGATGTATTGTTCTAGGTAAAACAAAGACTGTTGAATTTGCTCTTGGTGCTACTGGGGTAAATGAAGCTAGAGGTACGCCCTGGAACCCCTGGGACCTAGCGGTACACCGGATGCCTGGAGGTTCATCGAGTGGGTCGGGTGTTGCTACAGCGGCTGGATTGTGTGCATTTGCTATGGGTTCTGATACGGGGGGGTCAGTTAGAATACCGGCTTGCTTTAATGGCATATTTGGGCATAAGACCTCAATAGGTCTTCTTCCAACTGATGGTGTGTTCCCACTTTCACCGACTTTAGATACCTTGGGCCCCTTAACACGAAATGCTGCGGACGCTGCAATTATTCATGCAATAATGACAGGCAGTGATATACCTGCCCCAGCACCCCTTAAAGGGTTGAGATTAGGTAAACCGACTAAATTCTTTTTTGATGATTTAGACCCTGAAGTTGCATCATGTGTAGAATTAGCATTGAAGTCTCTTAAGGACGCTGGCGTGGAAATAGTCGAAGTTGAAATCCCAGACCCTAATGAACGGGATTGGGTTTTCCCTGCGATAGCGCCACCTGAATTTCTAGCGGCGATAGGTGAAAGCGATTTTCATCAAGCGTTACCAAATATGGACCCCGTGACTGGTGCTCGAGCTAAAAAAGGCCTCGATATAACAGGAATGCAACATGCGGCGGCGATTATAAGGCATAACCAGTTAGCTGATTTAGCTGATGATGCATTTGAAGGATTGGATGGTTGGGTCTCCCCTACTTGTACATTCTTGCCTATGCCTCTTGCTGATTTGGCCGAGGCCGGTGCAGCAGAAAAATCAGCGCAAGCATCCCGTAATACGCAACCTGGAAATATCTTTAAGCTTTGCGCTATCACTACTCCCGTTCACCAGTTTGGTTCACCGCTGCCGGTTGGATTGCAAGTTATGTGTCGAAGAGGATTTGACACTCATGCTCTATCGATTGGCTTGGCGCTTGAAACACATTTTGGTCCAGCGGCAAAACCAAATCTTTCCTCAATCTAAGTTCATTTTGTTTGATTAAAAAATAATTTATTACTTATTAGAAACTGGAATATACGATGGAGTCGCCAACCGATGGATATGATTACATAATAATTGGGGCGGGTTCTGCAGGTTGCACATTAGCTAATCGTTTAACTGAAAACCCATCTATAAAAGTTTTGCTGCTTGAGGCTGGTGGCAAAGATACTAATCCTTGGATTCATATTCCGGTTGGATACGTAAAAACACTGGACATGCCAAGTCTAAATTGGCGGTTTGAGACAGAACCTGAGGCGAGCACCTATAATAGACCCATCCCTATACCCCGTGGCAAAGTACTGGGTGGCTCTAGCTCGATAAATGGTATGGTTTATGTGCGAGGACAACCTCTTGACTATGACACTTGGTCACAACTTGGTAACAGAGGTTGGTCATATGATTCTGTTTTACCATATTTTAAAAAATCCGAAAATTATGAAAGCTCTAAAAGTTCCTGGCGTGGCAATGATGGACCGCTGATTACGTCAGAGGGCTCTGAGCGTAATGAACTACTTGATGCTATAATGGATGCGGCTGAGGAGAGTGGTTATCCAAAAAATCCTGATTACAATAGTGGAGATCAAGAAGGTTTTGGATACTTTCAAGTTACCCAAAAAAAGGGTAGGCGTTGGTCTGCAGCTAAAGCATTTCTGGAACCTGCTCTCAAACGTTCTAACCTGAGATTAGAAATAAAAGCACATACGTTAAAAATATTGATTGAAGATAAAACCGCTGTTGGGGTCGTGTATCAACAGTCGGGAAAAGTTAAAACTATTCGGGTAAAAAAAGAAGTCATCGTTTGTGCTGGAGCGGTCCAGTCTCCTCAAATTCTGGAACTTTCTGGTATTGGCGACGCAAAAGTGCTGTCGGACAGAGGCGTAAAAGTACTACATGTCCTTTCTGGTGTTGGAGAGAATTACCAGGACCATTACATTGTTAGACAGACATGGAAAATAAAAAAAAGAATTACTTTAAATGAGCAAACTAAGGGATTATTTCTCTTCAAGGAATTGCTGAAGTATGCTGTTAGTCGAAAAGGGATTATGACATTCCCTGGTGGAATTTTATCTGGTTACGTTGCCACAAGGCCAGAATTATCTTCACCCGACATCCAGTACACAATTGTACATGCTAGTTTTAAGGATGTTAAGAAACGGGTTTTTGATAATCATCCTGGTATGACAATCGCTCCATGTCAGTTGCGGCCGGAATCGAGAGGATCAATTCATATAAAATCATCTGATCCATTCTCAGCTCCCGCTATCCAAGGCAATTTTTTAACCGAGGAAAATGATTGCCGTACAATAGTTGATGGAATGAAGATTGCACGAAAAATTGTTTCAGCACCTGCTTTAGAAGCCTATACAGACGACGAAATAGAACCTGGAATTAATGTTGATTCTGATGAAGAATGGCTAGATTTCGCAAGGGCTAAAGGGAATACAGTATATCATCCTGTAGGCACCTGCAAAATGGGTAGTGATCCTATGTCAGTTGTGGATGAGCGCTTACGTGTTCGTGGGTTGCAGGCGCTTCGGGTTGTTGATGCTTCCATAATGCCGACATTAGTCTCAGGTAATACTAATGCTCCAACCATTATGATAGCTGAAAAAGCAGCTGATATGATCAAAGAGGACGCAAAAAAATAACTATGTTATTGAGATAAAAAGACAAAGGATTATCTTTAATTTATGGATGCGATTTAGGAGATCTGTTTAATGCTAACACTACCCTCACGTCTAGCTTCAGCTCGTTTGAGCGGTGCTTTAGTAACTATTGATAAGAATGAAGAACCTATAAGTTTGCAAGCTGCTTACAGTATACAAGAGCAAGTGAGTGAGATCCTCGGTGTATCATCTGAAGCTTGGAAGGTTGGGTCTACTTCGATAGAAGCTCAACGTAAATTGGGAACCACCGAACCTGGTGCTGCAAGGGTCCCAAAACAATTTAAATATACTGATGGCGCCGCGATCCCTGTTTTTCCTGATCATGACCTTTGGGTGGAAGGTGAGTTTGCTTTACGAATTGGTATAGATCTGCCTCCTAGAGAACAGCCCTACATACATGAGGAAATACTGACTGCTATTGATGGGGTTGCGCCATCGCTAGAATTCGTGGGATCCCGGTTGAAGGGAGGGATAGGAAAAAGTGGAAGATTTAATGCTACGGCAGATGGTGGTGCGAATGTAGCGCTTTGCACTGGTAAGATTATGTCCAATTGGAAAAATATAGATCTATCGATAAACCAAGTAGATTTAAGTTTGAATCATAAAGTAGTTGCTTCAGGTTTAGGTAATAAGGCCCTAGGAAATCCAATTAATGTGATGACCTGGTTAGCAAACCATTTACGCAGTTCTACAGGCCTTAGGGCGGGGGAAATTGTTTCAACTGGTACCTGCACAGGACTTGTTAAGGTATCAGCAGGTGACCAAATCGAAGCAAACTTTGGAGTTATTGGGAAAATAAAAGCCCATCTTATTAACGCTGTGATTAGATAATATCTTAGGGAATGAAGCTTTGAAAAAGACGGGCTACGGATTAAGGAACGTCTTAACTTCGCTTATTGCATTTGCTAGGTTGCAGCGTGTGATGGCTGCTTCTTTTGGGAAAGCAGTTAAGAGCCGAGTTGGCATTCCAGGGTCAAGTAATATAAAAATGCCTTTGTCAGTTTTGCTTCGAATTAATCGGCCAAATGCTTGGGTGAGCTTTATCTTTGTAAGCATATCAGTATAGATTTTTCTCCCAAATAATTCTTGCCGGGCCTTGTTTAAGATGGCTGGTCTTGGCCATGGAACTCTATCAAATACGATTAACCTTAAAGATCTGCCGGGGATATCTACACCGTCGCGAGCAGCGTCGGTGCCTAGTAGGCATGAATTTTCTTCCATCCTAAAGATATCTATTAATGTAGATAAATTTAAGCCATCACTATGTTGGGAATAAACTTTTAAGTCTAACTTATCCAACGGATGGACTATTTTTCCGTGTACTGCACGAAGTCGCCGTATTGCCGTGAATAGCCCTAACGATCCCCCATTTGCTGCAATAAATAAGTCACGGTATGCAGCTGCGACCTGGTCAAGATCATTTCTTTTTACATCATTTACAATAATTACTTGGGTCTGTTTTGAATAATCGAAGGGTGAATCTACGGTTACTTGGATTGCAGGCGTTTTTAAATGAATAGTTCCAGTGCGCTTTTCTGCTATTTCCCATTGGTTCTCAGGTTTTATCGATTCTTCTCTCAATGTTGCAGATGTAATTACTATTCCATGGGCAGGGTTAAAAACATTCTTCGTTAGTGGTGCTGTTGGATCAAGCCAATGGCGTTTCATGCCTATGTCAATATTATGGCCCTGAAGGCGCTCAATTTCTAGCCAATCTATAAATTCAGTTTTCCCAGTATTGCTTATCGAATCCAACATCGATTGCCATTGCTTGAGATTTAATGACCCTCTTCGAGTGAGAGATCTTATTATTGCTTCTATCCTTATTCGATTATGCGTTTCAATAGTTTCTTTTTTGTCGTCCAGCAAATCACTCAAAGTACCACAAAATTGTAAAATTAGCTGGACTAAACTGTTTAAACCTTTAGAAAATATTGCAGCAGTTTCTATTAAAGTCTCAGTCGCGGGTTCCACAGCAGTCTCGAGAGAATAACCATTAGTAGCAATCTCCGATCGGGCATCTACCTGCTGTTTGACCGCAGAAAAAAAAGACTCACCTGGTCCAACCGGTTTTTGGTCTAGTAATCGATTAAGCCATCCTTCTCGAGGTAATATGTGGGCTGCCAAAAGGATGTTATCTAGAATTTTTAATCCATCTGAATCATCCGCAATAAGGTCAATAACTCTTCGCTTTAATCCTTTACCTCGTCCCATGGTTCTTTTCTCTGTGCCTAATAACCAACGCCGAAGTTCAAAGGTTTCTGCGCCACTCAAATATATCGAGAAAGCGGCATCAGCGGCTTCAAATAAATGGTGACCTTCATCAAAAATAAATCTAGTTGGTTGGTAGGGGTCCCCTTCCTCTGCTCGAGACGATTGAGCCATTACCAATGCATGATTAGCAATCACGACATCAGCGCGCCTAGAGTTTCGGATAGATTTTTCGACAAAGCATTTGTGATAATGAGGGCAGGCTGAATAGATGCATTCACCTCTTCTGTCTGCTAGACCAATGGTTTTACCTCGACCAAGCAAATCGGAAAGCCAAGATGGGAAATCTCCGCCTGTCATATCTCCGTCTTGGGTTTTGGAAATCCACCTCGTCATTAAACCTAAGGCAACACCGTGCTGAGGTGTTGAGAGTAATTGGCGGGAGGCTTCTTCCAGGTTAAGTAAGCAAAGGTAATTTTCCCTTCCTTTACGAATAGTAATTTTTTTTGATTTTCGAATTGGGTCTGGATAAAGACTATTTAATTCATTAGCTATTTGGTGTTGTAAATTACGAGTGAAGGTTGAAACCCAAACTGGTGTATTATTTTTTTCAGCCCAGACTCGTTGATGGTGCTAAATAGCCCAGTGTCTTCCCAACGCCTGTTCCAGCATTTGCTAGAACGACGTGGGGATCCTCGTTTTTATTACGAGACCCAAAAGCCGGCAAAATCTGGGACGTGTACTCAATCTGACCGTGTCTTAGTTCTGATGATTCAGGTAACATTTCGGTTAATCTACTGATAGACTCCCCTTCTGTTATAGGGTTATTTGAGTCCGGGGGCTCCGGAGCATATTCTGACCACTCTAATAAATCTTCCCATACGTTTAGAGCGTTGGTTTTTATAGGGGATGTAGTATCTTGTTTTAGTCCTAACGCATCAAAGATTAAAGGGGCCCATAACCAACCGCCACGCCCCATTACTTCAGTAACTGGAATTATTTTTTCTTTATTAGAAAACTCGGTAAGCTCTTTAAGCAATTCTACTGCCGCATCTAATAAAATTAATGCTGCATCAACTTCATTATTTGGGTTTTGTAAATCCATGGCATCTGCTAGCCCATTTGGGGTTGGGACACAGAATTCAGCTGGTCTTACAAAAGCGTATAGCTCTAATATATCGAAACATAAAAACTGTTTGCAATTAAGACGAAACGCCGTGGCTTGCAAATGGCAAACTAAAGGGGGGTGTTCTTCAATTTTACTCAGTGTTTGATCATGAGGAATTCTTTCAATTTCTCCGTCTGGGGAGACCCATATACTGCTCTTAGTTTCAGTAAGAAGTATCGCGGGAGCCCACCGTGAAATTATCTGTTTAAAGCTTTGAGTCATATCTCATTTGAGTTATTATTAAAAGGTTAGTGTGTCAACATTGCCGCCGACAACGATCGTAGTATTTTTTGTTTATACGTATGTGTGGCGTGCTGTTTTATGCTTAAGGATCTGTCAAAAAAACTGTCAATGATCGAAAATTCCACGATATGGACACTACTGATAAAAAGATCATAAGACTTCTGCAACAAAATGCACGGATGACGCATAAAAATATTGGCTTGAATATCCGCTTGCCTACCTCGACCGTCAGTGATCGTATACGGGCATTAAGTAGTGCTGGTATAATAAAGAATACAGTCGTGCAGATAGATCCATCGACAGTAAACCTTAGTACTCTGGCATACATCTCAGTATTAATAGATTGGATGGAGACAACTAAGGATTTTGGAATAGCTGTGCAAAGTATCCCTGAGGTCATGGAATGTCATCGTATTACGGGAGACTGGTCTTACCTTTTAAAAGTAAGGGCACGTGATAATATACAATTGGAGGAACTAATCTCTAATAAAATTAAGGCGTTTCCCGGTGTAACAAGGAGTGAGACAATATTTGTTCTTAAGACAGATAAAGAGACTATGGAATTAGCGTTGGACTTAACAGAATGATATGTTCATATAACTATTATTCCATAAAATATTAATATATACGGGGCCCAATGAAGCGAGCCTAATAGAGTGTTGATTTAAGTTTAGATATTAGTAACCATTTTAATCTATAGGGATCAGTATGTTATTGAAGCGCAATAGGGGCTGGGAAATAAACCAAAACAAAGTTACGGACGAGAACCTGTTCTTAAATCGTCGTAACTTTATCAAATCTATCGCCGCCGGAGCGGTTTTAGCCCCTAGTTTCTCAATGATGGGTGGTTCGGTTAAAGCAGCTAAGATAATTCCAAATGCTGATCCAAATGCCTCTTTTTACCCCGCGGGTCGCAATAGATCCTACACGGTAGATCGAGCGATAAGTGATGAATATGATGCTACTACGTATAATAATTTCTACGAGTTCGGGTCGCATAAAAGTATCTATAGAGCCGCTGAGGCACTTGAAACCAGACCATGGACTTTGGCAATTGATGGCTCTAGTTGAAAAAAAGCAGGTATTAGATTTTGATACACTCGTCCATAAGATGCCACTGGAGGAGAGGGTTTATAGACACAGATGCGTTGAAGCATGGTCAATGGTCGTTCCTTGGACAGGGTTTCCTTTAGCAAGCTTAATTGCTTTAGCAAAACCATTATCAAGTGCCAAATTTGTTGTCATGGAAACGTTGATGGACCCTGAAAAAATGCCAGGTCAGAAGCAGCATTGGTATCCGTGGCCCTATACCGAAGGTTTAACTATTGAAGAAGCCCAAAATGAACTGTCGTTAATCGTGACTGGCGTTTATGGCAAACCTATACCAAATCAAATGGGAGCCCCTCTCAGGCTTGCTGTCCCTTGGAAATACGGTTTCAAATCAATAAAGTCGATTGTAAGGCTTAGTCTGACAGATAAACGGCCTGTATCGTTTTGGGAGCGGATCCAGCCGAAAGAGTATGGGTTTTGGGCGAATGTAAACCCAGAGGTAAGTCATCCCCGATGGAGTCAGGCCACAGAAAGAACCCTTGCTGGGCCAAGGGTTGCAACACGTCTTTATAACGGATACGCAGAATATGTTGGCGATATCTATAAAAATCTTGATAAAGAAAATCTATTTAGATAAAAAGCGCAAATTAGAACTTATATCTTGGTAACTTTCCGAGGCATTTAATAATGGCTTGATTTTCTCTGACTAAACGCCTTCCCATTGATTTCCACATAAACTTATCCCTATTGATTTTACGTGCCCTAGTGACATTACCATCCTTTTTTGACTTAAAAGGATTTATGCCATCGTTTATGTGCCTGAGAGTAATCTGATTTTCGCGCATTGATTTTTGAAATGAGATAGAGCTGTTTATCAGGATTTGTTTCTTATGAAACATTAGATAGGCAATATCCCAATGAGATAATTTACATGTTTTGGGGTCTAACCGGACTGTATCTATCCCCAAAAAAAATTTTGCGATTAGGAATATGATAATAGAACTCGCAATTATAATTTTCCCGGTACGCCCGAATAACTTTTTATATGGAAACTCCAGAGCTAACTCTAGTAGTTTAGGCGTACTATTTTTTTTGGGCTTAACTGCCATAAGTGTAGTCTTCACTTCCAGAGGAAAAGGTATTAATGAGTTGACATTAAATACACTCTTCTGACTTGAAAGTCTTCCCTCTAATCAATTTTAAAATTACTCTACTCATATATATGTTTCTTTTCTTGTAGTAACCTTATCAATGAAATGAATTTATAATAATGGGTGGTAGTATTTTTCTGCATTATCATGAAAAAGGGCAGACTGGTCTTTCTTTGAAAAAGTAGATGTTATGTTTTTAAAGTTTTGAAAAATAGTATCAAAACTATTACAGAGCCCGTCTACGGGAAAATTGGATCCAAACATACAGCGGTCTGGGCCAAACGCCATAATAGTGTCTTTAATTATCAATTCATTCTCTTCAACATGCCAAGGTTCATTCGCTATCCCTATACCAGATAATTTAACCGCTGTGTTAGGTTGAAGCGCAAACTCTTGGATAGCTGAACGCCATCTATCTATGCCTAGTTTACTACGATCAGAGGGCAGACCTGTATGATTAAGTATGATGACTGTATCGGGGAAATCACGCGCCAAAAGTGCGGCTTCACCAAGATGCCACCACGGTGTTTGTAAATCATAATGGAGCCCATGCTTTAAGAGATGTTTGTATCCAGCTCTAAACTGGGGATCCCCCATAGATCCAGGAAGATTAGGTTTAAATTCCTCGAAAGATAAAGTGGATTGCGGTTTCTGACGAACTGACCTAGTGATTGGGAAGGATTTATGGGCAGATAAAATATTATCTACATTTTCATCTTCGAACCAAATCTGACCCACAAATGCATTTGGGAAACCAAACGCTTCATAGTGGTTTTGTACCCAGTTTGATTCTCCTGCAGGATCGGTTGGGTCCCATTCTGTTTCGACATAGACGCTCTTTATGATATCATGCCTAGCCCAATCATTTTGGTAATCATCTAGAAGATAATTTTTACAAATCTTTGAATAATCTCCATAGCGAAAATTAGTGATCTTATGCCGCCCATCTAACCAAGGATGCTTTTTAAGAGAAAGGTCCCAGAAATGATGATGCGCATCAATTATTGAAATATCGATCATAAGATAAATTTCCTTTTAAAGTTGACCTTCCTTGACCGCAACGGACTTCAAAACTAGCGGGTTTTTGTAATTATTAAAGTATATAAAACTTCTCAACTAGACACGCATAATTTATGTCATTTTAAAGCGTTGTTACTTCAAATAATCGATTTGCTTTAAGCTCATTAAGTCTGGTACGTTTGAGCATTAATTCCAAACAGAATAAAGGCAGTCTCAATGAATGGCGCAGAATCATTAGTTCGCACTTTAGTTAAATCGGGTGTAGAAATTTGTTTCACAAACCCAGGCACCTCGGAAATGCACTTTGTTGCCGCTTTAGATTACGTTGATGGTATGCGTTGCGTGCTTGGTCTCTTCGAGGGAGTAGTCACAGGTATGGCAGATGGGTACGGGAGAATGGCTGATAAGCCTGCATCTACCCTACTGCATCTTGGGCCAGGGCTTGGCAACGGTCTTGCTAATTTACATAATGCAAAAAAAGCAAATACACCGATCGTAAATATAGTTGGTGAGCATGCCACTTATCATATTGAATATGATGCGCCGTTGACAGCTGATATCGAGGGGATAGCAGCTCCTGTATCGGCGTGGGTCAAGACTTCTCAATCATCAAAGGATGTAGCATTTGATGGCGCAAATGCAGTTGTTGCTGCCAGAACTGGAGCTGGCCAAATTGCGACATTAATTCTCCCTGCAAACACGGCTTGGGATGAAGCCATATCGGATGTGAGCCAGATAAAAGTACCAGATAGACCAAAGGTTTCCGCAGATATTATTCGAAATATCGCTGCTGCGCTATGTTCAAGCGGTGAGACTTTAATACATATGACTGGAAGAGCGTTACGCCAGGATACCCTTGAACTTCTTGGAAAAATACAAGCTAAGACGGGATGTCGTTTATCCTGTATGACAGCAAATGGACGTTGGCAAAGAGGGGCAGGGCGAGTAGCAATAGAGCGTATACAATACCCAGTTGATGTAGCGCTAAAACAGTTGGAGTCTGTCAAAGATATTGTTTTACTTGGAACAAAAACACCAGTTGCTTTTTTTGCGTATCCAAATAAACCAAGCGTCTTGATACCTGATAATTGTAATGTACACGAATTAGCAAGTATTGATGATGATCATTTAGCAGTAATAGAGGCTCTAGTTGACGAATTGGATGCACATAATGTTAAGCCAAAATTACAGGAACTTAATCGTCCTGAGTTAATGACAGGTAATTTGACCCCAGAGACCATAGCATCCGCAATTGGCAATCTTATGCCTGAAAATGCCATTGTAGCAGATGAATCAGTTACGACTGGTAGAGGGTTTATGCCATTTACGCAGGGAGCTAAGCCGCATGACTGGATGTCGTTAACCGGCGGATCAATTGGGTTGGGGTTACCATATGCAACGGGTGCGGCTTTGGCGTGTCCGGAGCGAAAAGTGATATGTACTGAGGGTGATGGCTCTGGAATGTATACGCTACAAGCGCTATGGACCCAGGCGAGAGAGGGATGTGATGTTGTTAATATTATTTTTAATAATGGTACATATGCTATATTAAAGGGCGAGTTGGCGAATGTTGGCGCCCGTAATCCCGGCCGGAAAGCCCTTGATATGTTAGAGATTGGACGACCAGATATAGATTGGGGTTATTTGGCAAAAGGGATGGGTGTTCAAGCCACAAGAGCAACTGATACTGATGAATTTAATGATCAGTTGAGACGCGCTATCGCTTTACCAGGACCACATTTAATAGAAGTTATGTTGCGTTGATTTCTAGCCAGCTGACAAAAGGTAAACGTGAATAAGGTATGTGAAAGTGAGCAGTATTTGAATAGAAGAAATAATTGATGGAACGTACCTTAGACATACTCGGTAAAGCTATGTCGAGCCTTGAATCAGGGGGGGATGGGTATAGCTTTTGTTCTGGGAAAGCGGCCTTCGCAACGATCTTAGATTTAGTAGAATCAGGAGCGCACATAATAGCGTCAGATAACCTGAACAATAACACTTATCAAATTTTTGAGAGTGTTCGGCGAAGGACATCTGCGCTTACATTCAGCTATGTAAAAGATTTTAAGAAAGAAACGTTAGAAGCAGTTTTACAAGAAAACACGCGCTTGATTTGGGTGGAAAGTTTAATCTGGCCGGCTCTTAATATTCCGGATTTTAAAACGATAATAGATTTTGCAAAAACCCATGCAGTAATTAGTGTGTGTGACAATACATTGGCGACCCCATATCTTTTGAGCCCCATTCAAGTTGGGTTTGATGTTGTAGCATATGATGCTAAAGGATTCCTGAGCGGTTCCTTGGAAACCGATGGTGGCTGTGCGATTGTATCGGGAAGCCAGGAATTTTTAAAAGAAAAATTACAGTTCCTCAGAAATACGTTAGGTAGTAGTTTGTCTGCTGCGGAACAAACTGTAACAACCAAAGCATTAGAAAGTTTGGAAAAACGAATAACGCAGCATTGCGTAAGCGCAAAGTATATAGCGAACTTCTTACTTGCAAATCGCCGGGTTTCGGCCGTCCATCATTTAGGTCTGAAGAGCCATCCGCAATTTAGTTACGCTTCAGAGAGTTTACGTGATTTCGGTGGTGTGCTTTCGTTGGTTCTATCCGGTGGTATTGATGCAGCTATGGCTTTTCAAGAGAAGTTAAATTTATTTTCTGTCTCTGAAATTTTTGGTGGATCAAAAAGTACAATGTGGCATCCAGCATCAAAAACATATAGTTCTGTTCCGAGTGAGATTAGATCGCATTTAGGTGCTGCGGATGGATTTTTTCAATTTTCTATCGGACTTGAAAATGTGGATGACCTTACCGCTGATCTTGAACAAGCTCTTGCAATATAAGCTTGAAAATTATTGGCACTAATGTCTGTAGTTTGGCTCAGTATTATCTAGAATTCGTCTTAAGGCAGAAAAATGCCTGTCTGCTAACTTAGGTGCTTCTGTTACAAACTGTTTTCTGGTTTCTTTTCTTACGCGATCCGATATTGTTCTAAGGCTCCTGCCTTGAGATTTTGCCAATACTTGAAACATTGCCGCACGTTCTAGGTAATAGAGATCATTAAAGGCGTCGGCTACTGTTGTTCCTGCAACGACAATACCATGGCTAGCCATAAATAAGATTGATTTGTTCCCAATTTTTCTCGCTAATCGATCACCTTCTTCGGTTGCTAATGCAAGCCCTTCATACCCATCATCGTATGAAATCCGTCCATCAAATAGTAAGGCATTTTGTTCTATCATCTCTAGCCTGCCTTCCTCTACTAGGGTGATTGAGGTGGCGTAGGGCATATGTGTATGTAATACACAGATAGCATGAGGAGCGCCTATATGGATTCTACTGTGAATGAAAAAAGCAGTGTCCTCTACCTCGTTATCCCCTTCTAAGACATCACCTTTGTCATTACATAATACTAGTGAAGAGGCTGTCACTTCAGACCAGTGCCAGCCATACGGATTTATCAAAAACCGATTACCACGCATAACACCATCGTCGTCAGGTACTGCTAAAGAAAAGTGATTATCAACTCCTTCATGAAGGTTTAACCGCGCTGCCCATCGGAGAGCGCATGCCAAATCAATTCTGTGTTTTTTAAGATTGGGATTCATAAACCCTCTCCAAAGCTCTCATTAAAGATTTCAAAAGTAACACTAACCCGAAGTATTGTCTGTTTGAAGGAAAAATCGTAGTATGAGGTTACTTTTTATATATATGCCACAATGAGCACCAGTGTTTTATAAAGGCATACAAAAGACAGCCTGCATCAATATTTCTTATTTTTCAGCCCTAGGATATCAACTGGATGTGCCTTTGGATTATTTGAGCATTTTTTCTGCTGCTTTCGTTTCAGCGACACTATTTCCAACAGCCTCTGAAGTCTTATTGTTAAAGATGGCTTTGGCTGGTGACTCAGATATTTTATTATTACTTATAGCGGCTTCGCTTGGTAATATTTTAGGATCTGTCATTAACTGGATTTTAGGCCGGTTTTTCTCTAATTTAAGAAGTAAATCGTGGTTCCCGCTAAGTGAGCGTGCTTTCACCTTGGCATCGAATTGGTTTAGAAAGTTTGGAATATGGAGCCTTATGTTCTCTTGGGTTCCATTTGTGGGTGACCCATTAACGTTTATGGCGGGAGTATTAAGAGTAAGCTTCTTGAAATTTATTGTATTGGTCTCGATTGGAAAAATTGTCCGTTACGTATTAGTCTTAAAGATCTTCATTCATTAACAACGAATACAAGATACCGGGTAAATTACGAAACTGGCTTTTGTTGAGAAAGGGAAATTTTATAGAAGCGAATGGCGTTTTCATTAAATATTTTCTGGAGATCGGAGAATCGTAAATTCCTCACGATCTCTAGCATACCATTCAACTGGTCTTTGTAGGATATTTTTAAACCCGCTACGGGAAAGTTAAAAGCCCACATGCAACGCTCTGTGCCAAAAATCTCAATTGTATCCAGAACTATCCCGCGATTACTTTCTACTGTTCACGGCGCATTTTTCAGACCAAGCTCAGAGAGTTTTACGCATACATTAGGACAAGCTGCGATTGCTCGCATTGCTTTTTTCCATGATTTGATACCTTTTTCACTTCTATCCCATGGAAAGCCAGTATGGTTTAATGCCACTTGCAAATTAGAATGAACACCCAGCGCATCGGCAGCTTCATGTAGATGCCAATATGGTACTCTGAGGTCGTAACTCAAGCCAAGTCTCTCAAGAACTGAGAGGCCGTGTCGCCAATTGGGGTCGTGCATACTACCGGCTCCCTTTGGGGTCTCATAGTCTGGGCTCGGTGATGTCATTGGTTTAGATCTTACCCCTCGAAATAACGGAAACTGCTGACGCTTATTTAGGATCTTTTCGCAATCTTTTGATGCCAACCATACATCGCCCACGACAGCGTTGGGCATCCCGCTGCCCTTAAATATCTGATGGAGCCACGCTGTTTCGCCTACCTGGTCATCACGGTCCCACTCTGCTTCTACATGAGCCGTTGCTATAATTTTAAAATCACGCGCATCTTGGCGATAGTCATTGGGAAGGTAGTTTCTTTTCAAATTTGAGTAATCACCCAGAAAAAATGGTTCTCTTCACGATCTGTTAACCAGGGATAATAATTTTTGTCGAGGTTCCAAAAATGATGATGTGCATCAATGATTTCTATAGTCATCATGTTTTTTCCTAATTGGTCAGCTCTACTCTACTACAAAGACTATAGACCTTCAGCTTCGCTTGAAATCTTTGAGACTTAAAATGGCATGAATTATAAGCGTGATTATTATCAAAGAACCACCAATAAGCGTAGCTATTGGTGGTTCTTCTTTAATAATCATCCAAACCCAAAAAGGGCCAATGATTGTTTCAAGTAATAGGATTAAACTCACTTCTGGAGCAGTAATATAAATTGGTGCCCTAGTAAGAAAAATAAAAGATATAGGCAGTAATATTAATCCTAATAATGCAAGATAGCCAAATTGGGGAGGGGATACATAAAGGTCCGGGGCCATTGATAAGCCCATTAGGCATGTAAGGATACTAGCAATAGCAACAGCGGGTGCCATGTCTATCGGTCGGGCTAGTCTTACTAATACGAAATGAGCGCCCATTCCAATAGCTACTAAAAGAGCTGCAAAATTGCCAAATAAATCGCCGCTTTCAAGTTTTCCTGTAAAAACAATAGCAACACCGATTACGGAAACTAGGATCACTAACCAGGTTCTAGTTTTTACACGTTCTTTAAGAAATAAAACTGACATTACAGCAGCGAATAATGGAGAGGTTGCGACTATCACCAACGTATTTGCAACAGCTGTAGTTTGCACTGACAGCTGAAAGAAAACATTATTAATAGAAAATATGATTGCTATAAGACAGCCTAACCAACCGATAGCAAAAAATTTCAAGAATACTTTGCTTCGATAGCTTAACCCTAAGATAATAAACATTCCAATTGCCATAAATGCGCCACGCCAGGCAATGAAAGTCCATGGGTCTGAGTCAACGAGGCGGATAATGAGTGTATCAGGTGAAAGTGTTAATATTCCTAGAATTCCAAGAATCCAGCCTTTGGAATGATTATTTTGAGGTACTTTAGATTGCATTTAATTCATCTTTCCTGCGACAGCGACGGATGATAACCCAAGTGCACTCTAATCACATATAACGCCTCAGGGCACGACCTTTTTACTGATGAAATCAAATAGATTCAGTTGACAAGTCGGGAATGTCTGAATATGTTTTGCGAAATAAAAATTGGAAGTCAGGTTGTCGCAATGAAAGTCGCAAATTCGTTAAAAACGCTCAAAACACGTGATCGAAACTGCAGAGTTGTTCGACGTAAGGGCCGTGTGTATGTGATTAACAAAACTAATCCGCGCTTTAAGGCAAGACAGGGTTAATAGAACGTAACTCAGAAATAAATTCTATATAATTATATTTATTCTTTGGTTGGTTTTTGATAACATTTTCCGTCAACCATTTGTTATAAACAATGTTCCTTGTGGCGTTTAAATGAATTCAGTCCTGTATGGGAAAAAGACTATCCTTTCCCACTCGCTCATATGCTTCTTGTCGGTGTGGTTTATGATGTTTGCCAGCGAGGCATCTTTCTCCGATCAAACAGACATTAGATTACAGGGACTGTTTAAGGATTTGAAGGCAGCTTCATTAGATGTCGATGCTCTAGTGGCAGAACGGAAAATTTGGAAAATTTGGACTACCCATAAAAATCGTCATATCACCTCCCTTATGTCTCAGGGTTTGAAGGCATTAGATAATAACAACTTGGAAAAGGGATTGGGTCTCTTTAATAATATAATTGATATGGATCCAAATTTTGCCGAGGCGTGGAATAAAAGAGCTACTATATACTTTTTAATGCGTAATTTTGATAAATCAATGCAAGATATCCGCCAAACACTTATATTAGAACCACGTCATTTTGGAGCGATTTCTGGATTGGGATTAATCTTTAATGCGCTCGGGCAACCCGAAAACGCCCTAAGTGCCTTTCGACGTGTGCGTGAAATCTATCCACTCTCGAGATCGGCTACAGATTTTATAAAGAGATTAAGCAAAAGAGATCCTGGTCTTCGTCTATAATTTTCTTGATTCATTAATTATTAACACTAGGGTCGTTAAATTTTATTTTAAATATTCTAGATCCCCTGTGTAGAATTAATGAAAAATTTGGTGCTAATGTTTTTATTCTAAATAGAAATAAAGCTAATGATTGGAGAAATTGTGTCCAAAACATATGACTTAATCATAAAAAATGGACAGGTAATGACACCTGGTGGACTAATTGAAGCCGATCTGGGCATTCAAGATGAGAAGATTTCAGCGATAGGCTATTTAGCAACCTGTTCCGCTGCGGAAATATATGATGCGAATGGGTTACATATTCTCCCTGGAGTTATTGACTCTCAAGTTCATTTTCGAGAACCAGGGTTGGAACATAAGGAGGATATTGCTCATGGGACAAAGGCAGCCATTAAGGGCGGAGTGACTTCCATTTTTGAGATGCCTAATACCAGCCCATTAACTTTAGATGGGCATACATTACAGGATAAATTGAATAGAGCTGAGAAGACAGCATGGTGTGATTACGCTTTCTTCATGGGTGGGAATAGCGAAAATGCACACCAGCTTTCGTATTTAGAGCGACTGCCGGGTTGCGCTGGGGTTAAGATTTTCATGGGAAGCTCAACAGGGACCTTATTGGCGAAAGATGATGAAGTTATAGCGGATGTTTTGGCAAATGGCGTACGAAGGGTATCAGTTCATGCTGAAGATGAAGATCGTTTGATTTCTCGACAAAATATAGCAATTGAATCAGAAAGTCCTCAAGCCCATCCGGATTGGAGAGACGTCGAATCTGCTGTTAGAGCCACGACCCGCATAGTGAAGCTTGCCAGAGAGGCAAATCGACGTGTCCATGTTCTTCATATTTCATCTAAAGATGAAATGGATATCCTTGCTAAGCATAAAGATTTAATAAGTGTCGAAGTTACACTTAATCATTTAACTCTAAACGCTCCAGATTGTTACGAGCAATTAGGTGCATTTGCGCAAATGAACCCACCAGTTAGAGATTTAATCCATCAAACCGGTCTGTGGGCTGCGGTTCAAAATGGAATTGTCGATGTTATTGGGTCTGACCACGCCCCCCACACCATAGAAGAGAAAGAACGACCTTATCCTTCTAGTCCGAGTGGTATGCCAGGAGTACAAACCTCTCTACCTCTACTACTCAATCACATGCATGAGGGGCGGCTTTCATTGCAACGAATAGTAGATTTAACTTCCGCTGGGCCACAACGATTATTTGGTATTGTTGCTAAGGGGCGTATCGCTATTGGATATGATGCTGATTTAGTTGTTGTTGACCTAAAGAAGCGTCGCACTATCAGTGATGATTGGATTGCGAGTAAATGTGGTTGGACGCCGTTCGATGGCAAGTCTGTTATGGGTTGGCCTACTGCAACGATATTAAGAGGAAACATCGTTGTAAGGGAAGACGAGGTTGTGGGGGCACCCGGTGGACGGGCAGTACGTTTCTTTGAAGCGGATGTAATTAACTGACTATGCCTGCTTCTTTAGTGGATAGTGTCCATAAAAAAACAATTGATATCTGCTTTCCGAGAGACGGTTGATAAATTCCCTCAAAATAGTTTCATCGTAGTTCCTTCATCTATTGGAAGAGGGTACCACGATAATGGTTTTGAGATATCTTATTCAGAAGCTTTCACAAAAGTAGATGCTTTAAAAAACAGGTTCACAGATGCGGGCTATAGTGCGGGCCATCGCATAGCTATCGCGTTAGATAACCGGCCGGAGCATATTCTTTATAAGTTGGCATTAAATAGTCTTGGCATATCGTGTGTTCCCATTAATCCAGATTATCGAGCCAGTGAGCTATCTTATATTCTGGAACATTCTGAAGCAGTACTAATTATTTATTTGAGGAAGCAAGAGGAGACAATAGCTCAGGCGCAAGTACTTATGAATAAGTATATTAATACATGGTGTTTCGATGTCGCTGAAGAGGAATTACCATTAATCAGACGTGAAAAAATAATTGAACTTGTTAATTATGAAACTGAAAGTAGTTTATTATATACATCGGGCACAACGGGGTTTCCAAAAGGCTGCCGTTTATCAAATCAATATGAACTGATGTCTGGAGCTTGGTATGCTGGTTTGGGTGGCATGAGTTCTATGTGTTTGGGACAGGAAAGAGTATTTAATCCTCTTCCACTCTATCATGTTAATGCTGGGATTGTATCGTTATTGGGAATGATGTTGCTGGGCGGATGTCAAATCCAACCAGATAGGTTCCATCCACGAACATTTTGGGATGATGTTATATCGACTAAAGCGACAATTATTCATTATTTGGGAGTTGTGGTTCCTATGTTGTTGAACCAACCAGACGCTGGGAACGAACAGGCTCATTCTATCAGGTTTGGCTTGGGTGCGGGAGTTGAAGCTGGATTGCATAAAGTCTTTGAGGACCGTTTTGGTTTCCCATTAATAGAGATTTGGGGAATGACTGAGATGGTTAGATTATTGGCGGCAAATAAACATCCAAGAAAAAGGGGGACACGGGCAATAGGTAAACCGGTACCTGGTTTAGAAGTTGAAATTCGTGATGAGCAAGATAAGAAAGTGCCTAATGGTATAACAGGAGAAATGGTGGTGAGATATTCTGAGAAAACGCCAAGGCTTGGGTTTTTTCTTGGTTATTTAAAAGATGATGATGCGACCCAATGGGCTTGGAGAAACGGATGGTTTCATACTGGTGACAGTGTGTATCAAGACCCAGATGGGATGCTACATTTTGTTGATAGAATGAAAAATATAATTCGCAGATCAGGAGAGAATATAGCTGCGGCTGAAGTGGAGGGTGTATTGCAAGAATGTGAACAAGTGGAACAAGTGGCAGTAATTTCTGTCCCTGATCCGGTGAGAGAAGAAGAAGTATTGGCCTGCATTGTTACGGTCGAGGGAATATTACCTAATAAAGAATTAGCAAAAACTCTATTCGAGTACTGTAATCAAAAACTTTCATACTTTAAAACGCCGGGTTGGATTAAGTTTGAAGAAGATTTGCCAAAAACTGGATCGCAAAAGATCCAAAAACATCTCATCTTTGCAAAGGATGTTGATCCGTTAAAAGTAGAAGGTATGATTGATTTCCGTTCTTTGAAACGTCGTTCATAGAGAATTAACATGAAAAACAAATTATTAATGATTGGTGCGACAGGGTTGCTTGGTCGTGATGTATTAAAATATTTCAGGGATAAGCCCGACTGGGATTGCATTGGATTATCGAGGAGAGACCCTCAGTTAAGCGGTGTCATGCATCTCAAATCAGACTTAATGGATAAAAAATCTATCGATGATCATGCTAATATTCTTACGTCTGTTACTCATGTCGTTTATGGCGCTTTGTACGAAATGGATGAATTGATTTCTGGTTGGAGGCATAGACAACAGATAGAATATAATTCGGTTATGTTCAAAAATTCGATGGAATCATTAACAGAGTTTGCTCTGAACCTTAATCACATCAGCTTATTGCAGGGAACAAAAGCCTATGGGATTCACGTAGAACCAATGGAGGCCCCAGCTAAAGAGTCTTGGCCAAGGCATGATCATGAGAACTTTTATTGGTTTCAGGAGGATGCTCTAAAAGAGGCGAGACTGAATGGTTCCTGGTCATTTAATATATGGAGGCCGCAGGTAGTATTAGGCGCTGCCTCTGGTAGTCCTATGAACCTTGTCGCCGCGATTGCTGCTTATGCGACTATTTGTCGTGAGCTTAGAATACCATGTCGTTACCCTGGGGGCATACCAATTATCACCGAAGCAACGGATGCACGTTTATTCGCAGAAGCATTAGATTGGGCATTTAAAGAGCCAAAGGCACATAACCAGACATTCAATATCACTAATGGTGATGTTCTTATCTGGCCTCATTTATGGCCTATGATTTGCGACTATTTTAAAGTTGATAATGGAGAGCCGCGTCCTGACATACTGTCAAACTCAATGCCGAAGATGGAAAATGAATGGTTGAAGGTTGTGCGAAAATACAAATTGAGAGGGCTGACCCTGAAAGAATTAGTTGGCGGATCATGGCAATTTTTAGACCGTGCCATGCGACCAGGAGGTGAGCTATCTCCACCTTCACTGGTATCTACAATAAAAATTAGGAAAGCTGGGTTTAACGGATGCATCGCAACCGATGACTCATTGAAAAGATGTTTTGAGGAAATGCAAAAAGAGAAGTTTATACCCTAGAATAAAAATATTATACTTCTACATTACCAACGATAAAAGATGCCCAAGTTGTAATTTATAAAGCACGCAATGCTATAACGTCTCTTCTTCTTAAGGCGGTTAAACTAATCCCAACTCCATAACTTTTGATAAGCGTTGGGCGAATGCTTTGACATCGCTGACAGGTTCACCGTCTAAAATTCGTGCCTGATCAAACAGTAATAGTGCTGCATCTTCGATCTCTTGACCCGGCTTCTCTTTCTTTACCTTTTTTGCTAATCCTTTAATAAGTGGGTGTTTTGGATTTATTTCCAGGACCCGAGGCGCTGCATCCTGTACTTGCTGATGTTGTCGCAGAATACGCTCTAGGTTCATATCCATATCACCTTCATCAGCCACCAGACAACACGCAGAATCAGTCAACCGAGTAGACTCTTTGACATCCTTAACTGTTTCACCCAACGTTAACTTAATTGAAGCTATTAGAAGTGAAAGGTTAGTATCTTTTTTCGAGTTTTTGATTTTTTCGATGACTTATCGTCATCGCCATCATCACTATTTTCAATATTATCTAAATCGGCCGAGCCTCTCGTTATTGAAGCGAATTTTTTCCCCTCAAATCCTTCGAACATGGAAGGTATCCAAAAGTCGTCAATTGGGTCTGAAAGCAATAAAACCTCTATATTTTTGGCTGCAAAACCTTCCAGATGAGGGGAGTTCTTTATCGATTCTAAATTCTCACCAGTTATATAATAAATTGTTTCCTGACCTTCTTTCATGCTTCCAATGTAATCCTTGAGGCTTATATAGCCGTCCCTCGTAGTAGATCTAAAACGCGATAATTCTAATAAGGCTGGTTTATTTTCATTTGGGGTTCCATATAGGCCCTCCTTTAGAACGGGGCCAAAATTCTCCCAAAATTTTATGTACTCATCAGGTTCTTTTTCTGACTTTTTAGTTAACTCACTTATTATTCGTTTAGATACTGCTGAACCTATTGCAGTGAGCATTTGGTTTTTTTGAAGAAGTTCACGACTTACATTGAG
The DNA here is from genome assembly GCA_964276085.1 of uncultured Thalassobaculaceae bacterium. GTDB lineage: Bacteria > Pseudomonadota > Alphaproteobacteria > Thalassobaculales > Thalassobaculaceae > UBA7326. The sequence continues at coordinate 36,936 of CAXYEO010000012.1, read as the reverse complement.
TGGTAGATCCTCGCAGTCAATAATTCCCTTTGTAAACCGAAGGTACTCGGGAATTAAGCCTTCACAGTCATCAGTAATAAAAACCCTCTTAACATAAAGCTTGACGCGATGTTTTCTATCTGGATGAAAAAGATCAAATGGGCGGTTGGAGGGAGTGAACAGTAGGGCGCTGTATTCAAAGCGGCCTTCAGCTTTCCAGTGGGTTGTCATCCAAGGTTCATCATAACTGCTACTGACTTGTTTATAGAATTCTGAGTACTGTTCATCTTTGATATCACTTTTGGAGCGGGTCCATAAAGCGGATGCTTCGTTGATAGTTTCTTCTTTGTCGCCCTCTTCTAGAGTGATGGGCAAGGCGATATGATCAGAATATGACTTAACAACAGTCCTTAAACGTAAATCTTCCAGATATTCCGATGCATCTTCTTTTAAAAATAAGGTTATTTGGGATCCACGATCTGCTTTTTTAGCCTTTTCAACTGTGTATTCTCCAAGACCATCAGAACTCCACAACCAGGCCTCTTTGTCTCCAGCTTTTTTTGTAAGTACTTCGACTTTATCAGCAACCATAAAAGCGGAGTAAAAACCAACCCCGAATTGACCGATTAGTCCAACATCTTGTTTCTCATCACCTGATAGATTTTCAACAAAGGCTCCAGTGCCTGATCTAGCTATGGTGCCAAGGTTATCATCGAGATCTTCCTCATTCATGCCTATCCCGTTATCGGAAATTATGAGTGTTTTTGCCTCTTTATCCGCTTTTATCCTAACCTTGAGCTCGCTGTCTCCCGCAACCAGTTTATCGTCCGTTAGCGCTAAATATCGAAGTTTATCGCATGCATCAGCGGAATTCGAGATAAGTTCGCGCAGAAATACTTCGCGTTCGCTATATAAAGAATGTGCAACGATATTAAGAAGTTTACTGACTTCAGCCTGGAAAGAACGTTTCTTAGCACTCATAGTCTCATGTCCCTGTGTATTAATTACAATTATATATTATTTTAGGTTCAAACACTTATCCGTTCATATGTGCAATAACTTTGCATAGTACAAGGCCTTTTATGCTTTATTGTTGGAAAAGAATCGGTAAAAGTTGAAAAATGACTATTTTTGATGTTCCTCGTCTAACTGCGGTCTTAGGGCCAACAAATACCGGTAAGACACATTTAGCAATCGAGCGTATGCTTGGATACCAAACGGGCATGATTGGGTTTCCTCTGAGGCTTCTAGCCCGCGAAAATTACGATAAAATAGTCTCGCAGAAAGGACGAAACTTAGTAGCGTTGATAACTGGAGAAGAAAAAATTATTCCTGCTAGCGCTCGCTACTTCATGTGTACCGTAGAATCTATGCCAAATAACAAAATGGTAGATTTTTTGGCAATTGATGAGATCCAATTAGCCGCAGATTATGAACGCGGTTATATTTTCACCGAGAAACTTTTAAGGGCCCGTGGAACCAAAGAGACAATGTTTTTAGGCGCTCTTACGATTAAGCGATTATTGCAAAAGATGATACCACAGGCTGACTTTATTGTGAGGCCGAGATTATCAAAACTTACTTACTCTGGAGTAAAAAAAGTTACGCGGTTGCCAAAACGCTCGGGAATAGTAGCGTTTTCTGCACAGGATGTTTATGTGTTAGCCGAATTAGTTAGACAACAAAAAGGTGGAGCGGCTGTTGTCTTAGGTGCTTTGTCACCAAGAACCCGGAACGCGCAAGTTGAGCTTTATCAAAATGGTGAGGTTGACTATTTGATAGCGACTGATGCTATCGGTATGGGACTTAACATGAACATCAATCATATCGCATTTGCTGAGAATTCTAAGTTTGACGGGCGTATTCCAAGGCGTTTGACAGCTCAAGAATTGGCGCAGATTGCTGGTCGTGCCGGACGGTATATGAACGACGGAACATTCGGAGTCACTGGGGACTGCCCTAGTTTTGAGGATGAAACAATAACTGCAATAGAAGAACACTTATTCGAACCTTTAAAAAGTATGTTTTGGCGAAACAAAGATCTGTCATTTGATAATTTACACGCGCTTAGACAGAGCCTCGAAGTTCCAGCACCTCATTCCTTTCTTCTCCGAAAAAGAGACGGTGGAGATCATCATACATTAATTAATTTGACTCGAAATACAGAGGTCACGAACCGTGTAAATTCGAGCCACGATGTCCGGGTATTATGGGATGTGTGCCAAATTCCAGATTTTAGAAAGACCCTAACAGAATCCCATAGTCGATTACTTACAGATATTTTTTGTCATTTACTGGACGGAGAAGGTTACCTGCCTCCTGATTGGATAAATAGCCAGATAGCACGTTTTGATAGAACTGATGGAGATATCGATACTTTATCCGGAAGAATTGCTCATATCAGAACTTGGACATACATAACAAATAGAAGCAGTTGGATTTTAGATCCAATTTACTGGAGAGAAAAAGCGCGTTTGATAGAAGATAAACTTTCAGACGCGTTGCATGAAAAACTAACACAGCGGTTCGTCGATAGAAGAGCTGCAATTTTAGTTCAAAAGATGCATGATAGTGAAGAATTGCTTTCCGGGGTATCCTTGAATGGAGAGGTTACCGTCGAAGGTTACAGGGTAGGAAAATTAAATGGGCTCAATTTTATTGCCGACATCTCGGATGATAAGAATTCTAAACCAGTTCTTGCGGCGGTTCGAAAAACGTTGCCTATCGAGTTAACGCGTCGAGTACAAATGATCCAGGCAGAAAAGGATGAGTGCTTTGAACTTGACGATATGGGCTACATGTTTTGGCGCGATTGTAAAATAGGTGCCCTCGAAAAAGGAATATCTCCGCTTAAACCTATCATTATTCTAACAATTTCAGAATTAGTGACAAATGAGCAGCGTGATATTTTAATCAAAAGATTAAGCATATGGTTTTCTCGTTATATGTCCAAAGTCATTCCATCACTCTTAAATTTACAAACCACAAAGATTAAAGGGCCTGCCTTGGGTATCTTATATCAGATAACTGAAGGCCTTGGTAATGCGCCACGGAATTCTTTAAATAGCCTGATAAAAGGACTAAATGATCAAGATAAACTGGGTCTAACAAAATTAGGGTTGCGTTTTGGCATTCATACAGTTTTTATTCCAGACTTATTAAAGCCAAGACCGATAAAATTACTTGCGATTTTATGGCGCATTTTTAATGACGATAAGGCCTTATTAAAGCCGCTAATACCTGGCCGTGTATCTATTCCGAACGATGTAAGAATACACGATAATCTATACCGTGCCGTTGGTTTTGTTCAGTTGGGGGCTCAGATGATCCGACTGGACATAGTTGAACGTTTGGCAGCAATGCTGAGAAAGGCAGCTAAAAATGGAGAGTTTTTGTTAAATTCAGAAATGCTCTCTCTAGTTGGCCTTAATTATACGGAACTTGCAGTCGTAATCCAATATTTAGGTTATAAACAAATAGAGGGTGCCGACGGTAAATTGCTATTCAGACGCCGCAATTCTAAAAAGAAAGATAAAAAATTGCATAAAATAGGCAAGCAAATAGAGGGTCTGGGAGGATTTCAGGGTCGTTTTGAAAAGCGCTCTCATAAGCCTGTTGAAAAAAGGGACAAAAATGATTTCTCACCGTTTTCCGTGCTAGAAAAACTTAAGCTAGTTGGACAATGACTATTGAAACTTGAACAGGATCACCAACGGCTAGACAAATGGTTATGGTGTGCTAGGTTTTTTAAGAGTAGAGCTTTGGCAACAAAATTGGTAAGCGCTGGACGTGTTCGTATGTCAGGCAAGGTTATAACAAAATCAAGCCAATTAGTGAGGCAAAGCGATGTTCTAACCTTTCCTCAAGGGTCCTTCATTCGGGTTGTTAAGGTTTTATTTTTAGCGGATAGGCGGGGCCCATCACCGGAGGCACAACTTCTTTTTGAAGACCTATCACCGATAGAAAAACAACAGGCAGACAAAAGAGAATCAGTTGAATTTCAAGGGGCTATGTCTAACAGAGAACGAGGTGGAGGGCGACCTACAAAAGATAATCGCAGGGCGATCGATAGACTGATGCGCAGAGATTAATGGTTCAATATAAGTAGATTTTGATATCGGGCCGCAGATAGTTCGCTATTACATCTAAAGTTTCGTGACAAAATACGACTAGATGTGCAAATTCTTATATTATGACGGTCTTACTCTTAGCAATTTTTGCGATGCTCCTGCAACAGACTATAGCGACAACGGCCAAGGTTGGTTTGCCTGCTTTATTCCCAGCTGTGGCTGCAGATTTATCTTTTAATGTTGAATTGGTATTAGCTTACACTTGGTTCTTTGCACTGGTGTCGTTGGTGTTTATGGCAGGTTGTGGGGGTATTATTCGAAGATACGGGGCTCTAAGAACAAGCCAGTTTGGCTGTATTTCAATGGCTTTGGGTTTGTTGTTAGCGGCATTAACAAATCAAACTCTTTTCATGGTTCCATCGTTTGCACTAATCATTTTGTTGATTAGTGCAGGTACAACGGTTGCAACACCTGCGAGCTCACAAATTCTTGCTGAGTACGCGCCAAGAAAATGGGCCCCATTAGTCTTTTCGATAAAACAGACCGGTGTTCCTGCTGGTGTAGCTATTTCTGGGCTGGTTTTGGTTCCGTTAGCAGTTGGTTATGGTTGGCGAATAACGCTCATCTATACTGCATTAATTTGTGTCATCATCGCCATAGTACTCCAACCTCTTCGGGAGGAGTTTGATAAAAAAAGAGACCCGACTGAAATTCCAAGATGGAGTGATTTCATATCGAACATTAAAGATGTACTAAGCGAACGACAGCGACGTGAGATGGCAATAGCTGCTTTTAGTTTTGTTGGAATGCAATCTGTTTATACTAACTTTACTATTACTTATTTATATGAAGATCTTGGTTTTGGTTTGGAACAAGCTGGCCAAATCCTAGGTTTCGCGACATTATTAGCGATACCTGCAAGAATATTATGGGGTTGGGTAGGCAGTACACTATTTCAGCCAAGAGCCCTTTTAGCTTTTTTGGCATTAGTAATGGCGGTCTCAACAGCATTAATGGGGGCATTTGATGATCAGTGGAGCCATATCGCGGTTCTAATTGTCAACTGTGCAATAAGCCTTTCTGTATTGTCATGGCATGGTGTTCTGCTTTCTGAAGCGGCGCGTTTGGCGCCTGCTGGCGAAGCAGGAAGGTTTACTGGAGGAGTTCTAGCTTTTGGGGCTTTGGGTCAAATAATATTCCCCATGATCTTTGCCGCTGGGTATTGGTTGTCTGGCTACGGACTTTCTTTTACGTTAATATCTATTCCAGCGGCAATAGTAGGAGTAATATTTTTACTCTGGCGACGATAAATCAAAATTTGAAGATTTAGAAAGAAAATTCTCTTGGAACCGATCGACTTAAATAAAATTAGGCTAGAAACAAGAGGTTGTAGTGATCTTATTCATTTTAATAATGCGGGGGCATCATTGATGCCAGTGCCAGTCGCTGATTATTTATACGGTTTTCTCCAAGAGGAAGAACTCAAGGGAGGTTACGAAACAGCGGCCGCGCGTAATGAAGAGTTAGAAAACTTTTATACAGCGGCGGCTCAGCTCTTACACGCAAAACCAGGGGAGATCGCTTTTGTTGAGAATGCTACTAGAGCATGGGATATGGTTTTTTATGCTTTACCATTAGAGCGAGGGGATAAGATTTTAACGACAGTGTCTGAATATGGTAGCAATCTAATAGCCTATCTTCATAGAGCAAAACAGACTGGCGCGAAGCTTGTTGTTATCCCTAACGATAAGCACGGTCAGATCGACATCGAAGCTTTGGACGCATCAGTAGACGAGAACACTAAATTAATATCGATAAGTCATATTCCAACTGGTGGCGGGTTGGTAAATCCAGCAAAAGAAGTTGGTGAGATAGCAAAAAAGTACAAAATACCGTATCTGCTCGATGCTTGCCAATCTGCTGGGCAAATGCCTTTAGATGTAAAGGCCATCGGCTGCGATTTTTTATCTGCTACTGGCCGAAAATATCTTAGGGGGCCAAGAGGCACTGGTTTACTGTATGTCAAAGAAGAATGGATAAAAAGATTGGAGCCCCCATTACTAGATCAATTTGCTGCTGAGCTAATCACCGGAGAGAAGTACGAGATCAGAGCGGATGCTAAGCGTTTTGAGAATTGGGAACGTTATTTTGCTGGCCAGGCGGCACTTGGACGAGCTATCGACTATGCCTTGAAAATTGGTTTAGAGCAGATCCAGGAAAGAGTGTTTGGCCTGGCCGATTACTTGAGAACAAAGCTGGAAGAAACGGGGATAATTAATCTGACTGATGAAGGTGTTCAAAAATGTGGCTTAGTCACCTTTCAGCATATAAAACTAAGTGCACAGGAATTAAAATCGCGACTATCTGATCAAAATGTTAATGTATCAATCTCAAGTGGCTCAGGAATGAAACTGAGTTACGAGGCGCGGAATCTCGATCCACTCCTCCGAGCAAGTGTGCACTATTATAACACGACCGATGAAGTCGAAAAATTTGTTTCAATAATCAAGTCACTGTAGCAAGTGTGCACTCATTTTTTTTTGAATATAACCGATAAATTATTTGCGGGCATTTTTATAACTTGTTCAAGGCCTAAACCATGCTCTTTAGCTAGCGGTTCAATCTCCCCCAAGTTTCTTAGACCCCATGAGCTATTCTCAGTTTTTAGATAGTTATCGAAAGCTAAGTTACTATGTGCTGTGATGATATTGTCTTGAATGAACGGTCCATAAAAGTAGAGTATACCTCCCCTTGGTAATATTTTCTGGGCCCCTTTTAAAATGCCTCTTGTTACCGACCAAGGGCTAATATGAATAACATTTATAACAACTAGAGCGGTGATATTATCGTTAACATCTAGAAACCAATTAGAGTTCGATGCATCAATTAAGCGCGGCGCATCGGGGATATTATTAATGGCTAGTTGTCTCCAGCCATTAATGCTATCGAAGTTTGAACTGTTAGCATCACTCGGTATCCATTTTAGCGTTGGTAAAGCGTCTGCGAATACAACGCTATGCTGGCCGGTTCCACTACCAATTTCTAAAACCGACCCGTAGTTTGGTAGAGTTTTCTTGAGAATTTGTTGAATATGAGTAGCATTCCGGGTCGCAGAGACGGATGTTTTGCGTAAAAATTTCTCAGATAGGGGTGACTTCTGTATCATTTTGGTACATTTATCTCCATGTCCATAATTGCTCAAGTAATTTTCTTAATTTTCAAAAAGGTTTGAGGCATGTTTCAAAAATTAAAAGAAGCTTTAATGGGCGTTAACGAGGAGGCTTCCAGTGCTCAGCACGCTACAGACCCTGTAAAACTTGCATGCGCTGCATTACTTGCGCGGGCTGCTTGGTTGGATGGACTTTTAGACGCAAAAGAAGAAAAGGCACTAATTAGTTTGATGGTCGAAAGATTTTCGCTTGATGAAATTGAAGCAAAAAACATTGTTTCAGAAGCTACTGTTGACGTAAATAACAGTAACGATATTTATAAATACACTAAGATTGTCAGAGATGCTTTCGATGAACCAGAGCGAATAGCCTTGATGGAGATGCTGTGGCAACTTGTTTATTCGGATGGCGAACTACACGATTTTGAAGCTACATTGATGAGACGGCTAGCAGGCCTCCTTTTTGTTGACGATAGGCAAAGTGGGGCCGCGAGAAAACGAGCAATAGAAAAGTTAAAAGAAGCAAATTGAGTAGGGTTGTTTGATTGAGAAAGAAAATAAATAAAGTGACCGGCAGGAAAAGATAGCATGACATACATAGTGAACGAAAATTGTATCAAGTGTAAGTACACGGACTGTGTCGAAGTATGTCCTGTAGATTGTTTTTACGAAGGTGAGAATATGCTAGTCATCCATCCAGACGAGTGCATTGATTGTGGTGTCTGTGAGCCGGAGTGCCCTGTTGAAGCAATACTGCCTGATACAGAGCCTGGAGCAGATGAATGGGTAGAGCATAATCGCAAATACGCAGATGAGTGGCCTAATATCACCCGAATGATCCCTCATGCAGATGATGCAAAGTCATTTGAAGGGGTGAAAGAGAAATTTGAAAAAATGTTTAGTGAAAAGCCAGGCAAGGGTGACTAGTTTATTTGTTTGGCAAGTAAATTTTAATTTTTCGAATTCATGAATACAGACACTACTTTTTTATCGAAAAGTATGGTACGTTATGGTGTTTAAGTTTATGCTTTTAACGAATTTATAGCGTTAATTGAGGCATATTTTTTTGGTTTAAGTAGGGTAAAGTTATCGAAGAAATTTAGCTTTGTGGCTTTTGAAACCTAGTAATTGTTCCGTAATCAGGGGAAAAAGTTAGATATGACAAAGAAAGTCGAATTCAGAGTAGAAGATTTTGTTGTTTATCCAACTCATGGTGTAGGACAGATATTGGGAACAGAAACGCAGGAGATAGCGGGAACAGAACTCGACCTACTAGTTATAAATTTTGCACATGACCGAATGACCCTGCGTATCCCAGTTGGTAAAGCTGAGACCTCGGGGCTAAGAAGATTAAGTTCTCGCAAGCAAATGGACTTAGCACTAGTTAAGTTAGAAGGACGCGCTCGCATTCGCCGTACGATGTGGTCTCGCCGAGCTCAAGAATACGAGTCGAAAATAAACTCTGGTGATCCAATTTCAATAGCCGAAGTCGTTAGGGACCTGAGAAGAAACTCTACGCAATCAGAACAATCTTACAGCGAACGTCAAATGTACCAAGCTGCTTTAGACCGATTAGCTCGCGAGTTCGCTGCTATTGAAAAAATCGATGAAGAAACAGCGATATTACGGCTTGAAAAGCTAATGCACGTTGAACAACCAAATATTGAGAACGTCTCCAATGACGATGAAGACAATAATATTGAAAACCAAGAGGGCTTTGAGTAAACCTCGAAGGAAACCTTATAGAATTTGTTTGCAGCGAAAAAAAACTTATCATCCTAGAGTGATCTAGGATCTTAGAGATGTCGTACCTTCTAGTGTAAATGAGTTTACTACAGTAGGAGTGATAGATGTCGGCATCCTTTATGTCAGTTGAAGATAACGATACTAGGCAGGCAAACAAGCGCTTCATAAAGACTGCGATGGACGTGCCTTTGCTGGAAAAAGATAGAGAGCAGAATTTAGCTAAGGCGTGGAGAGAGCAAGGGGACGAGAAAGCCTTGCATGAGTTGGTTACGCCTTATGCGAGACTAGCCATCAGTATGGCTTTCAAATATAAGTCGTATGGGTTACCAATGGGTGACTTAATACAGGAGGCTAACGTCGGTCTCATGCAGGCCGCTGGTAGGTTTGACCCCAGCCGTGATGTGCGGTTCTCAACTTATGGATCTTGGTGGATGCGGGCAGCAATTCAAGAGTTTATATTGCGGAATTGGTCAATAGTACGAATGGGTACAACCTCTGCCCAGAAAACTTTATTCTTTAACTTGAGACGTTTACGCGCCAAGATTGAGCGGAACGGCGAGTTTGTGAGTGCCGATGAACAGCGTGAGCAAATATCAAATGATTTGAAGGTTCCGCTAAGAGACGTTATTTCAATGGAGCGTCGGTTGGATGGTTCGGATCAGTCACTCAATACCACTATTTCTGACACTATGTCTTCTGAGTTGCAGGATCTGATTGTTGATGACAGGCCTAATCCCGAAGTTTTGATTAGTGGCGTTAGGGATGCTGAACTGCGGTCAAATATTCTGAAGGAAGCGATGGCTAACTTAACACCGCGTGAATATACAATTATACAAAAGCGTAGACTGGTAGATGATGGGGCCACACTTGAGTCACTTGGTAAGTACTTTGGTGTTAGTAAGGAACGTGTTCGGCAGCTTGAAAATAGGGCCTTGTCGAAGCTAAGAGACAACATTGCTTTAGTTGTAGATAGACCATCAGATCTCTATTGATGATCGGTGACGATTAGGAAAATAGTTGGGTTTGAATGACATGGACGTACTATATACCTGTCCACTTAACCTTATAATGATAGCGGTTACTTAACATCGAAACGCTTTTGTTGAATAGTTTCTATGACAGTGGTGGGGAAAAATATGTTAGCATAATTTGTTGGAAAAAACTCTGTCAAGTTAGTCCCTTTTTGGTTAAATACACTAGGGCTGGTTAGCTTTTTTTTGTATACAGTGCTGTCAAGCCTGAAGCTTTAGTTTGTAACAAGAAGGCTCATGGCAATGATAAATATTTTGTATCCCCCAATTACTCCATATAACTCTGGGTTTCTTAGAGTTTCGACTTTACATAGTATATATTGGGAAGAATGCGGTAACCCAAGGGGAGTTCCTATTTTATTTATCCACGGCGGTCCTGGTGCTGGAATATCCGCTGTTCACCGTTGTTTTTTTGATCCACAATTTTACAGAATAATTTTATTCGATCAGAGGGGTGCAGGACGATCAAAGCCGATGGCGGAATGTCGAGAAAATACTACTAACGACCTTATCGATGATATAGAAAATTTGCGACTTAATCTCAATATAGATAGATGGTTGATATTCGGTGGATCGTGGGGAAGTACCCTGGCACTTGCGTATGGGCAGACGTATCCCAACCCTTGTGCAGGGTTTATTCTACGTGGCATCTTTCTTGGCTCGCAATGGGAGATTGATTGGTTCTTAAATGGTATGGGAACATTCTTTCCTGAGGCTAAAAGGAAATTTCTAGGACTACTCTCTGAGCCTGAAAGGAAAGATCCTTTAGTAGCATATTCGGCACGTTTAAATGACCCAAACCCGTCAATACATAATGAGGCAGCTCATCATTGGGGTGCTTATGAGCAAGCGTGCTCGACGTTGAAACCTACCAAATCCGCACCAGATTTGAAGATCCCACCGAATGAAAGCTTAGCTCTTGCTCGTATTGAATCCCATTATTTTACTCACCAGAATTTCTTGAAAACAAACGCCTTATTAAAAGGTATCAATCGAATAAACAATAAGCCTGCTTTTATTATTCAGGGCAGATATGATGTGGTTTGTCCTATACACTCTGCGGATAAACTGGCAAATCAATGGCCAGTAGCGAAATATGAAGTGATTGAAGATGCAGGCCACTCAGCTCTAGAACCAGGAATTAGGTCGGCCTTAGTGAATGCTACAGAAAATATAAAAACCTTGGGTATTTTTTGATGTTAATCTCATGGTACAACCCTTACGGACTGTTTTGGGAAGAAAGTAGATTTATATGTTGTTTATAATAAGAGGCACCCTTTTCTTTTTATTATTTTTGCTCCCATCTCCGGCGAGCCAAGCGGAGGAGCCTAGCTTTGTTACCGTTGGGTTTGGTGTATATGATATGTTTGACGATGAAACTACTGGAGAATTTAGAATAGAGTATGTTTTCTCTGAAAGTGATAAAATTAATCTATTTACACCATTTGTCGGTTTCACTGGCACTGCCGAAGGTGGTACTTATGGGTATGCTGGTATTGGAGTGGATTTATTCTTTGATGACAAGTTAGTTTTGACGCCTAATTTCGCTGCTGGGGTTTATGGAAATGGTGCTGGTAAGGATTTAGGTTATGCTATTGAGTTTCGATCTGGTTTTAATTTTATGTTTCGTTTAGATGATAACTCTAGAGTTGGATTCTCATTCCATCATATCTCAAACGCAGGTTTAGACGATAGAAACCCCGGCGAGGAATCTTTACTATTCCTCTACTCAGTGCCATTCAATCGCTTGTTTGCCCGTTAAAATACCCGAAAAACCTCTATTTATAGATTTCTCAGCCTAAAGTGGCCTGATAGGTATATTTATCCGCGACTACTACATTTGAAGTTGGGTTTGTTCCTCATAAGGGCTAACTGGCAGCTCATTTACGTGTTGAGGAACGGTTTTCAAGGTCTTCGTAACATCCTGTATTAACCCTGTATTGTGAGCCCATCTCTCAAATATTTTATTTCCAGTGTCACTTAATGAAAATAGAATAGTATTCGAATATATTAAATCTGTAGCATAATCTATTTCGCCAATAGGCAAATTGGTTTCAGAATTTAGGTCGTTACGAATGAGAGCTTCTGCTCTAAAACTGACCTCCCATCCATCAGTGCCATTCTTACCGAATATTCCCCGACATACCTGTTTAATTTCAGTTTTCAGAACTTTTATACTACTCTCCCTTTTCACAATGTCCTCAAATTCCTTGGTGTAGTACATTGCCTGGTATCCCATTACATTCATCGAGAATTTGTAATGGTTAGAGTTATTATTATGAACATAATGTCCAAGCCTATCAATAAAATTAGGATCAGCAAGAGATGCTATATCCTCAGAATTCCATGTAAAACCCATAAGTAAAATCCGTTCGAAAAGTTAATTTGAATACATGCAGTTTTTACGAACATGCAATAATGGTGTTAGGTAAAGCAAAGTTTGTGCCAGTTGGTCTGAAATTTGCTAGGAGGTTTTAAACTAGAATTTATATTTTGGATGGGGCATAAAATGTTGCGAACAACTTTCTTACTTATTCTGTTAGGTGTATCAGCGTGTTCAATTCCTCCAGTGGCAACTATTGGTTCTGGCTGGGTGATTAGTGAGTTTTTATACGATAGGTCACCAATTAGTTTAGCATCTGAATTTTTCTCTAAAAATTGTGATAACTATTCACTTTATGAAATGCCAGCGAGGTGCAGGCCGAAGTAGATAAGGATATTGAAACTCTATACGTTTTGGGTTTAGATTGGCGTGCTGTATTATTTTTCTATTATAAGCTTTCAAATGAAGAAGTAAGATGAATGTCAGTCTACGATATGGGAGAGATGAAGTTTCGGTGGATGTGCCTAAATCCGCAGAGGTAACATTAATAAGAAAGCTAAAGATGCCTATCATCGACAACAAGTCGTTGGCGATCGATAAAATGCTATCGGATCCAGTTGGGGCGGGAGTATTGAGAAAGCTTGCAAATGGGGCAAAAACTGCCTGCATTTTAATTTGTGATATAACGCGACCTGTTCCAAATAATCTTATTCTAAGGCCACTTATTAAAAAGTTGGTAAATTTAGGAATTGCTTTGGATAATATCACAATTCTTATCGCCACAGGATTACATCGACCGAATGAGGGAAAGGAACTAGAAGATTTAATTGGAGACCCGTGGGTATTAAAAACAGTTAAGGTCCAAAACCATTTTGCTCGCGATGATGGTGCTCACGTAGAAGTTGGAATAACTAAAAAGGGAAATCGTGTTCTTTTAGATCGAAGATTTGTTTCTGCTGATCTAAAGATTGTCACAGGACTAGTAGAACCTCATTTTATGGCTGGATATTCTGGGGGAAGAAAAGTTATAGCGCCTGGAATTGCTCACGCTGAAACTATCACAACCTTTCACTCATCGCGTTACATGGAGGATCCTTTATCGGCAAATTGTAACTTATTGGGAAACCCTTTGCATGAGGATCAACTAGAGATTGTCGAGATGGTAGGCGGCGCGCTAGCCATTAACGTGGTAATTGATGAATACAGAAACTTATCATTCATTAATTTGGGTGAAATTGTATCTAGTCATCTGGAAGCTGTTGACTTTATAAGACAATATGCAGAAGTGACTGTTCCCCAGCGTTTCAAGACAATTTTAACAAGTTGTGCGGGGTATCCACTTGATCTCACTTACTACCAGACAATAAAGGGGATGGTAGGTCCAGTCGATATACTCGAACAAGGCGGTGACCTAATTATCGTTTCAAATTGCAAAGAAGGTATGGGGTCAGAGGAATTTATTTCCGCCCAACAACGTCTTGTAAAAATGGGTCCCACTGGGTTCCTCAAGTCAATCTTGAACAAAAAATATGCAGATATCGATGAATGGCAAACAGAGATGCAGCTTAAACCAATGCGAATTGGATCAATTTACTTATATTCAGAGGGCCTTAGTGATAAGGATTGGGCGTACACTGGAGTGAATAGAGTGACTGATCTAGAAGCGTGTATAAAAGAGAGCTTAATACGGCATGACGATAACAAGATTGCGATCATACCAGAGGGCCCCTATGTTATCCCGGTTTTATCTAATGATTTGTAGATCACTTTAGTGTTTATTCATCTTGATCTTGTTGGTGGAATCGCTGGCGACATGTTTGTTGCGGCTGTTTTAGATGCATGGCCTAATTTGACGCCCAAAGTGTTTGAAGCAATGCAACAGGTTGGGTTGCCATCAGGATGGTCAGTGGAGTTAATTTCCGCCACCTCTGCCGGTATTATGGGGAAACGCTTGATCGTTTCTGGTGATGCGGATGATTCGAATTTCTCAACAGGAACATTTAAGGATATCCGCAGTAGGCTTTTGGAAAGTTGTCTGCCAAAGCCTATCATTAAAAGAGCGGTAGATATTTTCTATAGACTTGCTGAAGCAGAGGGAATTGTCCATGGCAAACCGATTGACGCTGTACATTTCCATGAAATAGCAGATTGGGACTCAGTTTGCGACATTGTAGGAGCTGCTGTCGCTTTGGAAGAAATAAATTGTTCGAAGTGGAGTGTTAGTAACATCCCAATGGGTTCTGGAACTGTTAATACTGCGCATGGGTTGATGCCTGTTCCTGCACCAGCGACGAGTAAATTACTAGAAGGTTTTATTATGGTGGATGACGGGATCCCTGGTGAGCGAGTTACCCCTACTGGGGCCGCTATTCTCTCTCATATTTCAGCTTCCCAGCATTCTAAAAGAGGTACTGGTCGTATAATTGTTAATGGACATGGCCTCGGCACACGAGAAATAACTGGGGCACCAAACATGCTTAGACTTATAGCATTCGAGGAAATTTTTGTAAGCTCCACGAACCATGACGAAGTCGGTGATATTACTTTTGAAGTTGACGATCAGACTGGTGAAGATTTAGCTGTGGCACTTGATATATTGAGAGATTTCGAAGGAGTATTAGATGTTGTGCAATATATGGTCTCTGGTAAGAAAGGCCGACTAGCAAATTCCGTGCGCATTTTGTGTGATGTAAAGTTTATTGATGATGTAATCAAAGAGACTTTTCTTCAAACAACAACTATTGGATTAAGAACAACTATTTTAAAACGACGGCTGTTAAGCCGTGAAAACGTTATTATTGGTAATATTGGGGCAAAGAAAAGTCTTAGGCCGGATGGGTTAACTACAGTCAAAGTAAACATGGATGAATTAAAATTAAAAACAAATAAACATTCAGAGAGATCTCAACAGAGAAGTTTACTTGAAGGCGGAGCTCGAGATGAAAAAACCTGATCTTCAAAGTGAACTTGAATTAATTATAAAACAAATGGGATCAGTAGCCGTCGCGGTCAGTGGCGGCATTGATAGTATGACCTTAGCTCACATCGTCCAGAGAAAATTAGGTAAATCTGCTTTAATGTTTCATGCATTATCTCCTGCTGTGCCAAAAGAAGCCACGGAAAGAGTAAAAGCGCATGCTAAAGATGGTGGGTGGCGTCTTCAACTTATCAATGCAAATGAAATGCAAGATCCAAGCTACCTCGAGAACCCAGTGAATAGATGCTTTTTCTGTAAAACTAATCTTTATTCTCGAATAGCTCATTTTACGTCTGAGTTGATTGTTTCTGGAACGAATTCAGATGATTTAAATGATTTTCGACCCGGCTTAGAAGCTGCGAAAACTTTCCAAGTACGCCATCCATTTGTAGAGGTTGGTATTAATAAAAAGGAGATTAGAGCTATTGCCGCCGGATTGGGTCTAAATGATATAAAATCTTTACCTGCCGCGCCTTGTCTGTCTAGTCGGATAGAGACAGGTCTGCGGGTTACAAACGAAAAATTGGTATTAATAGATAATGTTGAAAGGTTATTA
The DNA here is from genome assembly GCA_964276085.1 of uncultured Thalassobaculaceae bacterium. Classification (GTDB taxonomy): domain Bacteria; phylum Pseudomonadota; class Alphaproteobacteria; order Thalassobaculales; family Thalassobaculaceae; genus UBA7326. The sequence continues at coordinate 21,085 of CAXYEO010000012.1, read as the reverse complement.
ACAATGGAGCTGGGCATCGGAACAATCCGCTGTCGTATAACGCATCCTGGAGTTGTGATTGAGTTAGAAGAGACATTATTGCAAAAAGTGAGTCACGATTTACAGTTAAAAGTGGATGATACCTTGAGATTACATGGATATCCTGGGAATACGAGCTATGTTCTTTACCGACAGGGAAGTGCTTTTTTAAGAGAACAACTATGACGGAACATCAAAAACTAGTTCGCTTCGATACAGAAAGATACGAGAGAATTGGTTTGGCTGAGGCAATTATGGCGGATGTTAAAACCCCAGAACAAGTCGCTGAAGCGTTTGGGCAAGCATATCAGTTAACAGGAAGGGCATTCATAACGAGGCTCGAGATTGGGAAATATAAGGCTCTGTCAAAGAACGATCAAGACCTATTGGATTATGATCCAATATCTAAAACTGCAATGTCTGGATTTCCAGAAGTATCTGACGACAAAGCACAGGTGCTTATATTAACTGGAGGAACTTCGGACTATAAAGTGGCAAAAGAGGCGGCGCGAACACTTAAATTTCACGGTGTTGCTTGTAAAGAGCTAATCGATGTTGGCGTAGCAGGGTTATGGCGGCTACTTGATCACAAAGAAATGATTCAAAATGCACCAATTTTAATTGTCTGTGCAGGTATGGAAGGTGCTTTGTTTAGTGTAATTGGTGGCTTGGCGAAGGGAGTCATTATTGCTGTAGCAACATCGAACGGTTATGGGATTTCTGAGGGGGGGCGTGTCGCTTTGGAGTCGGCTCTATCAAGTTGTGCCCCTGGGGTTGCTGTCACTAATATAGACAACGGCTATGGAGCCGCTTGTATCGCTTTGCGTGCTCTAGCGATATAGCCATTAGGTGTTTTTGAAAATATTGCCTTATGTTTGTAATCTACTATTATTGATGAGAGTACTAACTATTACCCATATTATTGCGCTGTGATCTTCTGATGCTTTTCAAACTCTTGAGGCTGTTTCGCTATAAACTTATAATTCCAATTCTTAGGAGTAAATCGCCGCCCGTTGAAACTGCAAGAGGAGTATTAATTGGTCTCGTGTCAGCAATGAACCCGTTTGTTGGAATACAGATGGTATTAGTGGCTGGTTTTTGGGCGTGTCAGCGATTTTTTTTTCCTCAATGGAAATTTAATATTGTTCCTGCTTTGGCGTGGACGTGGGTCACTAATGTTTTTACCGTCCCTTTCGTATACTATGTCTTCTTGATAACTGGACGATTGATGCTCGGAAAATGGGATCAATCACTCGGCTTTAGTGAATTTTCATTGAATTTGGAGGAAACGCTTATCGTTGGTGGTGGTGGCCTTACTGCCATTTGGGATATTACTCTAACGATGATTGAACTATGGGGTCTTCCGCTGTTTATTGGATGTATACCCTGGGCTGTAGTAACTGGTTGGGTGGGATATAACTGGACGTTAAAATTTCAACAAAACCGCCAATCTAGGTTGCGATAGATAGTTCATTACAAATAAAAAAAAGGGGGGAGCGACTTAATAAAATTTCTAAAAGGTTAATCGTAAGATGAAGTGATGGGGCGAATTATGGGAGTTGAAATTAAACCGTTATCAAATGCTCTGGGAGCTCGAATTAGTAATTTAAATTTAGAAAATGAGATTCCCGATTCAGATTTTATTATCCTGAGGGATGCATTTTTAAAATATCATTTGCTGTGTGTTGAGGGCTCGCCACTCAATAGCTCAAATTTTTCGAGGTTTGCACGATTGTTTGGAGAACCTCAGATGCAGTTATTGCGAAATAGGTGGGATAAGGAAAACCCAGAAGTGTCGATATTAGAAAGCACTTATAAAAATGTGAATGACAAACCAAAAGACTTAACAATGGTTCGATTGTCTGGATGGCACACTGACGACTCTTATTTTCCAAATCCAGCCAAGGCGACTGTTTTACAATCATTAGCAATACCCTCCTCTGGAGGACAAACGCGGTTTTCTAATACAAGGAAAGCATTTGAAGAGATGTCAGAATCTGTTAAATCGAATATAGAAGGATTAGTTGCTATTCATTCCTATGACACCGTTAGAGCAAGTGCACGTGCGCAGAAACTCACTACAGATGAGTCTAATGAAACAAAGGATGTTGAACATCCGTTAGTAAGAACTCACGAAGATACGCATTTAAAGTCAATATATTTTAATCCAAATAGAACCGATAGAATAGTTGGAATGGCTCGTGCAGAAAGTGATGATCTATTAGATGTTATTTATGCTTGGGTTACCAGAGAAGAGTTTCAATATCACCACGATTGGCGCGTGGGAGATATTCTTCTCTGGGACAATAGGTGCTTACTACACTCGGTCAATGTTGATTATCCTGTGGGAGAGAAACGTAGACACCAAAGAATTTTGCTAAAAGGTGTGCGCCCCGCATAATTATATTTGATACAGGCAAGAACGCCTAATCTGGTAACCCTCTATCAACCCGCAATTTATTCAGCTTCGTATTACTTTTCCTTAGGCTTTTGTTTATGTTTTTCAATTTCAGACTGAACGGCGGCAGCTGCTTGTCCAACAAACACCTCCCTGTTTCTAAAGCTATAATCATAGCTAGACTTTCGAAGGTCGTTTAAATTTTGAAAATGGGGAGCAACATGTCGAGACATTAATTCATAATGACGTTTTGTTGCATCCCAGTCTGCCCAATTGTGTGCAAGTTCAAGATAAGCTCCAAAACCACCCGTGCCTTTTTGTAATTTTTCTATATGTTGAATTGCATCGTCAGGTGTACCTATACAAGCCATGTTGTTTTCCATTAGAAATTCAACTGCATTCTCAATTCCGTCAGGTACTATAGGAAAAGTTGCTATTTCTCGAAAATATTGGGCCCATTTTTCTATGCCAAATTTAACATTTTCTAATGCTTGCTCCTTTGTATCAGCAATATGAGCTAGCGTTACGACACGCCAATTATCGCGGCTTACTATTTTTCCGTTCTCAGCAGCAGTTTTTTCGCATATTTTCCAGTTATTAGCGTGGTGTTGCAATGCTTCATCAGATGTGCCACCAATTGAAAGCATACCGAGGCCATGTTTACCAGCTGCCAGGGCACCAGAAGGAGACCGAGCGCAAGCAACTGCCATTTCCATATGTGGACGTGTATAACAAGGAAGTTGCATTTGAGCCTCTCGCATCTCAAACCAATCGGTTTTAGAATCAACTACCTTACCATTTAATAATGGCATTATCGCGTCTAATGCTTCGTTCATACGCTGTCGTTGGTTGGCGGGGTCAATTCCCATTCTGAAGGCATCACCTACCAAAGCTCCTGGACCAACTCCAAACATAACACGTCCTCTCGATTGATGATCTAATTGGACCATTCTATCTGCAGTCATAAAAGGATGATGATAAGGTAGAGAGACTACCCCAGTTCCTAGTCGAATGTGTTTAGTTTTTTCTATTGCCGCTGCAATGAAGACTTCTGGGGACGCAATAATTTCAAACCCACCGGAGTGATGTTCTCCTATCCAAGCTTCATCATAACCAAGGTTATCTAAATGCTCAACTAACTCGAAATCGCGCTCAATAGCATTGGTTGGGTTTTCCTCAACTGCGTGAAACGGTGCCAAAAAAATACCAAAGCGCATACGTTTATTAATCATTAGGAAACCTCTAATTTAAGTTGGCGGTAACAAAAGATATCACACAATAGCTTTAGTTAAGAAAATTAGAAAGTTTTGATATCAAGCGTACTTATGGGGGCTACGAACGACTATTATTTAACGTCAGGATGTTTTTAAATTTAATGCAAGGGCTGAAATGATAAGTCCTAAAGCAATCAATTCATGTGTGCCAATTATTTCCTCTAATACCAAGGAACTTGCTATTATTCCTACTATTGGAACAGCCAAAGTCCCAAGCCCAGAAACTGAGGCAGGAAAGATCTGAAGAATACGGAACCATAAAAAATAAGCTAAAACATTAGCGATTATAATTAAGAATATGAAATTTCCCCACGTTACTAATCTCAGATTAGTCCAGGAAGTGTCAGTTCCCAACAGTATCCAAAAAGGTATCAACGGTATAGTCCCAATAACGAGTTGCCAACCCGCTATAACGGTTGGATCGTTTTCCCAAACTCTTCGTTTCATCCAAACGGTTCCTAGTCCAAATGATATTGCGCCAATTATTGTACATAAAGCGCCAAGACCTGGGCTCTTAAGGTGACTAAAATCCTGACTAAGTAATACAGCAAGACCAGAAATCCCTGCGATAAGTGCTATTATTCTAGATAAAGGTGGTGATTCATCCAAAAGGAACCAAGCAAATAATATAGCCCAAAGTGGCATTGTGTATACGATGACAACGGTACGACCTGCACTAAAAAAATGTACACCAAGCGTCATACATATCTGAAAAATAGTCATATTTAAAAAAGCAGCAATTATGAGATCAGAGTAGTATTTTTTTGGGACTTTGAGATCCTTTTTGGTAAAGAAAGCTAGTAGTAATAATAACATACCGGCTGCGCCCATAATTAGCGTTCTACTTGTCCAAATATCAAGTTCATTCAATATTATTTTGGTTGCAGGATAACTAAATCCCCAGCAAAACCAAAGTCCAACTAGGAAAAGAATGCCAGTCTTGCGTGCTGTGTTTGGGTTCATTTAGTATGTAATTGAAACGGTTGTCGCAAGCCTACTTGTTCCATCAGAGGAATAACTTGGTCGATCCACTGTCTTGCTTCTTTTAGATAATCCACCCAGGATAATAATATCCCATCGACCCCCATTTTTGATAACCTTTGTATATTAGAGACAATCTGTTCTGGAGTTCCAATTAAGGGATAGCCGCCGTGGCCCGCTTTGAAATGAAATTTAAAATTCTCTAACACTGATGGTTCGAGTGTCTCCGATTGTAAACCAAAAATATCTAACATGTTGTTTACGGCCGTGTTGTCTCCTTTTTCAATAACATAGTGATGAAGGTAATCGTTTGCTTCTTTTTGTGTTTCTCTACAAACTACATAAGCGTGGATCCAACATTGCGAACGTCTGTCTAGGTTAGTTGCTAAGGTTTTCAAACCTTGGATTTGACGCTTGTCACTTTCTTCACTCTTCTGGCGCAACATGACAAAATTCATATCAGCATGCGTTGCTGAAAACAATTGGCCTTGAGATGACGATCCAGCATTCATTATTGGAGGCCTAGGTTTTTGAACAGGCTTTGGTTGGCTCCACAAGTCCTTCCCCTGAAAAAAATCCCCCAGAAAATCAAACCCATTTTCTTCCGTCCATAAACGTTTTACTAATTCGATCCATTCAGAAGCATATTCATACCGCTGGTCGTGTTCTCTCCAAGTATTATCAAACATTTCAAATTCATTTTTGAACCAACCCGCAACTAGATTTATAGCAAATCTTCCATTTGAAATATGGTCTATAGTTGAGGCCATCTTTGCCGCAGCTACAGGATGAATAAGTGGAGCATGAACTGTAGCAAAAACGGTGCAGTTTTCTGTGATGGCGCTGATACCAGATGCCCACGTGAAACTCTCAAAAGTAGAGTTGTTAAAGTTAGTTTCTCCCCCGTATCCTTTCCATCTTCCAACAGGTAAGAGTACCTCCATTCCAGATTTATCGACCATTTTAGCTAATGTAGCGTTATCAGACCATGTCATAGGCCAAACACCGTCTGCCGTGGTTACCGTAGAACCGTGAGAACAGTTAAACCCCATAACGCCAAGTTTCATGATATTATTGTTAAAAAGCTGGTTTTCCATTAAGATTAATCATTTCTGTAAATACTTTTATTCTAATCAAAAATATTCTTAACCCTGTTACATAATATAGTACAAATCAAGATATGTTCAGAGTTGACGATCTATGAGGTGAGATATTGGCTATAGAAAAAAGACCATTTGGACGAACGGGGCATATGAGTTCTGCTGTTATTTTTGGAGCGGCGGCACTTGGGCAGGTTGACCAATACACTGCAGATAAGACGCTAGAACTACTTATGGAATATGACGTTAACCACCTTGATACAGCACCCGCTTATGGAGATGCCGAAATTCGCATGGGGCCTTGGATGGATCAATACCGAGATAGTTTCTTTCTAGCAACAAAAACTCGGGATAGAGATTATAAGGCAGCAAAAGATAGTATTCAAAGATCCTTAGAACGCTTACGAGTGGATACAATCGATCTACTGCAACTGCATGCTTTAATTCATCCTGACGAATGGGATTTAGCGATGAGCGATGACGGGGCTCTACGAGCCCTAGTTGAAGCTCGCGAGAGGGGACAAGTACGGTTTATTGGTGTGACTGGGCATGGATGGAATGTTGCAGCAATGCATCGCCGATCACTATCGTATTTTGATTTTGACTCAATTTTGATGCCGTACAACTGGGTAACTTCGCATCATGTGACGTATGCCAAGGACTTTGAAAAGACCTTAAAGTTGTGTAATGAACGGGGGGTCGCTGTACAAACTATTAAAAGTCTTGCACGTGGTCCTTGGGCAGCGGGGGTATCGAAACGCAGGGCTACATGGTACGAGCCTTTGGAGGCAGACGAAGATATACGAACGGCAGTGAATTTTGTGCTTGCGTGTCCGGGTGTCTTTCTTAATTCAGTCGGAGATGTTGGTCTGCTTCCTTCTCTTCTAAGAGCTGCAAGCGAAAGGATAGAGCTACCGGATGAAGCTGTGATGGAAGCGCATAGCCAGAGAACTGGTTTATCTTCAATCTTTGGAATTTGACGATTATGGAGTTTAACACAAAGATAGCGATAGTTCTAAGAGACGATCTAGCTGTCTGGCAAAAGCTTAATGTAACTAGCTTTCTTACGTCCGGAATATTGGGTGCAAACCCATCGTTGCTTGGCCAAGAGTACAAAGATTCTGCAGGCAATATTTATTTACCTCTTCTCATTCAACCGGTGATTATATTATCGTGTGATTATCAGAAGCTGCGAACTATTCATCATCGGGGTATTGATAGAGGAGTTCGATTTTGCTTGTATATTGAAGATATGTTCTCTACTGGCCATGATGAGGCAAACAGAGCAACAGTGTCTGATAAAGAACCCGATAATTTACCCATTGTGGGGCTAGCTCTTAGGGAAGAAAGAAAGTTAGTTGATAAGATAACTAAAGGGGCCAAGATGCACCCTTGAGAAGTAATAAGGGGATTTGAAATATGAGTGCTGAGAAACGACTAAAAGAATTAAATATTATTCTACCTGAATCAACGGCACCCGCTGGCTCATATGCTAAAGTTGTGATCCTTGATGGGATAGCCCATTTATCTGGCCAAGGCCCTCGTAATCCTGATGGCTCACCAATTACCGGCCAAGTTCCATCTGCCTGTAGTCTTGAGGAAGCTATTGCCGCGGCGCGTAATGTAGGGTTGTACAGTCTATCTGCTTTGCAGACAGAATTGGGGTCTTTAGACAGAGTGCAGCAAATAATTCGCACTTTTGGTATGGTGAATTCAGCTCCTGGTTTTTCCGAACATCCAAAAGTTATTGATGGTTTTTCTAATTTAATGATTGATGTTTTTGGAGAGGCTGGACGCGGGGCACGATCTGCTGTTGGAATGAGCTCTTTGCCCTTTAACATTTCGGTAGAAGTAGAGATGACAGCAAAGTTGTTTGACTAGAAAGACTTTAGTTCAAGCAGTATAGTTTGCATTTCAATATAGATTGAGTGGGTCAGGTTTTTTGGTTGTCGGTAAAATTATTGTTGGAACGGATTTTTTCTCTGTATAATACGTAGAGACCAGCTCCTAAAATTAGTGTCATACCTGCGAAACCACTAGAGGTAGGAAAGTCGCGCCAGAGCAGATATCCAAGCAAGATAGACAACGGCAGTGACACGTACTCAAACGGGGCGATGAGATTTGCCTCTCCTAAACGATAAGCTTGACTGAGAAGATAACTTCCAAAACCGCTTGTGATACCCAAAATCATGAAAATCCACAGATGATCTTTGTCAGGGATTACCCACGCCCTAAATAAAAAGTCTAGGCTGGCGTGGCCCATATTAGAGAATTTTCCATCACCAATAATAACACCAATAATAAGGCTTACGGCAACCAGGGTACTTTGATTATAGAATGTCATTGTTGACGCCTTGTCAGTTGCCCCTAGTTTGCGTGTGAGCATTTGCATTAACGCATACGCCAACGCAGCAACTAAAGGTAATAAAGTTGCCCAATCAATTATTTTTTCCGTAGGATTCATCATCACAATAACGCCTAATAAGCCAACAATGACAGCGATCCAACGCCTTGGTCCTACTCTTTCTTTAAGAATAGGTATTGAGAGAATCGTTATAAAAAGTGGCGCAACAAAAAAAATCGCTATAGCTTCTGCTATAGGCATAGCGGCTACGGCCATAAAGAGTGCCATGTTGGCTATAATTAACAAACCGCCTCTTATCAGCTGTAACCACAAGTTCTGTGTTTTTATGAGATGAAAGCCGCCACCAAACTTAATGATAAATAGAGCTATGAGAAGACCGATACAACTTCGAACAAACATAATTTGGTGAAGAGAGTAATCCGGGCTTAGCCATTTGACCGTGCTATCTTGAATAGTAACAACGACCATTCCGATTAAAATACAATATATACCGTTTAGACTATGATTTTCGACAGATCCGACAGGGTTTTTCATAATTTAACCAGATGCTGATTTTTCAATAAAGACATAAATCTGATATTACTATTAGTTTTAGAAAAAATTGAAATTGTATTACCGCTCCGATCAATTTCTCTATTAACAATAGTATTTTGTTTACTTTAATAGAGGATTGTAATTATGGAAAAAACACGCCTGGAAGGTAGAAAAATATTAGCAGAGGCCCTGGGAGAGCAATATTTAGAAAAACGGGACGAAACAACAAACGATTTTAATCGGCCATTACGAGAATTTTCGGAAGCAGCAGCTTTTGGCATGATTTGGAGCCGTCCAGGACTTGAAAAAAAATTCCGAAGTATGCTTTGTTTGGCAATGTTAACTGCGCTAAATCGGCCACATGAGCTAGAGTTACATTTGACCAGTGCCATCAATAATGGTTGTTCTATAGAAGAAATAAGAGAAACTTTACTGCATACAGTTCCATACTGTGGGATACCTGCAACATTGGATGCGATAAAGGTGGCTGAGCGGGTTCTCTCAGAAAAAGGTTTGTTACCTATGAACGCGGACGGTTAGGATGTGTGAGTTAGTTTTAATATAACTAATAGACACACCAGCCTCAAATAAATGGAGATAGTATGACCTGGCGTTTAGGTATTGATATTGGCGGTACATTTACGGATTTTGCGTTACTTGATCAAGCTGGACACAAGCTTGCTATACACAAGCAACTTACAACTCCTTCTGATCCTTCGATAGCTGTTGTTGATGGAATAAAAGAGATTTTGAAAAAAAACTATGTATCAATTTCAGATATCTCTGTGATCGCCCACGGTACCACTTTGGTAACAAACGCCGTTATTGAGCGGAAAGGGGTAGCAACCGGAATGCTCGTTACGAGCGGGTTTGAAGACATTCTGGATACCGGTATGGAACAGCGTTATGAACTATTTGATCTACGCATTACATATCCAGAACCAATTATTCCACGCGATTTACGGAAGGGGATTTCTGAACGGGTTCATTATAATAGTAGTGTAGAGACGAAAATTGATCTGGAGGAGGTGCGAAGGCACACTAAGGAGCTTGTCGAGACTAAAAATATAAAGGCGCTTGCTGTTTGTTTTCTGCATAGTTACATCAATCCGTCACATGAAAGTGCTGTTGTTAACTTAGTTCAAAATGAATTTCCAAATCTATATGTTTCTTCGTCATCGGATGTATATCCCAATATGCGTGAGTTCGAACGTTGGACAACAACGGCGATCAACGCATACACCAGACCTATGATTGATCAATACCTTGCAAAACTTGAAAAAGATTTAGAGGGATTAGGTTTCAAGGGACAGCTTTATATCATGACTTCTAGTGGCGGAATGTTGTCACCAATAACGGCAAGAAGGTTTCCTGTTCGCTTGCTTGAATCCGGACCTGCTGCTGGCATGCTTATGTCTGCGGTTCAGGGGAGAACACTAAAACTGCCGAATATCTTATCATTTGACTTGGGAGGAACCACTGCAAAAGGAGCATTGGTGCGGAATTATAAACCACTCAAAAGTGAACAAATGGAGGTTGATCGAGTTAGTGAGGCTCGAAAAGGTAGCGGTTTTCCTCTTAGAATACCTGTTCTAGATATGATCGAAATTGGTTCTGGAGGCGGTTCAATAGCTGGTATTGACGATCGTGGATTGCTTAAGGTGGGGCCACGTAGCGCGGGAGCAAACCCAGGGCCAGCTTCATATGGAAAAAATGGTACAAGTGCAGCACTCACAGATGCAAACTTAATGCTTGGTTATCTTGATCCAGATTTCTTTTTAGGTGGGGAAATGAAATTAGATAAGCAGGCAGCGGAAGTGGCTATACAAGAAACCGTTGGGGCCCCGTTGGGGCTATCTCTGTTAAGAACCTCGTGGGGTATACACGATAGTGCAAATGAAGATATTGCTCGTGCCTTTCGTATACATGCGGCAGAACGAGGGTTTGACTATAGAAGCGCTACAATGGTCGCTTTTGGTGGGTCTGGCCCTTTACACGCGATGAGTGTTGCAGAAAAACTCAAGATACCGCGTGTTGTTTTTCCTATTGGAGCAGGTGTTTATTCGGCCCTTGGTCTCCTCGCGAGCCCACTATCATTCGAATTGTCTCGATCCCGACGTGTAATTACTGACGATATTGATGCCAAGATATTTTTCGATTTGTTTGAACCCTTAGTTAAAGAAACAACTAAGTCGTTAAAAGAGGCTGGGGTTTGCGATCAGGAAATTCGAATCAGCAGACAAATCGAAGCACGGTATTTTGGTCAAACGCATGAGATACAAGTTCAGTTGCCAGACCAAGAGCCCCTTGATGAGATATTTTCTGCGTTTCGTAAGCTCTTTGAAGAAAGATATGCAGAAGTTTACTCATTTGCTGTTATTGACGCACCGATTGAGATTATCAATTGGAAAGTCATTGCGTCGGGGCCAGAACCGGAATTTAAGATGGGCTATGCGATAACTTCTGAGCAAACGGAAAAAATAGAAACAGCTTTGAAAGGAACTCGCGAGGTGTATTTTGAGGAGGGTGGATTTCAAGAAACACCTATTTATGATCGGTATCTATTAGCCGAGGGAATGGAAATCTCTGGTCCAGCTTTAATCGAAGAACGCGAGTCTACCTGCTTGATCACTGTTGGTGCACGATGCATTTATTGATCCATTTTTAAATATAATCGCCGAGTTGGGAGCTTAAACATGGGAAGTGACGAAAAACAGTTTGACCCAGTTTCTCTCGGTATATTATGGAACCGGTTGGTTTCAATAACTGATGAGATAGAGTCAACATTGGTCCGAACGTCCTTTTCGACTATTGTTTCTGAGAGTTTTGATCTCACTGTCGTTATTTTAGATCGTCAGGGTCGACTGGTAGCCCAGGGTAGTCATTCAATACCCGTTTTTATTGGAACGGCGCCGCGTACCCTTGGCTATATGCTTCAGAAATTTCCACCTGAGTCACTATCGCCAGGTGATGTTATTTGTACGAATGACCCTTGGATGGGCACAGGACATCTTTTTGATATAAACGTGATGCGGCCAGTATTTAAATCTGATGGGGAATTAGTTGGTTATACTATGTCGATTACGCACCTTCCAGATATTGGTGGAATGGGATTTGGAGCGGCAGCCACCCAAATTTATCATGAAGGATTGCGATTGCCGATTGTCAAACTTGTAGACCAAGGTAAGACTAACGCATTTATACTAGACCTTCTTCAGGCAAATGTACGAACTCCAGAATCCACGATTGGGGATTTAATTGCGAATGTTACATGCAATGAAGTGGGAGGACGGCAATTATTGGAATTTATGGATGAATATAGTATCCGTGATTTAACTCCACTAAGTGATGCAATACGTTCACAATCAGAATTAGCTATGCGCAAAAAAATTAGGGAAATAAAGAATGGATCATATCACAATAAAATAATGATTGAGGCCATAGACAAAGCAATCCCGTTAGAATGCACTATAGAGGTCAAAGATGAATCTATAGATATCGATTTCCACGGTACTGGGGGGTGTGTGAATAGGGGAATAAATGTTCCTTTTTGCTACACAAACGCGATGTCGTTGTATTCAATAAAATGTATTACTATTCCAAGCTTACCAAACAATGAGGGCGCTTCTCGACCAATAAGTGTCTCTGCTCCGGAAGGATGCTTGCTAAACGCTCAACCGCCATACCCAACTGGTGGAAGGCACGCTATAGGTCACTTTGTACCAGGTCTTATTTTTGGAGCTTTAGCGGAGGCGGCGGCTGATAAAATTCAAGCAGATAATGGAATGATAGATTTAGTAACTGTCCAAGGCACGCATCCTGATGGCAGACCCATTTCGACTATTCATTTCACCGCAGGCGGCTTTGGAGCTTTGGAAGGACTAGACGGCAGAGATTGTTTGCCGGGCCCGTCCAATATGGCAACAGTCCCAGTTGAAATATGGGAAACAATAACAGGTATGACAGTAGTTAGTAAAAAAACAATTCCAGACAGTGGCGGTCCTGGCACTTTTAGAGGAGGTCTTGGTCAAGAAGTCACCTTGAGAAATGATACTGGTAACCCAATGACTGTTTTATCAATGGCAAACCGTACCGAATTTCCTGCTCCTGGGTATAATAATGGCCGTCCCGGAACACTTCGTGAGCATAGGATTAATGGCGGTGTCATCCATCCAAAGGGTGCGCATACACTTGAGCCACTTGACATGATGACTCTTGTGCAGGCTGGAGGAGGAGGCATAGGGGACCCTGCTGACCGCCCAAAAGAAAAGATACAGCGGGATTTATCTTTAGGATTAATTTCGAAGGAAGGTGCTTTACGGGACTACGGATATAAGACATAAAAAAACGTTTGATTGATAAAGGGTCTTTGTGATTTCTAGCTAGAAATAAGGATTAGAGATATTTGATTTGGACTAAACTGAAATATATGTACTTAACACCGTTTTTAATGTGAATTTGATGGATAAAGAATAAAGTAACGTTGTGGACCATTTTTATTTTTTTATAATGCTACAGGAAAACTTTCACCTTTTTAATAGGAGCTAAACTTTGTTTGAGATAGACCAATTTTGTGCAGATTGCAGACTTGCTATGAATGAAACGGATAAGGAACGGGCTGTTCGAGATGTTGTGGCCCGTGCTGTCTCAGATCCATCGGCTCTTATGCTTGCTATTGGGGAACCGCAAAAAGCAGGGGTTAACACTTTATATCGTTCGGACGATTTAACAGTCCTCAATCTTATTTGGGGGCCAGAAATGAATTTAATGCCGCATGACCATAGTATGTGGGCCGTGATTGGAATTTACCAGGGCCGTGAGGAAAACACTTTCTACCGTCGTTCTGAGGAAGATGGTTTGACTAAATTAGGATTAAAAATAATGAATGAAAAAGATTGCAGCTTTCTTGGGGAAACAGCAATTCATGGGGTCTATAATCCACTTACCAAGTTAACGGGTGGTTTACACGTTTATGGAGGAGATTTTTTTGGGACGCCCCGGAGCGAGTGGGATCCAGAATCTTTCAAGGAGGCGCCATATGATGTGGAAAAAAATGTAGGTCTTTTTGATCTATCAAATAAACGTATGGAAGAACTAGGGAAGCAGTAATAAGATATACTTTTTGTAAGGTCAGAGGATATTATCGTGCCAATAATTAATCGCATTGCAGATTACCAAGATGAACTCACAGAATGGCGAAGGTACCTGCACAAGAATCCAGAACTTGGCTTTGAAGAGTTTAAAACTTCCGATTTTGTAGCAAATAAATTGGAAGATATGGGCTTATCTGTTCATAGAGGCCTAGCTGGAACGGGGGTGGTTGCAACCTTGTCGTCTGGCGATGGAAGTGGAAAGGCAATAGCTTTAAGAGCTGACATGGATGCTCTGCCTTTACAAGAAAAAGGATCGTTATGCATTGTTCCGAGACCCCTGGAAAAATGCATGCATGTGGCCATGATGGTCATACTACTATGTTATTAGGTGCTGCGAAATATTTGACTGAGACACAGAATTTTAATGGAACGGTACAATTTGTTTTCCAGCCTGCGGAGGAGGGCAAAGGTGGTGGGAAAAAAATGATCGAAGATGGTCTTTTTAATCTGTTTCCAGCCGAGGAAGTCTATGGAATGCACAATATGCCTGGCATGAAGGTTGGCGATTTTGCTGTTGCGCCTGGTCCCATGATGGCTGCCAGAGATAATTTCGAAATCTTGGTGCAAGGTAGGGGGGCTCATGCGGCTATGCCCCACCAAGGTGTAGATCCTGTTGTTGTAGGGTCCCATATCGTTTTGGCCCTTCAAACAATTACAAGTCGAAATATAAATCCCCAAGAATCCTTAGTGGTTAGTGTTACGCAGTTCCATGCTGGCGAAGCATTTAATATTATACCTGATACGGTTCTGCTTAAGGGAACCTGCCGCGTATTTGATAAGGAACTTCAAGAAACTCTTCCAGAACGAATTCGCCGTATAATCGACGGGGTTGCATTGACCTTTGGTGCTAAATCAGAATTAACTTATCATTCAGGGTATCCAGCAACAATTAACACAAAGGGCCAAAGCGAGTTTTGTGCTAAGATAGCCAAAGAAATAGCAGGGTCTGAAAAAGGTGTAGATCTAAGTCCCGTTCCATCCATGGGAGCTGAAGACTTCTCGTATATGTTACAAGAACGCCCAGGTTGCTATATCTGGGCAGGTAACGGAGATAGCGCAGGTTTACACCACCCTGAATATGACTTTAATGATCAGCTTCTAGCTGTTGGCGCTAGCTATTGGTCTAAGTTAGTAGAGCAGAGGCTTCCTAAAGCGAATTAACAAACTCCTAATTAACGGAGTATTAACCCTACAGATTCATCGCCTTAGGTCTATCCATAACGTCAAGAAAAGATTGAGCGCGCTCGATTTTATTTTGATTACTATCTCTTTGAACTATACGCAATAAAGTATTACGCGTTAATGGATCTCCGTTTTCTGCCATCTCAAACGCCATTTGGTCTCGAGCTTTGTAATATCTTGTATCAAAAGGAACGACGTTCAGGTTTTGTTTTTTCCAGTAATACTGTGCTGCATCAGATTCCCATTTGGAATAAATCTCCTGCCAGTTTCCTGTGCCTGAATAAGGATTTAAATTTGGTGCGGCGATTGGAGCACTTGCAGGTTGATGGCGGGCATCGAATGATTGGCGAGTTATATTACTTTTATTGGGCAGTGCCTTATGAACAGTGGTATCCGAGAACATCAAAACATCGCCAGCTTCCAATGCTCCTGTAACCCATGTTCCTGGTATTTTAACCGAAATATCCATACCGCCCGCACCTGTTCTGAGCACGATGAAGCTCTTCATCCTTCCAGAGATCACGGAACAATCTCATGTCTTGTCCTTCTGGGTCTTTGCAGGATGTTGCTAGATTAACGATCTCCTCGGCTGCTGGATATGCGGACACAAGTTAACCACCCATAGCTGCCTTATTAAGTAATCGGCTACGGATATTTAAAATGGTTTGCTTGTGTCATAGGCCACGAATAAAAATATAACTGTTTTGATCAAGCCGATTTTTTAAACTTATGCCGTCGTTTAAAATTTAGTTGAATCTTCAAAGACTGACATCGTTTCCATAGTAAGACTCAATTATTTTGTGATCTATGCTATTATGATTTAATTATCAAAAAATCTGGTCAAGCAAATAAAACAAGGTAATGCTTTTTAACATCATGTTAACGGCAGTAATTCAGATAGCAAAAATATTTGGTGATCTGATAATATTAAATATTAGTTAAGTTAAAATATATGAGGCACTTTAGGAGATCCATCATGTCTTTGCAGATAGGTATTATGCTACGTGGTCAATATTCATTTGATGCCGATATGGTAACTGTGGCAGATGAATTGATAGAACAGGCATGTTTAGCGGATCGCTTGGGCTTTGCCTCAATCACTAAAGGTTCGCATTATTCAACACCAGATTATCAGGCGTTACAGCAACTACCAATTCTAGCAAGGCTCACTGGGGAAGTAAAAAATGCTCGATTAAATGCAGGCATAATTATTTTACCACTTCATAAACCATTGGATATTGCAGAGCAAATGGCAACTTTAGATATCTTGTCAAATGGACGTATGATTTTTGGAGTAGGGATTGGTTACAGAGAAGTAGAGTTTAATGCTTTTGGGACAACACAGAAAGAACGTGGAAAACGCACCGACGAAAACTTAATAGCGATTAAGCGGCTTTGGAATGAAAATAGCGTTAGTATGAAAGGCTCTCACTTCGAACTAAAGGAAGCAGTTTGTTGGCCTAAACCTATTCAAAAACCAAATCCACCAATATGGATCGGTGCTAATGCTGACGTAGCTTTGAAACGAGCGGCAGAGCACGGGGATTGCTGGTATATAAACCCTCATACCACGATAGAAACTTTGACTGGACAAGTTGAAATTTATAGAGGTTTATTGGATAAATTCAAAAAACCGTTTCCCAAGGAATTTCCAATGCGGAGGGAGGCGTTCGTGGCAAGAACGAAAACTGAGGCAATGCGGTTAGCCGGTCCGTTTGTCGCAAAAAAATACGCCTCATACCATGCGACTGGTCAAAGTGATCAACTTCCTGAAGGAGAGAGTTTATCTGGAGATTTTGAGAGCCTTGTTGGAGATCGTTTCTTAATAGGGTCGCCCGATGAAGTTGCCGATCAAATGATTGCCATTAATAGAAAATTGGGAGTTAACCATTTAATTGTTTCAATGGAGTGGGCTGGAATGGATAAATCCACGGCAATAGATTGTATGCAATTGATGGCTGAGGAAGTTATTCCAAAAGTTAGCCAAGCAACCTAATGCATGTTTCTTCATTTGATCAAAATAAATCAAACAAAACGATCTAGTTTGTGTTTATCGATTTAAAACTTTTAAATCCATAATATCCAGGAATGAATGAATAAGCTCCTGATAAATTATCTCTTCGACTGGTAATCGTGAGTAGCCATAAGTACAAAACACAAAATAGACTTGCGCCTCTTTTGCCATAACAGCGTCATGCTCGTTATCGCCAATCATAATAGTCTTTTCGGGAGCCCCTTCCATTTCATTTATTAGGTTTAAAATATGCTGTTTATTTGGTTTTCGTAATGGATAGTAATCACCACCAGCTATTTTTTCAAAAAAATGATCGATATTAAGCCGTGCTAAAAGGCTCTCACTTGCTTGTTGAGGTTTATTTGTACATACGCCCAATCTGTATCCAGCTTGTTTAAGTTTCTCAAGTGTTTGCATCACCCCTGGATAAGGTTTTGATAGTTCTGCTGAACGTTCTTGATAGTCATTTAAAAATAATTTTTCGATTTCATCTATCTCGATGGAACTCGCTGAATAATCAGCAGAATGCAGTGTTTTTTCTATAAAAATACGCACTCCATCACCAATGAAGGTTTTACTTTTTTCCAAGTTCAATGGATTGCGTCCTATTATTTTTAGCATTCTATTGCCGCAGGCATTGAGATCTGGAGCGCTATCCACAAGAGTTCCATCTAAATCAAAAATAATTAGGGAAGGCTTCATCGGCACCACTAACTGGAAAAAAATTAAAGGGTCTACATTTCTGAGATTACATTAGCAATAGACTATAATAGATCGTGCTCAATTTAAGTCTGTCATTTTTAGTAATAAATATTTATTTCTTCTAATCTTGAGCCTGTGGCATATTATAGCAATATTTTTAATTTATTTTGTTTGATTAGCCCGTATGTCACATTATTTATCTGTTCTTGTCCTTGCCGCAGGTAAAGGTACAAGAATTAATTCACAAAAATCTAAAGTACTCCATGAAATAGCGGGGTTGCCGCTCGTATGTCATGTTATAGAAGCTATTAAACCTTTAGAGCCTGATAATCTTGTAGTAGTGATTGCACCTGGGCAAGAAGAACTTGGGGAGATCGTAAATCCAGCTAGCATAAGAATTCAGGAAAAATCTTTAGGGACTGGAGATGCGGTTAAAGCAGGGTTAAGCAATCTAAAAAACTTATCTGGAACTGTCCTAGTCGCTTTTGGCGCAGATCCAATGATTATGACATCAACATTAAGACGTTTAATCTCAGCTAGAGAAATTGCGGATCCGCCTGATGTTGTTGTTTTAGGTTTTAGAACAGAAAACCCTGATAGATATGGGCGTCTTGTCTTAGATGCGGACGGGAAATTAGAAAGGATAGTAGAGGTATCTGAAGCTCACACTATCGATAAGCCAGTCGAATTATACAATGCGGGTGTGATGGCTGTGAATGGTGCCAAAATAATAGAGTTTTTGGAGGCACTTTCCCCTGAAAATGGAAAAAAAGAATACTATTTGACAGATATAGTTCGAATTGCATTGAAAAAAGGTGGTTATGCACAGGTTGTTGAGGGAGAGGAAGAAGAAACATTAGGAGTAGATTCTCGAGCGGATCTCGCGAAAGCGGAGGCTATGATGCAAGAACGTCTGAGAACAAAGATGTTAAACAATGGAGTAACATTAGTTTCGCCTGAAACAACTTTTCTTTCTCATGATACGATAATAGGAAGAGATACAATAATACATCCAAATGTGGTGATAGGGAAAAACGTAGATATAGGGGAATCGGTTGAGATAAAAAGTTTTTCGCACCTCGAAGGGGCTATCGTCTCTGACGAAGTAGTGATTGGTCCTTACGCTCGATTGAGGCCAGGCACTGAAATTGAGAAAGGGGCTAAAGTAGGGAATTTTGTAGAAATCAAAAAAGCAAAAATAGGTGAAGGTACTAAAGTCAATCACTTGTCATACGTTGGAGATGCGGATGTTGGACAAGAAGTAAATATTGGCGCAGGGACAATCACTTGTAATTTCGATGGGATTAAAAAGCACCTTACTGTTATCGGTGATGGAGCATTTATCGGTTCAAATACATCTCTTATAGCTCCCGTGGAGGTTGGCAAAAATGCCATTATTGGGGCTGGAAGTACGATCACGATGTCTGTTGATGATAATACTATAAGCGTAGTCCGGGGCGAGTTGAAGGAAATACCAAATGGGGCAACACGATTTCGCACCAAACGACAGCGGGCTTGGAAGAAAGATTAGAGTATGTGTGGTATTATTGGAATGATTGGAGCTAAATCCGTCGTGCCTTCTATTCTCGAGGGTTTGCGTAGGCTTGAGTACAGAGGTTATGACTCTGCAGGTATATCTACACTGGTTAAAGGTGTTGTGAATAGGAGGAGGGCAGAGGGAAAATTAGCAAAGTTAGAACAAAAATTAAAGGACAATCCTCTAACTGGAAATATTGGAATAGGACATACCCGATGGGCCACCCATGGGGCCCCAAATTTAATAAACGCCCATCCACATGTCTCTGGTCCTGTTTCTGTCGTTCATAATGGCATCATTGAAAATTACAAAAAATTAAGAACCGAGCTTGTCACACTAGGCTTCGTGATGGAAACAGACACCGATACCGAGGTGGTGGCTCATTTGGTAAAACATTATCATGATCAAGGTTTAGTGCCTGAGGAAATAATGCGCTCCATTATTGAACGATTGAATGGTGCTTATGCACTGGTGATCATGATAGCTGATCACCCCGGTATACTAATGGCAGCCCGTAAATCGTCACCATTAGCTATAGGTTATGGAAATGAAGCAATGTTTATCGGATCTGATGCATTGGCATTAGCACCTATGACCCGCCGCATCAGCTATTTGGAAGACGGGGACTGGGCCATAATCGGTCAAGATTATTTAAATATCTATAATGCCGAAAATAAGCAGGTCGAACGTCCTATCAGTTTAACAGAGGTATCTGGTGCGCTTATAGGTAAAGGAAAATACCGGCATTTTATGGACAAAGAAATCCATGAGCAACCAGAGGTGATAGGGTACACGTTATCAGCTTTTTATGACCCTAATTCAGATCAAATGAAAATGCCAGAATTTCCATTTGACCCCACTTTACTGCCCAAGCTTACCATAATAGCTGCAGGTACTAGTTATTATGCCGGAATGGTAGCTAAATATTGGTTGGAGGGTTTGGCGAGGTTACCGGTAGAAGTAGATATTGCTTCAGAATTTCGTTACCGTAATTCGGTGTTGCCGAAAGGAGGGGCTGCCCTATTTATATCACAGTCGGGAGAAAGCTTAGATACCTTGATGGCTTTAAGGCATGCTCGGGAAGAAAGACAGCATATTATTAGTCTGGTAAATGTTAGTGAAAGTACTATTGCCCGTGAGTCCGACATTGTTCTGAAAACGCAGGCCGGTCCAGAAATTTCTGTAGCGTCTACCAAAGCATTTACAACGCAGTTAGTTGTATTACTTAGTCTTGCGGTTGATTGGGCCCATAAGCGTAATTTTTTAAATAAGAAAGCATCTACAGCAATAATGACTGAACTAAGTCGTTTGCCGATAAAAATGGCAGAAGTTTTGGCTGAACAGGGTCGCTGGAAAGCTTGTGCACATGAACTGGCTTTAGCGAAAGATGTTATCTATCTTGGGAGAGGGCTCAATTTCCCTACAGCCCTAGAAGGGGCGTTGAAGCTCAAAGAGTTGAGTTACATCCATGCTGAAGGATATGCAGCTGGAGAGATGAAGCACGGTCCCATAGCGCTACTTGAGGATGGAATGCCCGTAGTAATGGTAGCTCCTTACGATGAATGGTTCGAAAAAACGGCATCTAATTTAAAGGAAGCTCTAGCGCGAGGTGCAAGGGTTATCTTACTCTCTGACAGAGAGGGAATTAAACGTTTAGACGATGAACCCGCTTGGGTTTTCGAGATGCCTAAAGTTCATCCACTGATTGCACCGATACTGTACTCGTTACCAGTTCAACTGATTGCCTATCACACAGCTAATGAAAAGGGTACAGATGTGGATCAACCGCGCAATTTAGCGAAAAGTGTGACCGTCGAGTAGGTTTGA
>CAXYEO010000011.1:0-24223 GCA_964276085.1 uncultured Thalassobaculaceae bacterium | reverse complement strand
GTGGTGAAAACTCTGAACCTAAATATGCAAAATTTCTCAATTTTTTAGTCTCAGTTCAAACCAACAAATTGATCAGCAGAAGAGGTGAAACAGGGTGTCCCAAGTTTCGAAAAGAAATTTACAACTTAAGACCTTTCTTTTGGGTGAAGATTATAATGATAAAACACAATCAAAAAATGTGCAGAGAAGTAGTTATTTTATGTTAATTGCATAGTGGGTTCTTGATTGTTCTTTCTAGATTCACATCTGGTATCCATAGTAATTACAGGTAGTGAGAATTTGAATGTCTTTGCAGATTTTTCGCAAGTCTCTTTGTTTTCTTGCGGGATTTGAAGTTCAAATGTTTTTAGTTTATCACCGATCACTGGCGAACCCATCGTTATAATAATTATCAACATAAATTTCATAAGCACTCCGTTACGATAAACAGATTTAAGCCTGCGTTATATTAAGACTGTAAGTCAAACAAATTTCACCAAGGACCTTAGGTCCAATATAAAATTCAAGGTTAAGATTATCAAAGATGCAAAAGAATGGGAGAAGGTTCACGCCCATTGCACTACGCCCTTATTGAGAATGCAGAGTTTGGAGCGCAATTTAATTTTGAGATAATGACCAAGTCTTTGAGTGCAGGATTTGTGACGACATAAATTTGGTGCAGGTAGATACAACAGATACCTAAAAGGCGTCTTTAGGACCCCATTTCGCAAGAAATTCGAGAAGTTGATTTTTCTCTTTTTCAAGAAATTCTAATTCTATTTTATAGGTAGCATCGTTATCAGTATCTTCCCCAAGTCGATCTATTTTTTTGTTAGTTAAGTCAAGTCTATTTTTTGCTTCATCTGTAATATACATATCAGTGTATAACTTGTTTCCGCTGACCTCCTTTTCAGACCCCGTCGTTAGCAAGCCATCCTCCACATCGAGTACTTTAAATTGATGCACTAATTCATCACATTGAAAAGCATCTCTTATGAGTTGACGAATAGCCATTTCTTTCAGTCCATTATAATAAATTTTTGTTTATAGGTTCTATAAAAATGTAACGTTACCGTCAACGCAAGTAGTGGCTTGAAAATGATAATTTTATAAATCTCTTATCATATTGGGCTTTTCACCGAGACTCTTTATCTTTTATAAAAGCAGCCTTCTTAGCTTTATTTGTTATGGACGACGTGTTGGTAAAGTGAATTAAAGACTAATTATGTTTAATAAGAAGATAAATTCATTTGTTTAACGCAAAACATATTTACTTCAACTAGTAAATATCGGACTGTTAAACACTGCTTAACCAAATTTTCAATGATATTGCTAGTTTTAATTATGATAAATGAACTAATTCAGCTAACGGCGATTGAAGCTGTCTCAAAACTAAACTCGGGAGATATTTCGCCTTTAGAAATGATATCTGCTGCTGAAGCAAGGATTATGGAAGTGGAGCCACTGATTAATGCGCTTCCGACGCTTTGTTTCGAGCGTGCTCGCGAGCACGCTAGTCTACTTATGGCGGGTAAAAATAGAAATAATAATAAACCTGGCTGGTTGGCCGGGTTACCCGTAGCGATTAAAGATTTAACAGATGTGGAGGGTGTTAGAACAACTTACGGTTCTCCGATATACGCAAATCATATTCCTAAAGTGTCGCATCCATTGGTCAAAAGAATAGAAGATATGGGTGGGATTGTGATAGCCAAGTCAAATACTCCAGAGTTTGGTGCTGGTGGTTCAACCTTTAATGATGTTTTTGGAAAAACAAAAAACCCATGGAATACTTCTCTTACACCAGCAGGCTCAACCGGTGGTGGAGCTGCCGCGCTAGCCGCTGGAGAAATTTGGTTGGCGCATGGTAGTGATCACGGGGGCAGTCTCAGACGGCCAGCGACTTACTGTTCAGTAGTAGGTTTACGACCGTCGCCTGGAAGAATTACTAGGGGAACAGTAAATACCCTATTCTCTCCCTTGTCGGTTCAAGGCCCTATGGCCAGAAACGTTAGGGATTTAGCTTTATTTCTAGATACTATGTCAGGTTTCTGTCCGTTAGATCCTATGACGTTCGAAGCGCCAAGTATACCTTATAGTGTGGCTCTGGATGAGTTACCTCCTCCAAAAAGGATTGCGTATGCTCAAACGATCGGAGGAGCCCCTGTCGATAAGGAAACAATAGAGATTACTAGAGCGGCCATGAAAAATTTTGAAAATTGTGGAATGAAGGTGGACGAGATAACCATCGATTTAGATGATTTAGAGGGTACTTTTCTTTCTCTGCGATCTCAGCAGTTTGTAATTGACCGTGAACTGCAATTACAAAAATACCCATCAAGAATAAAAAAAGATATAATCTGGAATACAGAATTAGGCTTAAACCAAAATACATCAAAACTAGCTAAAGCAGAAAGAGCAAGGGGGTTACTTTATGCTCGCTTTGCCGAACTATTTAATATTTATGATATAATTATTACACCAGGTGCAAACACGCCCGCCTTCGATGTCAATTTAAGACATCCCACGGCTATAGCTGGACAAAAATTAGAGCATTATATGGCTGCCTCCATGCTGACAGGAGCGGTTACCCTTTGCGCTTCACCAGCGCTGTCATTACCGTGCGGATTTGATCAATACGGCAGGCCTATCGGATTACAGCTGGTCGGCCGTCCACGAGGAGAAGCAGAATTACTACGGGCTGGCTTGTTTTATGAGGAAATAAGTGGTTGTAATCTTAAATTACCGATCTTTCCACAGAAGGGTGAGGTGCCCCCTGTTGAGTGATGTATTGAAGTTTATTCGTTATCGTTGGACTATCTTGCTTATAACATTGTTAGCCTTTGGAATAGTAATTTTATTTTCATTAAGTGATGTCACGATAGGGCAAATCATTAAGTATATCGAGTTTATTTCGGGATACCCAGGATTGAGTGGGCTTCTTATATTAGCTGTTTCACCAATCATATTTTTGACGCTAGCTGGTGGTTTTGTATTTTTTATTGAGATATTGAGAAAAAAAACTCAGTTGATATTTTAAAATCCACTTAGTCAAAATAAAGGTGTGGATTTAAGTTAAAAGCAGAAATTACCTAGTAGTTATCAGTGTTAGTTTGTGGGGAAAAGATATTTAGGCTATGCGGGCTTTTTGCAGTTACCATTGTATTTTAGGGTAATATAGTTATAATTTATGGAAATTAGAGTTGTTATGGAGTTAGAGCATGCGTTATTCGCAATATCTTGCACAGACAAATGTGAGACATAAAACTGTCAGTTATAATTTGTTAACGCCAAAACCGGTAGATGGTGATCCGGATGCTTTAAAGCCAAAAAAGATCGAGATGACCCTCAAAAGTGCGGGTAATTTATTCGGGCCTTACAGCTATGTCAGAATTATGGATCAAATTAAGGCGGTTGTTCCTTTAGCCGTTTACTTGATACTATTTCAGGTATTAGTTTTACGACAGCCAATTGACCAAGCTGTGTCGTTGTGTATTGGGTTAGCGGCAGTTATTCTGGGGCTAGCTGTTTTCATGGAAGGCCTGAGTACAGGGCTTATGCCGTTTGGTAAGATCATAGGTGACAACCTTCCAAAAAAGGCTTCGATGACAGTTGTTTACATTATCATCGGTATTCTTGGGGTCGGGGTAACCTTTGCAGAACCAGCTATTGGGGCATTACAAGCATTTGGGGCTTCAGTAGATGTTAGAAAAGCGCCTTATCTATTCGAACTTCTGAATAATTGGACCCTTCCACTAGTTTTGATGGTTGGTGCGGGCGTAGGGCTCGCTGCAATATTAGGAACTGTCCGATTTGTCCGAGGCTGGTCTCTTAAACCGATGATTTATGCAGCATTAATTCCAGTAGCGTTACTGTCATTTTACGCTTGGAGTGATCCTAATTTAATTAGCATACTCGGGTTGGCATGGGATTGTGGGGCGGTTACAACGGGTCCAGTTACAGTTCCATTAGTACTTTCCTTAGGGATAGGTATTGCGAATGCTGCAGGGAAGGGAAATTCATCCTTGTCAGGCTTCGGTGTTGTTACTTTGGCGTCGTTATTTCCAATATTAGCTGTTTTAATTTTATCAGTCTTTGTCTCCTTTCAAATCAGCCCAGAGCAAATTATAGCCGCATCGCAGACAGCGTCTTCGGCTACACAAGTGGAGCTGACAGCATGGGATAAAACCCCATTAGTTGAAATCATATTGGGAGTGCGGGCTATTTTGCCGCTTGTACTGTTTCTCATGTTTGTTCTATTCATTATTCTTAAAGCGACATTACCTAATAGGATGGTTACCTTTTATGGCTTAACATTATCTATAATTGGGATGTGTATTTTCAATGTTGGATTGACTTATGGACTGGGAGCCATTGGTACTCAAACAGGCGAAGCACTGCCAGCAGCTTTTATGCCATTAGACATTGTGGAGCACTCCCCGCATTATCCTGAGTTGATAGGGTTTGTTATTTGTGTTGGATTTGCATTCCTCCTAGGCTTTGGGTCTACTTTAGCCGAACCAGCATTAAATGCGCTTGGTCTAACGGTTCAGGAATTGACAAACGGAGCTTTTAAGAAATCTATGTTGATGTATAGCGTTGCCATTGGAGTTGCTGTTGGTATTGCGCTTGGTGTAGCGAAACTGATTTTTCATCTTGACCTTATGATGATGTTGTTACCGCTTTATGCGATTGGACTAACGATGACGGTTCTTTCTACCGAAGAGTTTGTCAACGTTGCATGGGATAGTGCTGGGGTTACCACTGGGCCAGTTACTGTCCCCTTGGTTCTTGCTATGGGATTGGGACTTGGTAATGCGGTATCAGCAGTAGAGGGCTTTGGTATTTTATCACTTGCTAGTATTTGCCCAATTGTCGCTGTCTTAACCATGGGCTTAGTAATTCAATTTACCCAAGGATCAAAGTCTAAAAACGAGAGCTAATAGTACTTAAAAATAAGGATATCAATTATGGCTGGAAGAAACGTTACATATTTATCTGAAGCAAACATGATAACTTGTGTGCTGCAAACAGGGCTTGCTGAAGATGTGCTAGACGCAGCAAAAAACTGTGGAGCCCAAGGGGCGACCATAAGCTATGGCCGGGGAACTGGTATCAGAGAAAGAATGGGACTTCTTGGTGTAACTATAGATGAACAAAAAGAAGTTATTAGGATTATCGTCTCTGAGGAGCAGGCCGATCGTGTGTTTGAAGCTATGTATCTGGCTGGCGGTTTGGATACACCAGGCAAGGGTATTATGTTTATGACCAAGCTCGATAGAGTGGCAACATATATACCAGAGTCAGTTCTCAAAGAGATTGCTTAAGGAACAAATGATATGACTGTAGAGATAGGGGCGCTTCTCCAAAAAGATTTTGGCCAGAAGGTTTTAGAGGCTATGAATGAATTTGAGGGAGTTAAAAGCGTAACCGTAGAGATGGGTCGGTCAAGCGACTTGTTTGAGGAAAAGCAATTTGGAGATTTTGGTGAAGCAGCTATTCTAAGTATTGTCGCCGAAAAGAAAGCTAAAGATAAAGTTTTTGATGCAGTTTATGAGTTATGTGAGTTAAATGGCCATCAAAGTGGCCTTGTTTTTATGACCCCTGAGATTATTAGGTCAGCTTAAATAAGAGAAAAAGGAGTTAATGAAAACTACTCCTTTTTCAAAGTAAAACCACTTTGATGAAGCAGGTTATTTTTCGGTCATGACCCATTCTCCGCTCCATCCGGCTGGTGGCGGGTTTTCTTTAAATAAATTACAGCGTTCTATGTAAAGTTTACTGGGAACATCAGACGCGTTAGCTGCTAGAGCGGCTGTAAACGATTTTATAGCTTCATCGAAGCTTGTTGCCCGATAGTGGTTCAACCCTTCTAAAAAGTGACCAACAACGTCCATGCGCGCTGGGAACGTTTCATCGTCATGAAAGTCCAAAACTTCAAAAATAGATACTGGCTCTGTTTTGCCCTTTACCACGATCCGGTCTAGTTCCCGGAGTGCATAAATGCCTTTTAATTTATTTTGCGTATATTCAGAGATAATAATTTGTGCACCATACGTCTTACAACTACCTTCCAAGCGGGCAGCTAAATTAACGCCATCACCGATCATCGTAAAGTCCATCCTTTTAGAAGAACCTATATTTCCTGTTACCACGTTATCTGTGTTAACGCCTACTCCCATATTTATCGCAGGTTTCTCAGCAGCAAGTCTGCCGGCATTCCAAACTCTGAGCTGAGAAATCATTGCAATTGCAGATTTCACAGCAGCATCTGGGGCATCATCGCTGGGCAAAGGAACTCCAAACCCAGCCATTAAAGCATCCCCTATGAATTTATCTAACATGCCACCAGCATCAGAAATACATGCAACCATTATTTCAAAATACTCATTCAGCATTGCAACGGTGGCTTGTGGGCCGAGGGATTCTGCAATGGTCGTAAAGCTTCTTATATCGGTAAATAAAACTGTTGCTTCTGCCGCTTGTCCACCAAGCATAGCCTGCCCGTCACCTCCTTCTAAAAGTTGATTGGCTAACTGAGGGTCCATGTATCGTGACATTGTAGATCGCACCCGTTTTTCACTAGAAATATCTTCTACCAGCATTAACGCACCGATTGTTTCACCTTCACCAGATATCATGGGCTGAAGGGCTATATTGGCTGAGACTAATTCACCTTCACCGGTATACAGATCAGCGTCTTCCAAGTTTTCTGTCGAACCGGTTTCTGTAACTTTAGTGATTTCATCAACTAACCATTGGTTCTTTTCTCCAAAAATTTCTGCAAGTGGTTTTCCTAGGTTCGCATCAGCCCCTATTTTAATTATATCTTCCGCCGATTTATTTAAACTTTTTAAAGTCCCTGTTTCATCTACTGTGATTACACCGTTGGACATACTTTGCAGCATTGCCTCGTTATAATTTTTAACAGCTTGCATATCATTGAACATTTTTGCATTTTCTAAACCTACAGAAATTTGTGCAGTAAATGCCTGAATTCTTCCCTCATCTTCCTCCGTGAATGGGCCGCCAATTTTATTTAAAGCTTGAGTTACCCCTATTCGCTTGCCATGTTTATTTAAAATTGGGACGCATAGAACTGATCTAGTAAAAAAACCAGTTTGTTTATCGAATCCAGGATTGAACCGCAGATCTGCATACGCATGAGGAATATTTACATTATCTCCAGATTGAAAAACTGCACCGGATATACCAGCGCTATTTGGAAGACGAATTTCAAAAGCTCCTAAGCCCGCACCAACCATCGAGAATAATTCATCAGTTTTTTCATCGTTTAGGAATACTGTGGCCCGCTCGCAATTGAGCATTTCCGTCGCAGCGTCCACAACATGGTTTAAAAGACGTGATAAATCTAACTCTGTTGTTAATTTAGACACCAATGTCATAAATTCTGCTTCACGTCGCTTTTGAGTTTCCATTCTCTCTGTGAGAGCATAGGTGTTTAAAGTTGAAGCACATTGGGAAGCTACGAGTTGAATCGCATCAATGTCATCTTCTGTAAACTTGCTATCTATCTTATTAAGAACCTGTAATACGCCAATAGGGGTTTCCCCAAATGTAAATATGGGCACACATGCTAAACTATCAGTTGTATACCCAGTTCTCTCGTCCACTTCTTGATTGAACCGTTCATCATCGTATGGATTATTTACAATCACGGACTCACCATTCTTGAAAACCCAACCAGCAACACCAGATTGCTCATCGATTCTAATTTCTCGGGAAAGATTGCCTAGAGCCACCCGAGTATATAGTTGATGAGCGGCAGGGTCATGTAAAAATAGGCTGCCTCTTTCTGCATTTATAGTTTTTGTAACGTGGGTGATTAAATATTCTAAAATTTCGTCGAATGAACCAAGGCGCGATAGATCACTTGCTATGTCAACACGTTTTGTTTTTCTTGGCTCTTTGCTGGTACCTTTTGAAGGTGGTTTTTCGCCTCGGGCGGCCATTCTCTAATTCCTTTTAACTCTTCAGAACGCTCAGTTTAATACATTATTGACATTTATATAGTTATTATTGACATCATTATTTTTTAAAGTTTTTTTCGTAATCATTCCTAATAGAATCCATAGTTTCTCGAAGTGCCTTTACGTTGGCTTCGGCATCCCGCTTAGAGGTTTCGTAGGCAGCGCGTTCCCGATCAAGTTTCTCCTCATAGTCATTACGCATTCTTTCCAAAGTATCTCGTAATGCTTGTGTGCTGTTTTCTGATTCTCTACGATTTGAGTCATGCTCTGCTCTTTCAAGATCAAATTTTTCTTCATAATCATTTCGCATGTTATCCATAGTGTTACGTAATGCCTGAATATTTGATTCGGCCTCCCGTTGAGCAGAGCCGTGTCCGGCCCGCTCATTATCAAGTTTTTCTTCGTAGCTATTGCGCATTCTCTCCATGGTGTCTCGCAGAGCTTGAATGTTCGCCTCTGAGTCTCTTTTTGCACCTTCATTTGAAGCGCGTTCATTATCAAGTTTTTCCTCATAGTCATTTTGTAGCCGCTCCATAGTATTTCTTAATGCTTGCACATTAGATTCGGATTCCCGCTGTGATCCCGAGAAGGTAGCACGTTCACTATCAAGCTTTTCTTCATAGTCATTACGCAGTTGTTCCATACTATCCCTAAGAGCCTGGATATTACTCTCCGCCTCCCTTCGATTTCCTTCATGTGTGGCACTTAGGTTTTCCAGATTCTGTGCTGTATCAGCCGTAGCTACTTCTAAGCTTTCACGGAGTGCGCGAATGGTATCTTCAAGTAGACGCGTACCTGCCTCGCTTGAGGCTCGAAGTTTTATTAATTCTTCTTCGTGGTTAGTAATAGCCATTCTCCAAGACTGAATATGATTATTTAGTTATCAATTGTTCGAATGATCCTTGGAAGTCAATGAAACGCTTAGTTGTTATCTATATAATAACGAACGGTTTTCAACAAATTATCCGCTGTCACAATTCCGGTTGAGTTTAGCCCTATTCCAGTTGATTGTATAGCACTGCCAACCCAAGTATTACAGTTATTAAAAAGATGAAATTCACCGTTTGCCATATAGAAAAAACTGTTATTTTTTCCGTAAAGGCCGACGCCTTCTAATCGAGCCTTTCCATTCACATTTCGTGTAAAACTTTTATGAATAAAATAGAGTAATTTTGTATACTCTGTTTCGTTTAATGTTAATTTAACTGTTTTGGAATTTCTGAATGTGGTCTCTATGCTGTGGTTAAAGCCGTAGACATGAATAACTGAAGAGGTTGGTTTTAATAATGCATTAAGTAAAGCACTGTATGATGGATTAGGCGACTGATAAAAAATTCTATCTCCCCATCCGATTTCTAAATATTGTATTTCTCTAAAATCAAGCGATTCAGGTAAATTTCGTTTTAATAAGGTGTCGACAGGCACGGCAATACCAGTGTGCCAGCCCGTGCTGATTAGATAAATGTCGCGTTCTTTTGCACTGGGTTTATCGCTCGAAGCAATTGCGCCGAAAAACACTAAGAGTTGGATGATCAAGACTATAGACCGATACATTGGTCTCCCGACAAATATATTTGTTGATGTCCACATTTTAAAAATTATAACTAATAAGAGTATCTACTTTCTGCATTAAACAGTATAGGCCACTTTTTTGAATTTCCTCTAGAACTAAGCTGATGTTATTATTAAAGGAATAAATGTAATTATCCTAAGTGAGTTTTTATATATGTGCGTATTAGTTTTATTTAATTCTTTGGTAGACGTTCGGAGATAATAATCATCTTTCGCGACTTATTTTCCATCTAATTTTATCATTCATTTAAAGGGTTTAAGCAATGTCTAAATATGATTATGAGCTTATAACAATAGGAGCGGGTTCTGGTGGTGTTAGGGCGTCGCGGTTGGCAGGAGCTTATGGCGCCAAGGTAGCAATTGTCGAAGAGATCAGAGAGGGTGGGACATGCGTTTTACGTGGCTGTGTTCCCAAAAAGCTAATGGTTTATGGAAGCCACGTTAGGGAAGAGCTTTCTGATGCAAAAGGATATGGTTGGACTGTAGATAGTCTGAAACATAATTGGCAGCAGATGATCGATGCAAAGAATGTTGAATTAGATCGATTGCATGGGATTTATGTGAATTTACTGGAGAACGCTAATGTAGAGCGTTTTCATGGAAGGGGAACACTAATTGATAAACATACCGTCGCTGTGAGTGGTCAAACTATTACTGCAGACCGCATTCTCATTGCAGTAGGTGGATGGCCTAGCACCCCAACTATTCCTGGTATTGAATACGCAATAAGCTCAAATGAAGCGATGGAATTGCCGGATATGCCCGAGCGCATTGTCATTGTGGGCTCTGGTTATATTGCTGTTGAATTTGCAGGTATTTTTAATAGCTTTGGATCGAAAGTTGATTTGGCTTTTAGAGCTGAGAAGGTCCTTAGAGGGTTTGATGGCGACATCCGTAACACCTTGACAGATGAGATGATGAAAAAGGGTATTAAAATTCTGCCGGAAACACTGCCTGTAAAAATAGAAAAAATGGCAAATGGTTTTAAGGTTCACTTATCTAATCACGAACCTATTGATGCAGACCAAGTTCTTTATGCAACTGGACGGGCCCCCAACACATCTGGTTTAGGTCTAGCCGAGGTGGGGGTACAGCTTGATGCAAATGGAGCTATAAAAGTTGATGAGTGGAACCAATCAAATGTTGATGGCATCTATGCTATTGGTGATGTTACCAATCGTATTAATTTAACCCCTGTAGCAATCTCTGAGGGGCGCGCATTTTCGGAAACACTTTATAATAATAATCCGATCAAAACAGATTACGTTGATGTTCCAAGTGCTGTTTTCAGTCAACCACCAATTGGGTCAGTGGGGCTCTCAGAACATGAAGCTAAAGAGAGTTATAAAGATATTGACGTTTATTTATCAAGCTTCAGACCCATGAAATACACAATGACAAATAATACAGAGAGAGGGCTGCAAAAATTGATAGTAGATAGGAAGACACAACGAGTAGTGGGCGCTCATATGATTGGTGTCGATGCTCCAGAAGTTATCCAAGGTATTGGAATTGCAGTAAAAATGAAAGCAACCAAAGCGGACTTCGACGCTACGATTGGTATCCACCCAACGGTAGCAGAGGAATTCGTTACGATGCGGGAAAAGCGACCTGATTAATTTGTAAATTTTGAAAAATTCAGAATATCAGATCAAACCACTCTGAAAAATATGATTAGTAAGAGACATTAAAAATCTTCTCTTTATTTATAGGAGTGGAAACCGCGTTAGTAGCAGGTTGTAAAACAGCGTTATTTTCTATGCGGGTAGACGCTCACGAGACTAGCCCTTAAGACATTATTTCGTTGTATCGGGCTAACCATTCTAACTTTAGGAGTTCTGCATCTGCTCCATTGTCGTAAGCAGGGGAAAGAATTTGTTGGGCTGATAAAACTTTGACTATGAAAATTCCTTTAACGCTATCTATTAAAGAGGTCCACGTTTTAAAATTCTCTGAAAGGGAACCGAATTCAGCATCGTCGTTTGTAATATATGATGCTTTTCCTCTTATTCTGCACGCTTGACGACGAAAAATATCTATGAAATTCAGTTCTACCGCAGGATTAACTTCGATATTTCTTTTCGTCTTAGGTGATCTTATATCAAAAAAAGCTATATGAGTGTCATCAAGAACAATCATAGTAGCTTTTGGAGATACTGCAGGAAATCCATCTGGTGTCACGGTTGCAACTAACCCAATTGTGTTTTCTTCAATAAGTTTTACCATCGTTCTGGTTAGCATATTTCTACCCTTTTGCTTTTTGCCAACTATCGCGAAGAGAGACGGTCCGATTATAGACCGGTTTATCTAACTGACTATCTAAGTCTTTATAAAAATATCCTATTCTCTCGAACTGAATAGGTGCATCGATGTCTAGTTTGGAGAGACTAGGCTCTAACTTACACCCATTTAAAACCTCGATTGATTTGGGGTTTATATCATCAACGAAATCATTTTCTGTTCCAGGATGGGGACACGTGTAAAGCGAATTATATAACCTGATTTCTGCTTCTTGTGCGTGTTCAACAGAAACCCAATGGATAGTTCCCTTTACTTTCCGGCCATCAGGTGCATTTCCACCGCGAGTCTCAGGATCGTAAGTACAGCGAACTTCTAATATTTTTCCATCACCATCCTTTATAATTTCAGTGCACGTTATAAAAAACGCATATCTCAGTCTGACTTCCTTGCCTAGACCCAGACGAAAGAACTTTTTAGGAGGATCTTCCATGAAGTCGTCACGTTCAATCCAGATCTCCTTTGAGAACGGTATTTGTCTAGATCCTTTTTCGGGTAGATTAGGATGGTTCGTTGCCTCGAGCCAATCAGTGTTGGGCTCTGAATAGTTTTCAATAACTACTTTCAATGGATTTAGTACAGCCATCCGGCGTTCTGACTCAACATTTAGGTTTTCACGAATACAATGTTCAAGTAATGCGATTTCAACTTCGCCCTCATTTTTTGAAACCGATAGTCGGTTCACAAAATCACGTAAGGCGGCGGCAGGAACACCGCGCCGTCGAAGGCCTGATAACGTTGCCATTCGGGGGTCGTCCCAGCCTTTGACATAATTTTCTGCTACAAGCCGTGTCAATCTTCGTTTTGAGAGAATAGTGTGTGTAATCTGCAATTTGGCAAACTCATATTGGTTTGGTTCAGCTGGAACTGGCAGAGTGTTTATAAACCAATTATAAAGGGGCCGGTGATCTGCAAATTCCAGTGTGCAAAGGGAATGAGAAATCCCCTCAATTGCGTCAGACTGACCGTGGGCAAAATCATAAGTTGGGTATATGCACCAACGATCACGTGTTCTTGGGTGGGTCGCGTGGATTATTCTGTAAATAACAGGGTCGCGCAAGTTAATGTTGCCGGATGACATATCAATTCTGGCCCTCAGGACCTTTTCTCCGTCTACGAATTCACCGGCTTTCATACGTCTAAAAAGACCGAGATTTTCATCGACCCCACGTTCACGATAGGGGCTTGGTTTTCCAGGTTCGGTCAACGTTCCTCGATATTCACGCATTTCCTCCGCCGTCAAATCATCGACATATGCAGAACCTTTTTCTATAAGAAATTCTGCCCAAAAATAAAGTTGATCAAAATAGTCAGACGCAAATTTAGGGCTATTATTCCATGAAAAGCCCAGCCATTTTACATCCTCTTGTATAGCGTCTATGAACTCAATCTCTTCCTTTACCGGGTTCGTATCATCAAAACGTAAATTACACTTCCCTCCAAACTCTTCAGCAATACTAAAATTTAAACAAATTGATAAAGCATGCCCAAGATGCAAATAACCATTTGGTTCGGGAGGGAACCGAGTAACAATAGTTTTTTGTTTCTCTGAACGGACATCTTCTCTAATTTGTTCACGAATAAAATCTGTAGCGATATGTTCAGGATCTATATCGACAGTGCTCATGGTGATTTGACAATCTTCATGTTACTGGACAACATTCAACACAATTTAAATAAACTGTAAATGAAGTAATGCAGGCCATTTATTTTACTATTATGCAATTAAACGCCGGGCCCTTTTACCATTGCTGCTTCGACCAAATCATCTACCGATATTTTTGGCGGTGTGTAGGCTTTTCCGTCTTTGCTGTCGCCTAATTGAAAGCCTGGATAACTTTGGTCGGCAATATCCTGGCAAATAGCGCGATATCTTGCCATTCCTCCAGCATATGGCATGAAGACACGAGGTTTCCCTGGCACGTTTGCGCCATAATACCATGTGTGCTTAGCGTATGGCATCAATGTGACATTAGCTGCATCATTGACATGGCCTACCCATTTGTCCATTGAGTCTTCTGTCGCTTCTATCGAACTTATCTTGTTATTTTCTAGATACGATATGCAATCCCTAATCCATTCCACATGTTGCTCTATAGCTACAGGCATGTTGCAAAGTACAGATGGGCTACCTGGGCCTGTTACAGTGAAAAGATTTGGAAACCCAGCAACTTGAAGACCAAGATAAGTCTTTGGGCCTTCTTCCCATACATCTTTTAATTTCACACTATCACGTCCTTGTATGTCGATATTTAATAATGGCCCTGTCATAGCATCAAAACCGGTAGCAAATACTATGATGTCTAGTTCAAATTCACCATCCTGTGTTTTTATCCCATTAGCAGTGATTGACTCGATGGGGGCCGCCTTCACATCGACTAATTTCACATTATCGCGATTAAACGTTTCAAAGTAATTTGTATCTATAGGAGGTCTTTTTGTGGCGTAAGGATGATCAATATCTGTTAATTTTTCTGCTGTTTCTGAATCATTTACGATGGATCGAATTTTTCTTTTAATGAAATCAGCTGCGACATCATTAGCTTTTTTATCAAATGCAATATCTTGAAAGCATGCTCTGAAGCCTAAGCCTCCTCTTTCCCAGGCTTCTTCAAAGATTTCTTCACGTTCATCATCACTGACGTCAAAAACTTTTCGTTCCGAAATCACAAAAGGATGACCGTTTGGTGTTGTTTGAATTGTTTTCTTAATATCGTCTCTGTTTTCCTGAACGTATTTTTGGAAATCAGAACTCAGCGGTCCATTATTTGCAGGAACGCTATAGTTGGCAGTGCGTTGGAAAACCGTAAGATGTTCGGCTGTTTCTGCAATTACTGGAACTGCTTGAATCCCTGTCGAACCAGTCCCAATCTGACCAACACGCTTTCCTGCAAAATCCACACCATCATGGGGCCACTGCCCCGTGTGGTACCAATCTCCCTCAAAGTTATCAAGTCCTGGGAACTTAGGAACATTTGTAGACGAAAGACAGCCAACTGCTGTTATCAAATATTTGCACTCGATTTCTTTACCGTCTTCTGTTTTGACAAGCCAAATATTTTGTGCCTGAGAGTAATGAGCTGAGACAACTTTAGTATTAAAGTCAATATCTCGTTTTAAGTCTAACTTATCAGCTGCATAGTTCAGATACTTAACCACCTCGGCATGACCAGGGTAGCGCTCGGACCATTTCCATGTTTCTAATAGTTCTTTATCAAAATAATAAGAATAAGAATGGCTCTCTGAGTCACAGCGTGCACCGGGGTATCTGTTCCAATACCATGTTCCTCCAACACCGTCTCCTGCCTCTACAACCTTGGCGTTCAGTCCCAATTTATCTCGAAGAGAAAGAAGTTGATATAGCCCCGAAAACCCTGCGCCTATGATTAGTGCGTCTAGGTTAGTCACACCGGTTTGTATTTTATTTAAATGTGCACCGTCAGGCATAGTTATTTTCTTCCTTCTATACTTATAGATAGATTTCCTATTACTTTTAATTTGCCAGAAAATATGGCGTTTGTCACATTTTCCTTGCAATATAACATACTTATCTGTCTCTTGTTTTCAACCCCATTATTACAGAATATGAAGTAGACTGCATTAGCTAAAAAAGTAAACTGTGTAATGAGTTTTTGTTATTTTAAACACTTAAGGATATTTCCCTCCCATGACTATTTGGCATGAACTTCATACTGGAGTCGTTCACCCTTGGCTCTGTGACCAATTCGGGCATTTAAATGTGCGTAATTATTCTAACTTATTTAACGAAGCGCAGTTTTTTGCTTATGCTCGTGCTGGTTTTCCTCAGTCTGTCGCTCTAAAGCATGGGGGACACGGAGTAGCGGCTATTTGCCGAACAAATTTCTTAAAAGAACTTCCAATGGGCTCACTGATTTATATTGATGGTGGGATGGTTGCTGCGTCTAACAAGACATTCACGTTTTTTTGTCGAATGCATAACGCTGAAACTGGTGAAATACATGCTACTTCCGAGTCATTAGAAGTTTTTTTCGATCCGAATACTCGAAAATCAGCAATTATTCCAGATGCTCTTCGTCCCTTTATAGAGACGCAGCTGGACGGGACGGATGAGTTTGAAGTGCAGCCAGACTTGCCTAGAGCTATTAGTCCTGTTCATAAATGGTTTGAGACACACGGTGGTGTCTGTTTTCCTTGGCATTGCGATCAATTCGGACACATGAATGTTCGATGGTATTCGCATTTTTTTGATGATGCTATGTTTCACGCATGGCCAAAAATTGGTGTTAAGTGGCGTGATATGGAAACAAGGGGCGTTCATACGGTTACAGCGTCGACGACAACTTATTTTCAAAAAGAGGTTAAATCTGCAGATTTGTTTAGAATAGAGAGCGGCGTTGGTCGTTGTGGAAACAAAAGTGTTACGTTTTCTCAACGGTTGGTTAATGTTGAAACTCACGATACCCACGCATCGCAAAGTGTCACAGAAGTATTTTTTGATCCTGATACTCGATCTGCTGTTCAAATCCCCAAAGATTTGAAGCAAGTGATAGAGAAAAGTATTACTTAGCAGATTAATGGGGATGAACAGGTGTTATCTACATGCTTGATTCCTAACCTTTCCCGGGTGTTTTGTCGTGACTATTATGATTACAAGTACTACATCAATTGATCTATAAGCTTTAAAAAATTAGTATTGATAAGATTAGAAATGATCAAAAATATTCGTAATAAAATAGTCACACGAGTGAATAATAAATTCTTCTATGGTTGGACAATTCTAGCTGTAGCTGGCTTTGGTATTTTCGCAAGCGGTCCAGGTCAATCACATACGTTCAGCGTTTTTATAGGCCCTATTTCTCGAGATTTGGGAGTAGGTGCGACAGCCATATCTTCGGCATATGGACTAGCTACTTTGATTGCAGCTTTAGGTCTACCTTTTATAGGACGTATGGTTGATAGACACGGTGCAAGAAAAATAATGTTGGCAGTAGTCCTCTTTTTGGGACTTGGGTGTATAGCCTTTGGTTTTGCCCCAGGGATAATTTGGTTGGCGTTAGGCTTCGGTGCTCTGAGGTTTTTTGGGCAGGGTTCGTTAATGCTTACGAGTGTAAACGTTGTATCACATTGGTTTAGCCGTAAACGTGGATTTGCAATGGGGATAATGCTATTAGGCTTTGCGATTTCGATGGCTATTCACCCTCCTGTAAGTCAATGGTTAATAGAACAGGTCGGTTGGCGTCAAGCATGGATTTGGTTGGGTTTATCGACTTGGGTTCTTATGCTTCCTATTGTATTTTTTTTACTCCAGGATTCGCCAGAATCAGTCGGATTACAACCAGATGGATCAAAAAGTATTGAGAATAGTAATGGGGAAACAGTTGATCGACACGCTGCTGAGTTTGGATTCACTCTACAAGAAGCACTTGCCACGTCAACGTTTTATATTGTAGCGGCAGCGCTTTGCACTATGTCAATGCTTGTCACAGCTCTTCACTTCTTTCAAGTTTCGATTTTTGAACACCAGGGGCTAAGCCCAGCGATAGCTGCATGGATGTTTCCATTATCTGCTGTAGTAGCTGTTTTTACACAACCAATTGTTGGTAAATGTCTCGATCAATTTTCCACGCCCCGTGTGATTACTATGTCGTTGGGTACCTTATGTGCGGCATTGTTTTCAATGGGGATGGTGGGTGACTTATTTACTGCTATCCTCTATGCGGTAGTTTTTGGCATAAACAACGCATTCAATATGACTTTATTTGGTTATTTGTGGCCGCGGTATTTTGGGCGCCGCCATATAGGTTCAATTCAAGGTACAGGTCAAATGATCGGGGTAATCGGCGCTTCGATCGGCCCGATACCACTTGGAATAGCATTTGATCTACTGGACGATTATAAACTAACGTTATTTGGCTTAGCAATGATACCGCTGTTAGTTGGTGTTCTAGTGCAGTTTTTGAAGGATCCTAAACTTGTAGATAAAGAAACTGTGACTTAATGTTGATATCAGATTTATAGTGTGGAGCAAAAAATGTCTATAGAACGATCCTCTCGAAATGTTGTTGAAACTTGCTTAAATGCGATAGAGACCAATGACGATAAAATTAATTCTTTGATAACTGTGACCGCCGATGAAGCCCGGCGCCAAGCAGATCTGGCAGATAAAGCTGCGGCCGATGGACGCTGGTTAGGGCTGTTGCATGGAGTGCCAATAGCTATCAAAGATAATATCGAGACGGCAGGTGTCCGAACAACATCAGGATCAGAGTTTTTCACGGATCACGTTCCAAATCAAAATGCGGCAGTTGTTGATAGATTGATGAACGCAGGTGCCATTATGGTTGGCAAGGCAACTATGCACGAGCTAGCTTTTGGTATTAGGTCCAATAATACAGTTTCACCCCCTTGCCGCAACCCTTGGAATACAGATCGTATTCCAGGCGGTTCTAGCGGAGGTTCTGGGGCTGCGGTTGCAGCTGGTATGTGTATTGGGTCATTGGGTTCTGATACGGGGGGGTCGGTCCGATTACCTGCATCAATTAATGGAATAAGTGGTTTGCGGCCAACGCATGGTTGGGTTCCCAACCATGCCAGTACACCGGTCAGCCCTAGTTTCGATACTATTGGGCCAATGGCGCGAAGCGTTGCTGATGTAGCAAGGATTTTTGCAGTCATTGCCGGTTTTGATAATAGGGACCCTTTAAGTCGTAATCAGGAGCTCGTAAATTTTTTGCCAAGTTTAAACGAAGGGATAAAAGGGGTAAGAATTGGCTTGCCTAGAAATTTTTATTTAGAGAATTTGCATCCAGAAATCGAGAAGGCATTCGATATATCAAAGAAATGTTTAGAAGACCTGGGGGCAGAACTAATAGAAATAGATATTCCTGGAGCAGAAGAAGCCCAACATTGGGCTACCGTTTGTATTTTTTCAGATGCATGTGCTTTTCATTATGATCGCTTAAAGCAGCAACCTGAGAAATTCTCAAAGGATGTTTACGATCGGATGATCACCGGGTTTTCTTACACTAATATAGATTATGCGAACGCTATGCGCGCTAGGGAAGTTTGGAAGCAAACTCTAGCTAAAATATTTCGTTCAGTAGATATTATTCTTTCACCTACCTTACCAACATTAGTGCCGCCAGTTGAAGAAGAAAAATCACTGCTTCAAGCAACAAAAGATGCTACGCGCAACACTTATGCTGGCGCTTTAGGACAAATACCGGGTTTATCGATACCTTGCGGGTTCACCTCTGACGGGCTCCCAATTGGTTTGCAGTTAGAAGGCGCCTGGTGTCACGATCCAATGCTGTTGAGGGTAGGGCATACGTTTCAGCAAAAAACTGATTGGCATTTACAAACGCCTCAAATTTGATGTTTCAAAGTTGAATAGCAGAGCGTCAAAAATTATTACATCAGTTTATTGGCGTTAAAACAATAGAAACTGATTATTGCTGTTATGATCGGCTTTAATCCCTCTTTCCTATTGGACACAAAGTTTATATATCTAGGAAACAAAATTTAAGGGGGGGATGGAAATGCTTTTAGATTTGCCAACAGCGGCTCGATACAATGCTTGGGCGAATAAACGTCTTTATGCAGTTGCTGAACAACTATCTGCTGAAGAAATAAATAAAGATAGACGAGGTTTCTTTAAATCAATTCTAGGTACACTAAATCATATTTTGCTGGCAGATTTAATTTACCGGGAGCGGCTAGAAAAAAAACCAACAACTTTTTCTCGATTGGATGCCATAATTCACGACGAAATAAATAATTTAAAATCGGCACAATTCCAACAGGACAATTGGTACCTTAAGTTTTGTAATGATATGGACCCTAAGGAATTAGAGGGGACCCTGTCTTTTGATACTGTAGAGACAGGGGAGTTTTTCAGTCTGCCCCTACGTATGTGTTTAACTAACCTATTTCAACATCAAATCCATCACCGTGGTCAAACGCACCATATGCTTAGTCACGCTGGATTAGAGCCTCCGCCGTTGGATGTGGTGCAATTTGGGTCAGGGCTTTAGCACAATCGTGAAAAGCAAAGTCTATGATGTAATTGTAGTAGGGGCCGGGCAAGCAGGATTATCAACCAGCTATTTTCTTTCACAATCTAAAATTGACCATATCGTTTTAGATCAAGGAAAACTTGGGAATGCCTGGTTGAATGATCGTTGGGATTCATTTTGTTTAGTAACGCCAAATTGGTCGATTACTTTGCCGGGAGCTGAGTATAAAGGGAATGACCCAAACGGTTTCATGCTTGGAAAAGATTTTGCTGTTTACCTAAAAAAGT
The DNA here is from genome assembly GCA_964276085.1 of uncultured Thalassobaculaceae bacterium. GTDB lineage: Bacteria > Pseudomonadota > Alphaproteobacteria > Thalassobaculales > Thalassobaculaceae > UBA7326. The sequence continues at coordinate 4,099 of CAXYEO010000011.1, read as the reverse complement.
GGGCAACATCCTTCAATGCGCCTGTGAAAGAGGGTTGCGTAGTAAAACGAATAATAAAGGACCATCAAAAATTTTGTCTCGATACGAGCTATGGGGAGTTAGAGTGTCGACAAGTTGTCATAGCGACCGCCACCTATCAAAAGCCAAAAATACCACAAGGAATTAAGAAATTATCTAAAAATATCTCACTTCTACCTGCATCTGAATATCGTAATCCTTCAATGCTTCCATCTGGAGGAGTTCTTGTCATTGGGTCTGGTCAAAGTGGTTGTCAAATTGCAGACGAACTAAATAAATCAGGTCGAAAAACCTTCTTATCTATTGGGAAAAGTGGTCGATTACCGAGGAGATATAGAGGAGCTGATTGTATACAGTGGCAGAGAGATATGGGGCTATTGGATAGAACACCTGATATGTTGGACAGCCCTGCAACGCGGTTTCGTGGGGATCCACATTTATCGGGGGCAAATGGTGGCCAAACCTTATCTTTACATCGATTGGAGAAAGAAGGAGTAAACCTTATTGGTCGGATATCTGATATAAAACAGAATATTGTCTCAATATCTAATGATTGTGACCAATCACTAGAAGCCGCTGATCAATATGCTTACGATTTTCGTTCATCAGTTGATCAATTTATCGAAAATACTGGTACATTTGCAACCCAACCGATCAAAGCCGAGTTCCAAGGAGAACCGAGTGGATTTATTGGAACGAGAACAAATGTAAAAGAGATGGACCTGAACGCCAAAGGTATAAGAACGGTAATTGCTGCGACGGGATTTGAGTATGATTTTTCATGGATCGAACCCGCTATACTCGATAACTTTGGTTATCCGATAACAAATCGAGGCGTCACGGATGTCAAGGGATTGTATTTCATGGGGTTAAACTGGATGACTAAGCGCAAATCAGGGATAATTTTCGGTGTAGCTGAAGACGCTAATTATTTAGCGCCAATAATAATAAATAATATTGAAAAATCTTAGCTTTTCAGAGCTGGTTTATAGTTTGTGTCAGTTTCATCAGCGAGGAGCATAGAGGCTACAAAATCTTCATTGTGCATTAATGGTATCGTTTTACAGTATTTTGCTAAGCCTAGTGTGTCGGTTAAGTGTAGGTTAGCGGCCAATGCCTTCTCGTCTGGCATCTCATAGATATAAACCATATCATACTCGCCGTATGATCCGTATTGTGCTATTGGTTTTCCCCCAAAATCAGATATTGCCTTTTTGTGAACCTCTGCTCGATCCCGTTGTTCGTCGCTTGTTAACATAGCAGCTTTTTGATCATTATGATATTTCACCATATATAACACGAGCAAGCTCATTGGGTTCTCCTTGACTATAAGTAAGTGGTGACGAAACTTTACATACGCGAAATAACGTTATACGCGAAATCTTCTATCAGCCGGTATTGGTGCTCAAGTGGGGCTATGAAGTTCACCGCATCTAACCCCTGTTTTTCAAGTGTTTTCAATTGCTCAACCATTTCATCGGGTTGCCCAGCTATTGTAAATGCCTTAATTATATCTGGCGTTATAAAACGGGCTTCTTCTGGGTCTAGGTAACTGTAATGACTTTGATGAAGTTTCATATGAGCGCGTTGGGTATCACGTTTTCTGTGAAAATCCATATATTCATCCCAAAAAGGAAGGATGTAATCTGGTGGAGGGTTGCCGGTTTCTTTTACCCAATCTACGACAAAATGAATATTCGCCATTATTGCTGAGCCACATTGCATGACTACATTTTCGTCGGTTAGCTTTTCTTTAGGTTTTAACATTAAAATATTAACTAACCCGAATGTCTCAAAATTATCTAATGAACGACTAGATTTTTTGGCTCCCTCTCTAACATTATTCATCGCTTGGGGGATAGTGCCGCCACGCGGAATTCCTGTGATTAAGCCATCTCCAATTTCTCCTGCAAGAGCTTGTGCTCTTGGGCCGAACCCTCCAACATGCACGGGTATATGGTTTTCTACATCAATATATTTGAATTCTTGATTTTGAAATTGTATGGGGTGTGTAACACCATTTAAGGTATATTCGACCTCATCGCCTTTGAGTAAGCCTTGTACCACGCGGATATAATCTCCAAAGGCTTTTACTCCCATGGGAGCTTGCCCCATAGCTCGCATCGCCGTATTGCCGGTACCTATTCCAAGAAATGTTCTGCCCGGTGCAATTCTATTAATAGTTGCTATGGCGTTCGCCGTAACGGGAGCTAACCTTAATCCTGCTACGGCAACGCCAGTTCCTATTTTGATGGTTCTGGTTTGTTGAGCAGCTAACGCTAATACCGCCCAAGGGTTCGATCTAATCATTTGCGTGTCGGACACCCAGCAAAAGTCATAGCCAAGGTTTTCAGCCCTGCTAATTAGGCCAATTTCATCAATTTTTGATGTTGTTATTCCAAATTTCATTCTATAATTCCTATTAAACCAAATAGAGAAAGTAAGATATTTTTATGGCTTTTTAGGACTTAATCACCCTGTTTTTGTTGATTTTTTGCGATCCAGTCATCAACTAATGCTACCGTTCTGTCGACTGCGACCAAGTTCCTCCCTTTATTAGCCGCGATAGATTGGACGAGCCTATCAACGCGTTCTATGTTAGGAGCTCCAGCTGCGAGGGCACGGGCAGCAGAAGAAGGACTTATCAACGACTCAGCAGCATTTGCATACTTCTCGAACGGAACCATGTCTGATGGTGCTGCCCCTAATGATACACATAATTCAGACACCCACTCATACACCTCTTGGGTTTCGACAAGATTTGAATGGACAGCATCTTTAATAGTTCTCATTTCATTTTGCTGTACACAACGATAATTGCCGGCTAGTAACATGCACCATTTTGCCATTGGAACAAAAATTGATTCGTGAACCCTCAGTTTAACAGGTAGCTCGGCCATACCGCTTCCTGTGTCAAACCTCGCAGCTTCTATGTCTGTTTCTAATTTTCTAAGAATATTAGTGTGTTCATCAGATTGAAATCTTGCCGATTTAAAGTTAGTAGGAAGTCTAACCTGAAGAACATTGACTGGTTCATCGGGAGGACGGAAGGCCTGAGGATCTGGACTGCAAAGTGTCATTAAAGAGGGATCCAATGCATCCCAAACGGTAGCATCGGCATAGCTGGCTCGATACTTGTCAGTATCTAAACCCTCTATTCTTTTAAGATAAGTTAACGGTGGCATATTCATTATAGACATACAGGGCACCTTCGATTTTGCGAGTCCTTCCAGTAATTCTCTAACCCCACTCGATCGGTATTGTGGCTCCTGCATTGCTAAAACAGCAAGATCATAATCCCCAGGATTTACAGACCCTGGTCCTGATGCTGATAATTTTCCGGGTAAATCTACTGATTTAACATCAAAAAGACCGTCTCGACCTTTAACAGGCATTCTAACTAGAGTGCCCTCTTTATTTATTAAGTCAGCCTCTTCCGTTAAACATATAAGCCGAGCATTATGGCCAGCTAAAATTATTTTTGTTGCTAACAAGGAACCATAAGAAGCCCCTAACAGTAATATATTATAACTTCCAGCCACTTTATTCCCCCCTGTTAAGACTGTCATCGGTCTTATTCTCGACGCCACATTGCTGCGTTTATTTTTCTTTTTTATGACTTTAGTAATATTGTGAAAGAAAAGTCTAGAGGTTCCTGTAAGAAGCCTTGTTACAGGTTATTGAGAAAAGTCACTCTATCGACTTAAAGTGCCTCTTTGTTTGTCGTACCAACGCGAACTATTAGTGACACACCAAAAAGAGTTATAGCTATACCTACGATAGCCAAAATACTTAAAAATTCCTCAAATGCAAAAAATGCCATAATGGCGGCAGTGGGCGGCGTGAGGTATAACAAACTTGTTACTGTAGCCACTTGGTTTTGGCGAAGCATAAATAGTAATAAAGTATGCGCACCAAGTGAGACTATAATAATCATCCATAAGAGAGCCCCAATAAACTTAATATCCCATACTACATACATAGTTTCGAAGCTGAATGCAGCAAAACCGGATATAATACAGCCGATAAGCACTTGTATAAAGTTACCCGTTAATAGGTCCATTTTTTTGCAAAATCGACG
>CAXYEO010000010.1:7500-66359 GCA_964276085.1 uncultured Thalassobaculaceae bacterium | reverse complement strand
GTAATATTATCGGCAGCAGATAGTGACCTCGCATGTTTATCGGCTGCACAAAATCGAATGATTGATGGAAGTTTGTCGCTTCGTTTGGCTAATATTCTGCAATTAAACCACAATCTATCGGTTGATTTATATGTAGAAAAAATAGTGAAAAACGCCCGCATGGTCATTGTACGATTAATAGGCGGTGCCACTTATTGGCCCTATGGTTTGAGTGAAATTAGAGCGATTGCCATAGAATACGATATTAAACTTGTTGTAGTGCCCGGAGATGATAGATCGGACCCGGAGTTGATGGGGTACTCCACTTTATCCTCAGAGATAGTCAGCAGATTTTGGATGTATTTCACCCATAGTGGTGTAGAGAACGCGTTAAATTTATTAAAATATGCCAATTCTATTTTAGGCGAGGGGGTGTTATGGAAAGAACCAGTCCTCCTATTGAAGGCGGGTTTTTATTGGCCTTTGATAGATTTCCCCAGCTTAACGGACTTACAAAAGTATTGGCAACCTAAACGTTCTACAATAATGGTTACGTTTTACAGAGCCTTAATGCAAGCTGGTAACCTGGAACCCATAAACGCAATTATTAGTCAGTTAAATGATCTGGAACTTAATGCGTTGCCAATTTATGTGTCGAGCTTGAAAGACGATTTTTCTTCTAAATTAGTTCAATCGACAATAAATGACCAAGAAATAAAGGCTATATTGAACTCTACAAGTTTCGCTTCTTCTAAGCCAGGGTTTGGAGGTAAAATTTTTCCATTTGAGGAAGCTAATTGTCCGGTTTTCCAAATAATCTTATCTGGGAATAATCGAACGACCTGGGAAGCATCGGATTCAGGGTTGTCATCTCGAGATATTGCTATGAATGTAGCTTTGCCCGAGGTTGATGGTAGATTAATATCCAGAGCAGTATCCTTCAAATCTGACGCCAGTTATGACTCAGTCACCCAATGTACAATCGTGTCCCACGAACCTGATTTAGAAAGGGTAGCATTCGTCTGCCAGTTAGCTAAAAACTGGTCGGTATTAAGCTCAATACCTGAAAATAAAAAACGAGTAGCTATTATATTAAGTAACTATCCAAATAAAGATAGCCGAATTGGAAACGGTGTGGGATTAGACGTACCGGCAAGTCTACTAAGCCTTATGCGATTAATGGAGAAGCGTAAGTATAAAATAAAGAATGTGCCATCTAATATTACGTCTTTAATGCAGCAACTTCTTGACGGGCCAACAAACAACATAAAGGAAACTAAAACTCGGATAAGCCAAGTAAAGATTTCACTTGTCGAATACTTAGACTTTTTCTCTGGATTATCTGTAACAGTGCAAACAGAGATATTAGATCGCTGGGGCAGCGCGCAAAATGATCCATTTGTTGTCGGGAGTAATTTTGTTCTCTCTATGCATGTTTTCGGTAACGTTGTCATCGGTATCCAACCTGCTAGAGGGTATAATATTGATCCGAAATCGACTTATCATGATCAAGCACTTGTTCCTCCCCACGGCTACATGGCTTTTTATGCCTGGTTGAGGAAATCATTTAAAGTGCACGCGATAGTGCATTTGGGAAAACATGGTAATCTTGAGTGGCTTCCGGGAAAATCAACTGCATTATCAAAAGATTGCTATCCAGAGGCAAGTCTTGGACCGACCCCGTTAATTTATCCATTTATTGTTAATGACCCAGGTGAGGGCACACAGGCTAAACGACGATCTGCCGCAGTGATCATCGATCATTTAACACCTCCCTTGGTTCGGGCCGAAACCTATGACCGATTAATTGATTTAGAGAATTTGCTCGATGAATATTATCAGGCCATAAATTTGGATCCACCACGAGCACGGGTATTATCTGAGAAAATAATTGACCAGGCGCAAACATTAAAAATAGATATTGATTGTGGCATAAGACAAAGCGACGCCTACTCTGAAAAGCTCGAGAAATTAGATGCCTATCTCTGTGATTTAAAAGAAATGCAGATTAAGGATGGTCTCCATATTCTAGGGGAGAGCCCGGATGGTGATTTATTACATAACTTTTTAGTTGCCCTGTTACGAGTGCCTCGCGTTGGCCCAGGGGATGAAAATATTTCTTTAATAAGGGCCCTGGGTATCGATCTTGGATTGTTAGAATTTGATCCTCTAGATTGTATTATGTCCAAAGCCTGGACGGGACCAAGACCCAAACATTTACTAAATATTTTACCTGCTGCTTCCTGGAGGAGTAATGGTGATACAGTCGAACGGTTAGAATTACTTGCAAAAGCGATTGTTTCACGGGACGTGGATTTAGATTCGGCATGGCTGAAAACAAGTAAAGTAATGGAGTTTCTTGAAAATATCATAAAACCATTGGTTCTATTGAGTGGTAGCTCTGAATTAAAGAGTGTTTGTGATGCATTAGAGGGAAAATTTATCGCGCCAGGACCATCGGGCGCTCCTACTCGGGGTCGCTTAGATGTATTACCAACAGGCCGGAACTTTTATTCGGTAGACACGCGGTCAATACCAACGCCAACTGCCTGGCAATTAGGATGGAAGTCAGCTGGGTTGGTGCTCGATAAGCATCTCCAGGATAATGGCGAGTGGCCTAAGACTATTGCATTGTCTGCTTGGGGCACCGCCAATATGAGGACTGGTGGCGATGATATTGCTCAAGCTTTGGCTTTTTTGGGTGTTAGCCCAGAATGGGAACCAATCTCAGGTCGCGTGACAGGATTTAATATTATGCCTCTGACTGTGCTCGATAGACCTAGAGTTGATATTACATTTCGTGTTTCTGGCTTTTTTCGTGATGCATTCCCACATCAAATAGATTTACTAGACTCAGCAATTAGAGCTGTTGCCGTTCTTGACGAACCGAAAGATATGAATCCGTTGGCGTGGACTTTCAGAGGTGAAGTTGAAAAGATGCTCGATAATAATATTGATGAAGAAACAGCATTAAGCCGGGCAGCGACGCGGGTTTTTGGATCCAAACCAGGAACCTATGGTGCTGGGATGCAGGCACTGATAGATGAGGGCATTTGGGATACGGATTCCGACTTTGCTGAAACATACGTTCATTGGGGTAGTTTTGCTTACGGGTCCAATATGTATGGTAAGTCAGAACAGGAGCTTTTCCGGTCTCGTTTGGAGGCGGTTCAGGTTGTTTTACATAATCAAGACAACCGTGAACATGATATTCTAGACTCTGACGATTATTATCAGTTTCAGGGCGGGTTAAGCGCTGCTGTTAGGCATTTTTCGGGAAAGCAACCAACCGTTTATCATGGAGATCACTCAAGACCAGAATCTCCCAAAGTGCGTACGCTGGAGGATGAAATCGGACGGGTAGTGCGAGGAAGGGCTACAAATCCGAAATGGATAAATGGTGTGATGCGTCATGGATATAAAGGGGGTTTTGAAATAGCTGCAACGGTAGACTATTTATTTGCATTTGCCGCAACATCACGATGCGTTGCGAGCCATCATTTTGACTCAGTTTTCGAGGCTTATATCGAAGATCTGAATGTTCGGGATTTTCTGGGAAAATACAACCCAGCAGCTTTGGCCGATATATTAGAGCGTCTTGCAGAAGCAAAAGAGCGGGGCTTATGGCGACCAAGCCGAAATTCAATAACAGACCAACTTGAAGAACTAGTATTTAAGAACCAGGCACAGTAAGCTTTATTCTAAACCTAACACTTCGCGCCAAACTACTTTACCTATGAGCCTAAAAAATATCGTCACCCTATAATCAGTAAAGACAAAATAATTATGGATACAAAACCTATAGCAGGAGCTGCCGTATCGACCCCGTTAAACTTAGACCTTACGGTTGATAATTCATTATTAATTGCTCACTTGAAATACTTACTCTCATCCAGGTTAGACCTACTGACACTTTTTGGATCGACAGGCGAGGGAGCCAGTTTTTCCAGCTCAGAACGTAACAGTACAATAGAAAAATGTAGTAACGCCGGTATTGAACCTAAAAATCTTGGGGCTGGTGTTTTTGGACTTAGCTCTCAGTCGACAGGCAAAGCTATCTGTAGTGCTTTTTCTTTGGGATGTGGACACGTATTGCTGGCGCCTCCATTCTTTTACAAAGGGGTTGATGATGAAGGCCTTTATCGTTGGTTTAGTGAAACTTTGGAAGCAATAGGCCCTAACACGGGGCAGGTCATCTTATATCATATTCCAGCCCTAACTCAGGTAGAGTTAAGTTTAGAACTAGTATTACGACTTTCAGATGCATTTCCTGAGATAGTTTCTGGTGTCAAAGATAGTTCTGGAAATTGGGCGCATACTAGCATACTTATAAAAAATCGAGGAAGGTTGAAAATACTCGTTGGACATGAAGGACAATTAGAGAGGGCAATGAGGGTTGGAGCAACTGGCGGTATCGCTGGTACGGCCAATTTTATTCCAGAGATAATACGAGCTATTATTCATGAAGGAAGTGAACAGCCAAACCTACCAATTTTGATTGAAGAACTAATTAATTACCCTATTTTTTCAGCGGTTAAAGCATTAATTTCGCATCGTAAATCTTCTCCGTCTTGGTTACGGGTTCGGCCTCCGTTAACTACCATGCCTGCTGCAAAGTCTAAAGCACTGGCTCAAAGACTGGACGTTTTGTTTCCTGTTTGATCTTGAACGAAAGCGTATATTTAACTTAACTTATTCAGGTTTTATTCACTTCTTTACTACTTTTGTAAAAAAAAATGTGGTAGGAAGGCCCGTAGCGTGGACGAAAGTGAAACCAACATACTTTGATGTCACTCATTTTTAATTTTAACTAGAGATTTGGTTATATGAAAATATTCACCTCTATTGGGTTATTAATTTGTGCAGTCTCGGTTGCATTCACACCATATACAATCGCTGCAGAACCCAAAAAGATTTTTGAAAAACGTGATTGGGCTGCTTATACCTTTAAAGGGGATACAGGAAAGATTTGTTATATTGCCAGTGCTCCCAAGAAGCAAAAGGGAAGGTATAAGAAAAAAAACCGCGGGCAACCTTATGCGTTAGTAACAAATAGGCCGGCTGAAAATATTAAAGGTGAAGTCAACTTTATAGCAGGTTACAATTATAAGAAAAATAGCAGTGTTTTGGTAAAAATTAACAAGAAGACATTTGATCTTTTTACGCAGCAGGATGGGGCATGGTCAAGTGAACCTGCATTAGATGCGAAGCTTGTAAAAGCAATGAAGAATGGGAACCGTATGATCGTAATTGGGACCTCTAGCCGAGGTACAAAAACTACAGATACATATTCGTTGTCTGGCTTTACGGCTGTGAAAAAAAGAATTGATAAGGCATGCAAATAATAAACACATCGCAGGTTAAGGATATTAAGCCCAAAGTAAATTTAGTGGGTTTAACAAGGCCAGAATTGGAAAAAATTCTTATAGATTCTGGGCTTGCTAAATTCCGTGCGAGCCAAATTTGGCACTGGATCTATCATAAAGGTAAGACAGATTTCTCCGAAATGACTACTCTTTCTAAGGCAGTACGTGCTGAATTGTGTCAAAATTATGAGCTATCAAGACCTCATATTTCCCAAGAACAAAAAAGTGATGATGGCACTATTAAATGGTTGTTGAGGTTCGCTGATGGGGCCGAAGCGGAAACGGTTTATATCCCAGAAAAGGACCGTGGCACACTTTGCATATCCTCCCAGATAGGGTGCACACTAACATGTTCATTCTGTCACACGGGAACTCAAAGGCTGGTTAGAAACTTGGTGCCACTAGAGTTAGTTGGTCAAGTGTTAACGGCAATGGATTCTCTTAAAGCCTGGCCATCGGCGCAGCCAGGTCGACCAATTACGAATATTGTTTTAATGGGTATGGGTGAGCCTTTATACAACTTAGATAATGTCATTAAAGCACTTAAAATAATAATGGATAACGAGGGTATTTCGATTTCTAAGAGACGGATAACCCTTTCAACTTCTGGTATTGTGCCGGAAATCCATAGATGTGGTCTAGAAACTGATGTTAATTTAGCTATTTCACTCCACGCAGTGACTAATCCAATCAGAGATATTTTGGTTCCTATAAACAAAAAATATCCCATAAAAGAATTGTTAGATGCTTGTCGGAACTATCCAGGGGTCAATAATGCCCGGCGCATTACTTTTGAATATGTGATGTTAAAAGGGGTAAACGATAGCCCAAAGGATGCGAGAGCATTGGTGGCATTAATGGAGGGGATCCCTGCTAAAATAAATTTAATTCCGTTTAATCCTTGGCCTGGGTCGCTTTATGAGTGTTCGGATGCGCTTCAAATTCAAAAATTTTCAGAAGTTGTTATGGCCGCAGGCTACCCATCTCCAGTGCGTTCTCCAAGAGGAAGTGATATTCTAGCAGCATGTGGGCAATTAAAATCTGAGAGCTTAAGGAAAAAAAAGCGGGACAGAGTTCCTGACACTTTAGAGGTTGTATAGATGTGCTTTAAACAGAGTAAAAATAACCCAAAGTACCATGCTAGTATGGTAACCCCGTTGAATTTGGTACATTAACTGTCTATATTGTAGAGTAGTTGTAAGTTTTAGAAAGGTTAAATCATGGCTTTAGACCCACGGATGATGTCACGAACGCAAGCTGCAGATGCTCATGTTGACGTAGGATTACGCCAATATATGCTCGGCGTTTATAATCATATGACAATTGGCTTGGCTATTACTGGCTTAATCGCCCTAGGTGCCTCCTTTTTGGCAATCCAAGGGGGTCAATTAACAGGTTTTGGTTATGCTATCTACGTATCTCCCTTAAAATGGGTAATTATGCTCGCGCCAATAGGTATGGTTTTTCTATTTGCTGCTAAAATACAGTCTATGGCTTCATCAACTGCGCAAACAGTTTTTTGGATTTATGCTGCTTTAATGGGCCTCTCATTATCTAGTATTTTCCTCGTATATACGGGAGAGAGTATCACGCGAGTATTTTTTATTGCTGCGGGTATGTTTGCAGGAACAAGTTTGTATGGATACACCACAAAGAAAGATCTCACTGGAATGGGATCATTTCTCTTTATGGGGCTTATTGGTATTTTAATAGCGTCGGTTGTTAATATTTTTCTAGCCTCGTCGATGCTGCAGTTTGGAATTTCAGTTGTCGGGGTCTTGGTATTCGCTGGACTTACAGCTTATGATACGCAATCAATTAAAAATCAGTACTGGGAAGGTGACGACTCAGAGACACAAGCTAAGAAGTCCATCTACGGTGCTCTTCGATTGTATTTGGATTTTATAAACCTTTTCATAATGCTCTTAAGCCTATTTGGGAATCGCGACTAATAGCATATGCTATTACCGGGCGCTAATATTATTAGTGTCCGGTGATGTCCTTGTTAAAGTTCCAAAAATCTGACAGAGGTACTAGTCCTTCTTCTTTGTTGCTATATGAGTGCTCCGAAAATAAAAAAATAGCATGTTTATTTTTGTTTCATGGGAGTGTTGACGCATAATGTCCAAAGAGACCACTTATGAAGTATTAAGTCTTAAAGGTGGAGAGTGGCAAACTGATACGATCTACTCTGATCGAGAGGAAGCTATTGAGGCGGCAAGAAGTCTTTACGCAGACCCGCACATTGAGGGCGCCAAGGTAATAAGTGAGATTTATAACAACAAAACTGGTGGCTCAAAGGAGTCCACCATTTTTAACACCACCACCAAGATAAAAGCTAAAAAAAGTGCTCAAGAAGAAAAGCCCAGTCTATCTCCTATAAAGAGAAACACCTCACCAAAAAAATCTGCTAATGCTACTCGGAGGAAAGATCTGATTGTGGCTGTTAAGGCGTCAGTCTGGTTACTTTTAATTCTTATTGGTGGTTTAGGAATTCTTTATGGTTTTGATGAAATTAATAATTTTTTCAATAAATTGAATTGAAGCCACTCTCCAAAAGTTTTTTAATATTATTTGAAAAAATTTATATATTTTGCGGCTTAAGCGTCTGAGCATAGTTATTAAAACTGCTCCCCTTAAGCTTGAAAAAAAAATGTTAGAACTTACCTTCATTGAAAGCGAACAGTTCCTAGTTGGTGGAGATTGTAATGGTTGATGGAAAAATTTTACAGATTGATGACGAGGGTAATATTGTTCATGTTGAGATGATCACAAATGATGGAGAGACCGTCGTTGGGGTCTATCAGCTCATGGGATGGACTACTGCTCCTAAGGCAGTCAAGGCAAAGGCCGAGCTGGAGCTTTGGGTTCCTCCAAAAGTGTCCCATCCAATACAATAATCTTTTTATTTTAAGAAATGTAACTTTGCTCAGATGCTTTTAAGATTTCTTCCCCCTTATAGTTGTTGAGGGCGAGTTTTCACAATAATAGTCGTCGTCGTGATGAAAACCTCTTTTTCTTCTTGATTGATTAATTTCGCTCTGTAGCGAACGAAGCCTAAATTGGGTTTTGATTTTGATACCCGGCTTTCTATAATTTCTATTTGGCCGGTTAATTTGTCTTCAGCATGTACCGGATTGGGCCATAACATTTCTTCGTGACCAGGGGAGCCTAATGTTGTCTCATAGCAGATAAATTTCTTGTGCATCAATCTAAGCCAGATTAGTGCGGTTAACCAACCGCTTGAAATGATACCGCCAAAGATGGTTTTTTTTGCGGCTTCTTCATCGATGTGGAATGGAAATGGGTCATACTTTTTTGCAAATTCTGCGATTTCTTTAGCAGTGACTTTATATGACCCAATATCAAAGACGTCACCAGATTTAAAGTCTTCCGCATAAGCAATACTCATAGCTTTTCTCCTTGAGTGATAGAATGACAGGAGTGTCTATTATACCTATTAACTAGGAGGGGATGGTAATATTTTTCACCTGGACTGGGTTACGTCGAGTGAGGAGTGGTGCTGCTTAGGTGACTTGAACACCTGACCCCCTCATTACGAATGAGGTGCTCTACCAGCTGAGCTAAAGCAGCACTATAAGAGATATAAATCGGAAAGATGTTAACATCAACAGGCTTAATGAATTATAAAAATTGTAAATTACTTATTTCGATTTTGCCGGTTGAAATAATTAAAAAAAAGAGGTGATTTAAAAATCACTATAAGTCTTTGCTTTAGGATGTTATGATAAAGCCGTTCGATAATAAAAGTTGTAACAACTGGTTGGGCAGAGATGCAAAATACTTCATCTGATTCAAGAGTAGCCAAACTTTGCATTGATAAAGGTTTAAAAATGACAGAGCCTCGCAAAGTTATAGCGAAAGTTTTGTCAGATTCCAAAGATCATCCTGATGTCGAGTCCTTACATAATAGGGTAAGGAGTTTGGATCCCACAATATCGATTGCTACCGTTTACCGTACCATGAAGCTTTTTGAAGATACTAATATTGTAACGAAAAGAGATTTTGGTGATGGCCGAGCTCGATATGAAGAAATTCAGGGAGATGAAGACCACCATCATCACCTCATAGATGTTCGGACCGGCAGAATTATTGAGTTTTACAACGAAGAGTTAGAACGTTTGAAAGTAAAGATCGCTAATGATTTAGGCTATGAACTTGTAGATCATCATCTGGAACTCTTTGGCTCGCCGTTGAAAAAAAATTAAACCGCCTGGCGGCTTTTAATATTTTATACTAGTTAGATGCTATACATAGTCAATCATATGCATAAAAGAGCCAAATACAGTATTCTTTTGTGACCCTTCTAACCCGAGATCCGTCGCGTCTCCATCTTCCACTTTGAATAACTTGTTGCCTGTATTTGTTAATACGGAAGCGTAGTGAAATTCATGGCATCGGAAAGTTACACCAGGAGGGCCAAATGGTGTTTTGTCTAAGGTGACCGCTTTTCGATACCCAAGCGAAAGTTTTCTGTGTTCGAATGTTATCTCGATTGGTAACAGGCCAGCCATTTTGTGATGGGTTCCATTTTTATCTATCAATATATCCCCCAGAGTTATGTAACCGCCACATTCGCCAAAAATAAATACATTGTTTATCGATGCTTCATGCAAACTAGTAAGAAAACTTTGATTGCTGGCGAGTTTACCGGCATATAATTCGGGGTAACCTCCCGGTAAATAGATGGCATCGGAATGCAGTGCTGGTCTCTCGTCTTGTAATGGTGAAAAATAAAAAATTTCTGCACCATTCTCTCGCCAACTACTGATTACATGCGGATATATAAAACTAAACGCCGCATCTTTTGCTATAGAAATGCGTTGCCCTAATGGTTTTAAACTAGAGACTAGGGGCTGTTTTTTTAACTTAGCGCTAGTAGCTATTCTGTGTATATCATTCAAATTTAGGCAGTCAGACATAATCTTTGCTGCTTGTTTGATGTATTTTTCTATATTCCTATGCTCTTGAGCCTGCACCAGGCCCAAATAGCGTGATCCTAGTTCTAGCTCTTTCAAATGAGGTATAACTCCAAAAACAGTTAGGCCTGCGCTTTCTAAAGAATTTGTGAGTAATTTTGCATGTCGCTCACTACTAACGCGATTAAGTATTACGCCTGCAAAATTTAAACCCGCGTCATGGTCCCTAAAACCCTTTGCAAGTGCGGCAACAGACTGAGCTTGTGATCTTGCGTCGATTATAAGAATAACTGGGGCTTGTATTTTCTTTGCAATACTCGCTGTTGACCCATTTCCAAAAGATCCGGATTTCATTGCCCCATCAAATAATCCCATCACACCTTCTATTATAAAAAGATCGGAACTTCTCATTCCTTGTATGAGTAAACCGTCGATTAATGTTTCTCGCATGGACCAGCTATCAAGGTTTATACAGGACCGATGACTAGCTATTTTATGAAAGCCTGCATCGATATAATCTGGTCCAACTTTTGCGGATGTCACTGAAAAATTTAGGTCACGAAAGGCTCGTATCATTCCGAGCGTTACTGTTGTTTTGCCACTACCAGAAGCTGGGGCTGCAATAACTAAGGTCGGGTGACTCACTATCAATCACCCAGTTTTTTTATCGATTGTGCCGGTGTCGATATTATTTATAAGAACTCGCCCTTCTTCTGCGCCTAACCAGTCGAGCCCCTCACGCAAATTGACCACGTCACCCACAACAACTATTGATGGGGGTTTTATATTACTTGTTTTGATATCTGCGAGGCAGGTTCCTAAAGTTGTTTCTAGAACAGTCTGGTTTGGCATTGAAGCATCACAAACAAATGCCATCGGTTCATTAGCTTGTCGTCCTGCACGACGCAATTCTTGGACAATTTTTTCTATATGTTTCATTGCCATATAAATTACGATTACGGGAGAGCCATCACTTATGGCCTTCCAATCGATCCGTGACACTTTTCCAGTAGCATCGTGGCCAGTAACAAGCGTGACGGCTTGATTAGTATCTCTGTGGGTTAGGGGGATCCCGGCATATGCTAAACCTCCGATGCCAGCGGTTATTCCAGGGATGATCCGGAAAGGGATACCGGCAGAAACTAGCGCTGCTGCTTCCTCTCCACCCCTTCCAAACACAAATGGGTCCCCTCCTTTTAGTCTTAAAACTCTTTTACCCTGTCGCGCCAGCTGTATGATTCTGAGTGATATATCTACCTGTTTATAAGACGGCTTCCCACCCCTTTTTCCGGCAAATTCTCTCGGCGTATGTTCTGGTGCTAAGTCCAATATAGGGTCACTTACCAGAGCATCAAAAACTATCACGTCAGCGGAATCTAGAGCGTGTAAAGTATGTAATGTTAATAGGCCAGGGTCTCCTGGACCAGCGCCAGCTAACCAAACAGTTCCAGGTTTGAATTCAGTTTTCGTTGCAAAGTTTTTCATTGGGTCTACATTAAAGTAAGTCTATTGGTTATGGCTACTGGTAATAGTATTTTATCCGTATTTTTGGAACGAAAATCGTTTGTTATTGGGAAGTTAATAGATGTTAAAATTCAAAAAAGGGATAGGTTCTGAGGAAACTCCTTTCGATACTGGAATACTGGATGGCCTTTCCGATCCTGTGGTTATAGTGAACGAAAAGCATGTCGTTGTTCATTACAATCGAGCATATAAGAGAATAATGGAGGCCGACCCATTATCAAACTCAACGGAGGCTTTGACGAAAAGTAAGTCTATTACAGCAACAATCAAGAAATGTTTGAATAGCATACCTGGACTTAACGTTGAGATTTTTATGCCAAATCCTATTGGACTGTATTTTTCCATAAACATGTGGCGCTTACCAGAACTCAAATCGAGCGGGCCAGCATGGGCTATGCTTGTTTTACGCGATATTACATCTGAAAAAAAAGCTGAAGAAATGCGGGCTGATTTTGTGGCTAATGTAAGTCACGAGCTACGTTCACCTTTATCGGCTCTTCTGGGTTTTATTGAGACACTGCAGGGACCAGCCGCAATGGACCCAGCGGCGAGTAAGAGATTTCTGGGGATAATGCAATCAGAAGCCGAAAGAATGAGTCGTCTTATTGGTGATCTTTTAACTCTTTCAAAAGTGGAGTCAGGCGAACATATATACCCAGAAGAAGCTATTGAAATAGGACCTATTGTCAATCGTGTGGGAGGCGCTTTATCGGGCGAGGCACGAAAGAAGGGGATGAAGATCCAAGTCGTCGAGGAAGATACGATCCCGCCTCTTCTTGGAGATGCAGATGAATTGACACAGGTTGTGCAAAATCTATTAGCAAATGCAATCAATTATGGAGCCCCTGACACCAATATTAGATTAGAAATAAAGAATTGTAACGAGATGCCGGGTACCGGAACCGATGGAATAGCGTTAGCGATAAGTAATAACGGGGATGGTATTCCAGAGGTTGAATTGTCCCGAATCACTGAGAGATTCTATCGCGTAGACAAAGGGC
Source organism: uncultured Thalassobaculaceae bacterium (assembly GCA_964276085.1). Lineage (GTDB taxonomy): Bacteria > Pseudomonadota > Alphaproteobacteria > Thalassobaculales > Thalassobaculaceae > UBA7326. The sequence continues at coordinate 53,549 of CAXYEO010000010.1, read as the reverse complement.
GATCGCGTGCCATTGGAGGAACAGGTTTGGGACTTGCCATAGTAAAACATATTGTTGGACGCCATCGAGGTTTTTTGGAGATCGAAAGCGAGTTAAATAAGGAAACAACATTTACCGTGACGTTGCCTAGCGTGAGCCCAGAATGAAAAAACCATAGGTAATAAAACTGTAATAAAACAGAAATAAATATGTAAATCTCGTAAGTTAAAAGAGCACCATCGGATCAGTCGGGTCCATTCTTTTGTTGGGAGCTTTTAAAGTCAATGTATAAGAAATCACTTTTCTTCGCGTCAGCCCTTGTAGCTATGACAGGTATTGCCGAAGCCAGAGATCAAATAAAAATTGTGGGTTCTTCGACCGTCTACCCCTTCTCAACCGTTGTTGCGGAACAATTTGGTAAGACGACATCATTCAAAACTCCGGTAGTCGAAAGCACTGGTTCGGGTGGTGGCCTAAAGCTTTTTTGTTCCGGCATTGGAGTAAAACACCCAGACATCACCAATGCATCCCGTCGCATTAAGAAGAAAGAAGTGGATAGATGTGAAAAAAATGGGATTACCAACATTGTTGAAGTGAAAGTTGGTTATGACGGTATCGTCGTCGCCAATTCAAAAAAATCTGACATGTTTAAGCTTACGCGAAAAGACCTGTTTCTTGCGCTCGCTAAAGATATCCCTGCCGGGGAAGGCAAGCTTCAGCCTAATCCGAACAAAACGTGGAAAGATGTGAATTCGTCCCTCCCCGCAGTAAAAATAGAGGTCCTGGGCCCTCCTCCAACATCAGGAACCCGGGATGCGTTTGCTGAGCTCGCACTGGAAGGTGGTTGTAAAAAATTCAAGTGGATCAAAGCCATGAAAAAAGGTGATAAGGCACTTGGTATAAAGAAAGATAAGAAAGCTTATAAAAGACTTTGTCATACGGTGCGAGAAGATGGTGCATACATTGAAGCCGGTGAAAATGATAATATGATCATAAGCAAATTGCAGGCCAATCCAAAAGCGCTAGGTATTTTTGGGTACAGTTTCCTTGATCAAAACTCAGATAAAGTTCAAGGCAGTACCATTGGTGGGAAGGCTCCTACATTTGAGAATATCGCTGATGGATCTTATCCGGTTTCTCGGCCTCTGTATTTCTATGTGAAAAAGGCCCATATAGGTGTCGTCCCTGGCATAGAAGAATATATGCAGGAATTTGCAGCCGAGAAAACGTCGGGTCCGGATGGTTATCTTGGTGATAAAGGCCTCATCTCGATGGGTGATGTTGAACGGGCTCGCAGAAAAGAAATAGTGATGAATTTAGGTAACTTAAAACTAAATTAATAAGAATTCTAATAATTCTAGAAGTTGGGTTGATAGGGCCTTCCGCCTGTCAGCCCGATTTCTGTTTGTGTAAGTAAATAAAATTTGGTCGTTAAAATATCATTATATTAGATTAATAAATATCTTTGGAAAAATAAGCCGTTGTTCGAACCGAATCAAAAAAAAGTAGAGTTAGTTCCCCAAACTCGAAATTGGCGTGAACAAGCGATAATGTTAGCCCTGTTGGCAGCATCATCGGTAGCTGTTCTGACAACAGTAGGTATTGTTGCCTCATTAATTTTTGAATCCATTCAATTTTTTCGAATTGTTCCGTTCACAGATTTTGTTTTCGGTTTGCATTGGTCTCCCCAGATGGCGATTCGGGAGGATCAGGTCGGATCGAGTGGAGCGTTCGGTGCCATACCCCTATTAGTGGGAACACTTTTGATTAGTGCCGTCGCTTTAACGATTTCAGCACCGGTCGGACTTATGTCAGCTATTTATCTCGGGGAATATGCATCCCCAAAGATGAGATCAATAATTAAGCCGACCCTTGAGGTTTTGGCAGGTATTCCAACCGTAGTCTATGGGTTTTTTGCGGTGGTTGTTGTTGCTCCTTTATTGAGGCAGGGCGGGGAAAGTATAGGTCTTTCCGTTTCTTCAGAAAGCGCACTAGCCGCAGGGTTTGTTATGGGTATTATGACTATTCCCTTTGTATCCTCTATTTCCGACGACGCTATTTCCGCTGTGCCCTCGTCCCTGAAAGAAGCAGCGCTTGGTCTAGGTTCAACGCGCTCTGAAGCAATTAAGAATGTTATAGTGCCTGCAGCATTACCCGGTATAGCTGGCGGTATACTGCTGGCCGCTTCCAGGGTTATTGGTGAGACGATGATTGTAGTCATGGCAGCAGGCTTGACAGCAAAACTCACATTGAATCCGCTTGATGCAGTTACAACCGTCACCGTTCAAATTGTAACGCTTCTAACGGGTGATCAGGAGTTTGATAGTCCCAAGACGTTATCGGCTTTTGCGCTGGGGTTGCTTCTATTCACGATCACGTTAGCACTTAATGTTACGGCAATAAAAATAGTTAAAGCCTATAGAGAACAATATGACTGAACCCACGCTTCAAATGGCCAATGTTTCCAGCGGGCTTGCCAAACGCCATAAAGCGGAAAAAAGGTTCCGGTTCATGGCGCTTGCTTCCGTTCTTTTGGGACTTATTTTTTTGGCGGTGCTCTTTATAAACGTTTTAACATCTGGTGCAGATGCGATACGGCAATCCAAAGTTCGTTTAGATATCAATCTTCAGACAAACGACTTTGGCAGCTCTAAAAACCCTGGTATTCAACAACTTAAGAATGCAAATTATCAAGGTATCATCAAACGTACTGTATATAAAATATTCCCTGAGGTTAAATCCCGAAGAGACAAGCGAGCCTTATACCGATTGATGAGCTCCGGTGCGGCCTACGAACTGCGCGAGTTCGTTCTGGATAACCCATCCAAAATAGGCGCCTCTATCTCAATCTGGCTCACAGCTTCTGATGATGTCGATATGATTATGAAAGGCAAGGTATCTCGCACAGCGTCTTCAGATTTAAGAAGGTTATCGGATCAACAAATGGGCTGGCTGGAAAAACTGGAGGCTGAGGGGAATTTAGAAACCAAGTTTAACTGGACGCTCTTTTCCAGCGGAGACTCGAGAGAACCGGAGTTAGCTGGTGTAGCGGCGGCAATGGTTGGGTCTCTCTATAGCATAATAGTTTGTTTAATTATTTCGTTTCCACTAGGTGTGATGGCTGCGTTGTATTTAGAGAGTTTTGCGCCAAAAAATAGATTTACTTCTTTTATTGAAGTGAACATCAATAATCTGGCGGCAGTGCCTTCTATAGTTTTTGGACTTCTTGGCTTGGCTGTTTTTCTCAATTTTTTTGAATTGCCGCGGTCGGCTCCCTTGGTCGGGGGTATGGTTCTATCCTTAATGACCATGCCAACTATTATTATAGCAGGCCGTGTCGCAATACAGGGGGTTCCTCCCTCTATTAAAGAAGCGGCTCTGGCGGTGGGTGCCAGTCCCATTCAGGCCGTTTTTCATCACGTGTTACCTCTAGCGATGCCTGGTGTGTTGACAGGAACGATAATAGGAACTGCCCGCGCCTTGGGCGAAACTGCTCCTTTGCTGATGATAGGTATGGTTGCGTTTGTTGTTGATGTGCCAACGTCTATTCTTGATCCGGCTACGGCATTACCGGTTCAAGTCTACCTTTGGTCCGATATGCCAGAAAAGGGATTCGCCGAAAGAACATCAGCGGCAATATTAGTTTTATTATCTTTTGTGTGTTTGATGAACTTTACGGCAGTGTTATTGCGCAAAAAGTTTGAAATTCGTTGGTGAAGGAGAGAAGTATTGGAAGTTAACCCGATTGAAAAAATGGCAGATAAATTAATGAGTTCAGAAAACATTGAAAAGCTTCAATTGCCAGAGGCCAGTAATATGAACGGATTAGGCCAAATTGATCTAAGTGCCAAAATAGTGACCCACCAGCTAAAAGTATCCTACGGTAAGAAAGCGGCGCTGCTTGGCGTGTCATTGGGAATTCGTGAAAATGAAGTGACCTCGTTAATTGGCCCGTCTGGTTGCGGTAAATCCACCTATATTCGTTGTTTAAACCGAATGAATGACACAATTGACGGATGCCGAGTGGAAGGGGCTGTTCTATTAGACGGCAATGATATCTATGACGTGAATAGGGATGTTGTGCAATTGCGGACGAAGGTTGGGATGGTTTTTCAGAAACCTAATCCATTTCCAAAATCAATTTATGACAATGTTGCATATGGACCACGTATCCATGGAATGGCCAAGCATAAAGATGAGTTAGACGGAATTGTTATGGGAAGCCTTGAGCGCGCAGGTATTCTAGATGAGGTGAGAGATAGACTCGACAGCCCAGGAACAAGTTTATCTGGCGGCCAACAACAGAGACTATGCATCGCGAGGGCGATTGCGGTGCGGCCCGATGTTATTCTGATGGATGAACCCTGCTCGGCTCTGGACCCTATAGCAACAGGCCGTATTGAGGAACTTATAACAGAACTTAAAGCGCAATATACTATCGTTATTGTCACACATTCTATGCAACAGGCGCGTCGCCTATCCGATAAAACGGCATATTTTCATCTTGGATCAATTGTAGAACATGGGCCAACAGAGGAAATTTTTGAAAATCCACTGGACGATCGTACAGCGGATTATGTACTTGGTAGGATTGGTTAATAAAAATCCTACCCGAAGGTGGAGTTGAGGTGAAAATGAACCCCTTAGTCATGATAGTTGAAGATGAACCACCACTTGCAGAAATGCTATCTTATAACCTTGAGAAATCGGGGTATAGGACGGTTATTGCTTGTACCGGAGAGGAAGCACTTGGTTTGGTGGAAATGGAGTTGCCGGAGCTCGCTGTTGTTGACTGGATGCTTCCAGAGCGGTCTGGATTGGAATTGTGCCGCATTTTAAGAAATAAAAAGGAAACAAGAAATCTACCGATTATCATGCTGACGGCGAGAGGTGAAGAGGGAGATCGTGTTCTTGGCCTTGAGGCAGGCGCTGATGATTATGTCGTAAAACCCTATTCTCCAAAGGAAATGGTCGCACGTATTAACGCCCTGTTGCGTCGTTCAAGTGTTAACAATAATCCCACTATAAAGGAGTATGGCGGTATAAAAATGGACTTAGACTCACATAGAGTCACCCGTGATGGTCATCTGATCCATCTGAGCCCAAAGTGTTTCAGACTTTTAGAAACCTTAATAGGTCGTCCAACCTATGTATTTTCGCGCGATGTCCTGCTAGGGAAAGTTTGGGGCGGTGACGTTTATGTTGAAGCACGGACCGTAGACGTTCATATCCGCAGATTACGGAAAGCCCTGGACGTTAATGATGGTTCTGATTTAGTTAGGACAGTCCGTAGTGGAGGGTATTCACTGGATATAACACCGAATTTTATGCCGTGATCTCATCCATGAATTCGGCTAACTCAATATCCAGTTGAGTTACACCGCCTGCATCATGTGTGGATAATGTGACCTCTACTCGATTATACACATTGAACCATTCTGGATGGTGGTCCATCTTCTCCGCTTTTATAGCTACTCTGCTCATAAAGCCAAAAGCCGCATTAAAATCCGAGAGTTGATAATTTTTTGTAATAGCGTTCCGATCTTTCAACTCATCCCATCCTGGTAGGCCTGCTAATGCATTCGATCGATCGGTACCTTCAAGTTTTTTGGCCATAATTTTTCCTTATTAATTTTAAACGCTAGGTCAGTGATTTCTTAGGAATGATAGGAACCAGATTTTTTAGATCAGATATTTCCTCGTATAAGTTAGCGGCTGAAAGCAGATTGGCCTCTCCTCTGGGGCCTCCTACAATTTGCAATCCAACAGGTAGTCCATCTTTTGTGAATCCGGCGGGTACGCTTAAGGCTGGATGTCCAGTGATTGTTATTGCGTATGCTATACTTAACCACTCTACGTAATTGGAAAATTTATGCTCTCCTAGTTCGGCAACAAATCGTTGTTCAACCGGGTATGGTGGGACGATGGTTGCGGGACTCAAAAGCAGATCATATTCTTCAAAAAAAGTGACAGCTCTGTCTAGATATCGTGCTCTAGCCAGCTCTACTCTAGCAAAGTCGTCAACAGTGATCTCCGCGGCCTGCTCTATGTTCCATACCACTTCAGGCTTCAACAGGTCCTTATTAGTATCGAGTAGAGATTTCTTTCCTACATAGAATGACATGGCGCGCCATGTTTGAAATATATCCTGTACATCACTGAAGTCGGGGTGAGCTTCTTCAACAATGCAACCGAGTTGCTCAAACCGTTTAGCTGCTTTTTCACAAATATCAGCCACCGCAGGGTCTACAGGCGTCACACCAAGGTCCCTTGAAAACGCAACCTTTTTAGGTTTAGTACGGGATTTAACTGCATCTATATAACTGGTAGTTGTTCTTGGCAACGATATCGGGTCTCGAGGGTGGTGGCCCACCATAGCATCTAAAAGTAAAGCAACATCGGATACGTTTCTAGCCATTGGGCCCGCTACACTAAAGGGTTGCCCTGGGATCCCAAATAAATCAGCAGGAAACGCACCTTCACCTGTCGCACCATATGCAACTCGGCCGGGACTGGGGCGCAGTCCTACGACAGAACAGAAACTTGCTGGATTTCTTAAAGAGCCTCCAAGGTCGGAACCGCTCGCAATCCAAGCTTGCCCTGTGGCTAAAGCAACAGCAGACCCACCCGATGAGCCGGCACAACTTTTAGTTGTGTCCCAGGGATTTAATGTTGCTCCGAATACTTCATTAAACGTATTAGCTCCAGCCCCAAATTCAGGTGTATTTGACTTTGCATAAACAATAGCCCCTTCTGTTTCAACATTTTCGACCAGACAGTCTGAGCGTTTGGGCACAAAGTCTTTATATATCAGAGAACCCCATGTTGATCGGACATCCTTAACAGGTGCAAGATCTTTAATTGCAATAGGTAGGCCGGCTAATATACCTCTATCCTCTATTGGTTTTTGCATTAGCTTATCGGCTTCGGACCTAGCTCTTGTAAAACAAAGTGTAGGGAGAGAATTAACCTCCTTGTCAACTTCGTTAATACGTTGCTCAAGTGCATCCAGAAGTTCTATTGGACTGACGACATTCTTTTTCAAAAGACTGACGACCTCACCTGCAGTCATTTTTATAAGATCTAGACTTGCGTATTTCATAAAAATTCCAATTAACGTTAACAATATAAAACTTATAAAATTGTATTGCTGTAATTTATATGGCTCACTGAAGGGTGGCACCTTTTTTATTCTTATTACTTGGAGACGCTGAAGTTGGTGAGGCGTGGTGGTGAATCATTTTCCAGGAGATGTCTTCTTTTAGAAAAATGTTAGTGGCAACGGTAGCGCCACTTTCCATTAGTTCAAAGCAAGTGACATAGCAAATATTATCGGCAAGGAAGTTGGCCTTAGCATCGTCACATGTAATCGTTGGAGAATTAGGTGATGAAAAAATCCCTTCCCAGCTGTCCATGATAGCCTTTCGCCCATAAAGAGGAGGCCAACCTGGATGGATGCAAACCAGCTGTGCTGCGGAAGACCATAATGCTTCTAAGGCGGGAAGGTTGCGTGAGGTAAATGCGTTATAAAATGCATCATTAGCAAAAAGCACCTCAGCTTCTTCTAGCATTATTTTTCCTTTATAAAATTAGTAATTAGAACAAATACTCAGTATGTCGCGCGACCACCAGAAATGTCAAAAACACCACCAGTACTGAAAGAACATTCTTCTGAAGTTAACCATGTTATTAAGTTGGCGATTTCATCTACTGTACCAAACCGCCCAATAGGTATTTTGGATAACATGAAATCGATATGTTCTTGGCTAATTTGATCAAAAATTTCAGTCTTGACTGCTGCAGGAGTAATGCAATTGACTGTTATCGGTGTATTGGCTAATTCTTTACCTAGTGATTTTGTTAACCCAATGACCCCCGCTTTTGCTGCACTATACGGAGAGGCAGTAGGGTTGCCTTCTTTGCCAGCAATGGATGCTATATTTACTATGCGCCCATAATTTTTTTTCAATAAGAAAGGTACAATGGCGCGGCAGCACAGAAATGTACCGTTTAGATCAATATCAACAACCGTTTTCCATTCATCTACCGGGTACTCCCAGGTTTTAAAATTAGGCCCCGCGACCCCTGCACTGTTTACTAGTATATCTATTCCGTTCATTTTGGTGTTGCTGGCATTAGCTGCTGTTTCAACTGAATCCCAATTCGTAATATCTACCTTCTGGATATCTACAGGCGATGAAAAATCGGATTTGACCTTTTCCAGGCGTTCCATATCCATATCCCAGAGGGAAACTTTCGCACCACTTGCATGTAGGCGTTTTGCTGTCGCCAATCCTATGCCGCGTGCTCCTCCTGTTATAACTGCTGCACGTCCTGAGTAATCATGGGTAACTGTCATTATTTGGGCCCTCATCTTTCATTTTACTTGGAGACTAAAGAAATACTGTCCCACCATCTACCATTATGGTTTGTCCTGTGACAAATTTTGAGTCATCACTAGCAAGATATAGAATTGTACCAACTAAATCCTCTGGCACTAAATTTCTTTTTAAGGATTGGCCTGATGCTATAACTTCTGCGGCCTTCTCTAATTTTTCACCAAAGAATTCTTTTGTACCTTCTGTTAATACGGCCGATGGCCCAACAGCATTCACTCTGATCCAGTCTTTTCCAAGCTCTCTTGCCATCGCGCGTGTCATGCCTATCACCGCTGCTTTTGACGTCGAATAGTGAAGTGCATATGGAAGTCCAGCAAGCGCAGCCAAAGAGGATATATTTATAATAGATCCACTCTTATTCTCTTTCATTGAATTTATAACTGCTTTTGAACATCTCCAAATTCCATTCACGTTAACATCCATACAATCATTCCAGTCGTTTTCGTCAAGTTTATCGAAACGGCCAGTACTCAAGGAACCATATAAAGCGGCATTATTAATTAAAATGTCTATTTTCCCAAATTCTGCAATAGCTACATTTGCCATATCATGGCAGCTGTCTTGGTCTCTTACGTCAAGTTTAATGCTGATAGCGCTGTGTTCTGAACTCTTTATTTCTGATATGGTTTCTGAACAATCATTGATATCAGCGGCGATTACGTGAGCTCCAGCAGCGGCGAGCGCTTTTGCGTACTCTTTTCCAAGTCCTCGGCTAGCTCCCGTAACAATAGCCACTTTTTCTTTTAAACTAGAACCCATTGAAAAACTTTCTTGCGAAAAGCATTAACTTTTATGAATTACGTTGTTTGAGCGTCTCTAATTCTTGTAATATATTATCACGATCAGAATCAAATTCAGGTGGTGGCTGGTAGTTTACCTGATTGACACCGTCAATATGCAAAGGACTCGCTGCGGCTAATGATTTATGTCCGTCTGCGTCCTCAATCCATCTAATCATGCCTCTGGCGTGAAGATTTTTATCTTCAACTACTTCATCGAGGTCATTCACTGTTCCACAAGGAACACGCGCCTTGTTCAATAGAGCCATAATTTCACTTCTAGTGAGTGTTTTTGACCAATTCGTTATGAGTTTGGTTAACTCTTCAAGGTTCTGGACCCTATCTGCCATAGTTTTAAATTGTTCATTATCTTTTTGTTCCCCCTTTCCCATTGCGTTGAGGAGGCGATGCCAATGTGTGTCGTTATTACAAATTATGGCGGTATAGCCATCCTTTGTAGGAAATACACCATATGGTGCTATGGATAATCCACCATGGAAATTACCTACTCTTTTGGGCGCTTCATTTATATCATTATCAAACATTAAACCAAGATTTGAAGCAAACGAGGGGAACACAGATTCTTGCATTGAGACATCTACATATGAACCACTCCCTGTTCTCTCTCTCTTTACGAGGGCGGTCATTACGCCCCCATATAAATGAGTGCCAGCAAAAAAATCACATAATGCAACGCCAGCTTTTACGGGAGGATTCTCTGCAAAACCTGTAGCACTCATAACACCACTCATTGCTTGAACTGCAATATCCATCGCTTGATATCCCCGATACGGTCCGTCTTGACCGTAGCCACTGCCGGATGCATAGATAATATCTGGTTTGATGGATTTTATAGTTTCATAGCCAACACCTAGTCGGTCAACTACGCCGGGAGCAAAATTCTCTATAACTATATCAACAGTTTTTGCCAGTTCGAGAAAAATACCCTGGTCTTCTGTGGACTTCAGATCTAGAGAAATACTTCGCTTATTTGGGTTGAGCATTTTGAAGGGATATAACGCTCCACCTCTCGCATTGCGTCGGCGCAGATGTTCCCCTCCTGGGGGCTCAACCTTAATGACGTCCGCACCTGCCATAGCCATTAGAAAGGTTGCATAGGGGCCATTGTATATTTGTGTTAAATCAAGGACACGAATACCTGAGAGAGGATGTGAAGTATTTGACATTTGTAAACCTCTTAACAAAAATTAGTTTCGACAAGTATTAACGCGGGTTTCATAGTTCTAACATATCGAATAATAGAATCAGCTTGCAGATTATCAACCAGATATGCTGTATTTTGAATTGGAGGACATCACGTGCCTACTGATCTTGATTATTCAGGCCTAATTCGCTCTGGCCTGCCGGCACCTATGCCAAAATGGCAGGGTTTTCCAAAATATAATTTTATTGGGGGTCATAATGACACCAATAGCATCCCTATCGGTGATATGATATCCGCGGTAACTAATGTTCTCGAGCGTGAAGGGGCATCCTTAGCTACATATGGTCTGCAGAATGGTCCCCAAGGCTATAAGCCTTTGAGAGAGTTTATTGTTTCTAAATTAGCACAACGAAGCGGTATTATAACAAATATTGATAACATTTTGATTACTTCTGGGTCGGGACAGGCGTTAGATCTTGTTAATACGTTGCTTTGTGAGTCGGGAGATACGGTGCTGGTTGAACAATTTAGTTATGGAAGTGCAATAGCTAGATTGCGTAAAATTGGTGTTAATCCTATTGGTATCCCCCTGGATAATAACGGAATTAAAATTGATTTATTAGAGTCAAAACTTATCGAACTTAGAAAAAAATTGATAAAACCGAAATATCTGTACGTTATCCCAACAGTTCAAAACCCTGGTGGTAGTATTATGCCAGAAGAAAATAGAAGAGAGTTATTAAGACTTTCGAGGGAGTTTGATTTCCCTATTTTAGAAGATGAGTGTTATGCAGACCTGCTTTGGAACTCCAAAAGACCGATTGCATTAGCCGCCATGGATAATGGAAATCGAGTAATCCACTGTGGCTCCTTTTCGAAAACTATTGCTCCCGCTCTCCGCGTAGGCTATTTGGTGGCTGACTGGCATCTATTATCCCAAATTCTTGCGGTAAAAAATGATAGCGGTACTGGAGCATTAGAACAGATGATGCTGGCTGAATATTGTGTTAATCACTTCGATGATCATGTCAACAAACTCTCCAGTACACTGAAAGATAAACTTGAGACATTAGTGGAGGCTGTTAAAGTTTATTTTGGCACATCAGCTGAGTTTGAAGTGCCAGAGGGTGGAATTTTCCTTTGGGTTTCGTTACCAGAGCATGTGGATACGATCAGGCTTAGTCAATTAGCCGCTAAAGAAGGTATCGCGATAAACCCTGGTCCTGAATGGTCAACAGACACAAAACCCGCAAGTTCTAAATTACGGCTCTGCTTCGGTCATCCATCAAAAAAAATCATTGAAGAGGGTGTCTCCAAGCTCGCAGAAATCTGCCATCAGGAATTTGGAGTGCCATTGCGTGGTGCGAATAGGGTTAGAAGTTAGTTCTTTTGTTGGCAAAACATCAAATTGCAGTAAAAGATTCTAAGGTGTTGGACGAATTACAAAAGAAGAAGATATTCCGAAGAATCGTATGGCCATTTGCTATTGCAGAAACATTAGTTTGGGCCGCCTACTATTACTCTTTTCCGGCTTTGTTACCAGCATGGGAAGCGGATTTAGGTTTTTCAAAAACAACTCTAACTGGAGCCTTTACAATATCACTTATTGTATCAGCTGTTTTTGCGCCATTAGTTGGACGTTTGATTGATTATGGCTATGGAAAATCTGTGTTTGTTGGTGGTGCTAGCTTTGCCGCCATTTTGCTTATCTTACTATCCCAATCAACTGAAATCTGGGAATTCTATGTGCTTTGGTTTGGTATTGGTATTGCGATGGCCGGTTCACTTTATGAAGCATGTTTTGCAATTATCATTTACAGTATGGGTGACCGAGCCAAACGGGCAATAACGATAGTAACCTTAGCAGCTGGTTTTGCAGGCACTGTTTCCTTCCCAAGCGCACATTTTATTACCCAACTTTATGATTGGCGAATTACTTTAATTTGTTTTGCCGTTGTCATAATAACAGTGTGTATTCCCCTCATACTTTATGGTTGTCACTATGCAACTCAAGAAGCTCTTCTTAGCGCTCCAAAACCTACAGCGAGTATTCGCAAGGCTATGGGTGTCACAAAATTGCCAACATTCTGGCTTCTTGGACTAACCTTCTTCTTGTTAGCTTTTAATCATGGGATGGTTATAAGTCATATGCTGCCCATGTTAGGGGATCGGGGTTTATCAGATAACCTTGCTGTTTTAGCTGCATCTATGATTGGTCCAATGCAAGTCACAGGCAGATTAACGATGCTGATATTTGAGAGACATGTTTCTGTGTTTGCTATTTGTTGCGCTTGTTTTTGTTCTGCATTTTTTGCGGGCTGTGCATTATTCTTCTCTAGTTTGTCACTCTTTTTAATTATTCCTTTTGTTATTTTTCAAGGTGCTGGATATGGTGTCCTTAGTATTATTAGACCTACTGTTATTTCAGAATTACTTGGCCGAAAAGATTTTGGAACGATAGCTGGCTTACTAGCTATTGGTTTTGTGGCGGGGTCAGCATTTTCCCCCACAACTGCCTCAATGCTTTGGGCAACTGCCGGCTATGATCTTGTGATCTTAGTTGTCTTAGGAATTCCGCTAATTGCATTTTTATCACTGCTCGCAGCCTGGAAGGCTCGACCCTAGATAAGCAGGTAACTGAAGTCAGTTATTCTGGGGTATCCATCATTGATAAGATTGTCATATGATGTTCAAAATCGCCGAACTGGCGCTCAATCATTGAGAGCCTTTTAAAATAGTGTCCAATGGCATACTCCTCAGTAATACCAATCCCACCATGCAATTGAACCCCTCCTTGTCCTACTTCACGACATGAAAGGCCTATTTGAGCTTTAGTCGTTGACATCGCATGGCGCCGTTTTTCAATATCTACTTCCATCACCATCATTGCTGCGTAGATTGCAATACTGCGAGCTTCTTCAACTGCCACATACATGTCGGCGGCTCGATGTTGCAAAACTTGAAAATCCCCAATGGGACGACCAAATTGAGTTCTAGTTTTTAAATATTCTACGGTCATATCTAAAACACATTGCATAGCACCAACGGACTCAGCTGCTACAGCTGCTATCCCTTGTTGTTCAATATTTTCTATGATGAGATAGCTGTTGTCACGTTTCCCAAGCAAAGCGTTTTCTGGGAGTGATACATTAGAAAGCTGAATATCTGTTGCTCGCATGCCATCAATCGTGGGGTAACTGCGGAGAGTAACACCGTTAGTTTTAGCGGGAACTAAAAAAAGACTAATACCATCAGTACTATCGTTAGTTCCCTTTGTGCGAGCACTTATAATTAACGTGTCCGCAACGCCTGCATGGATAACAGTGGTTTTTTCTCCATTTAAAACCCAATTATTGTTTTCAACGTGAGCTTTAGTTTTTACGTGGCTTAATTGGTATCTAGAATGACGTTCACTATGAGCAAAAGCGATTAGATGGTCACCAGTCGAGATTTTTTTTAACAGCTCTGACTTACTAGACCCATTAGCCGATAATTTAAGTGCATTTCCACCAAGGATTACAGTTGAGAGGTATGGTTCTATTACCAGACCGGCACCAAAAGCTTCCATTACGATCATTTGTTCTACTGGACCTCCGTCAAAGCCGCCATGCTCGCTGGAAAATGATAGTCCTAATAGGCCTAAATCGGCTAGCTGCTGCCACATTTCTTGGCTGTAACCATTGGCACTTTGAATTATGTTTTGACGGCTTTTTAAATCATAGTTTTCCGTGATCAGGCGACTTACGCTGTCTTTAAGGAGTTGCTGCTCGTTAGAGAGTTCAAAGTCCATTTTTAAAGTCCTAGTATCCCTTTAGATATAATATTGCGTTGGATTTCGTTAGATCCTCCATATATTGTTGCGGCTCTGGAATTAAAATAATGTGGAATAATTCCAAGTGTTTCTTCGAGTTCAGCAGGAAAATCCCCGTCATACGCAGCACGTACCTGGCCGGTGGGTGCAACCATTGGGCCAGCAACATCTGCAAGTAACTCTGCAGTTGTTTGTTGTATTTCTGCTCCTCGTAATTTGAGCATTGAGGTGGCGGGATCTGGAGCAGAATCGTTTCGCCGACGTTGTCTATCTATTATTCGCATAATAGTAATTTCCAAACTTTTAAGTTGCATTTCGACAGTGGCGCATTTTCGCTTAAATTGAGGGTCATTCGCAAGAGGGCCATTGAAACTAGGCAACTTCGCGGCTAAGTTTCTTGCTCTATTTAGGCGCTCTCTAGAAAGTCCAACGCGAGCAATCCCGGTTCTTTCGTTTCCTAATAAAAATTTTGCGTAATCCCAACCCTTATTTTCTTCACCAACAATATTGGATATTGGGACACGAACATTATCAAAAAAGACCTCATTTACATGCCTAGCTTCATCAATTGTTTCTATTGCTCGAACAGTTACTCCAGGTGATTTCATATCTATTAATAGAAAAGAAATACCCATTTGCGGTTTAGCAGCTTCAGGGTCGGTTCGAACTAGAGCAAAAATCCAGTCAGCACTTTGAGCTTGCGAGGTCCATATTTTCTGTCCGTTAACGACATATTCATTACCATCTTTGACTGCCGATGTTTTTAATGACGCCAGATCGGACCCTGCTCCCGGTTCAGAAAAACCCTGACAAAACCAAATATCTAAGTTTCGTAATTTAGGTAAAAAATACTCCTTTTGGTCCTCGTTTCCAAAAGTACAGATTACTGGCCCAACCATATTAACGTTGAAAGATAGGGGTTCAGGGGTAGGAGCCTTAAGCAGTTCCTCGATGAAAATGTAGCGTTGAACGGCAGTCCAATTCGTTCCCCCATATTCCTCTGGCCAATGTGGCACTGCCCACCCTTTCGCATTAAGTATTCGTTGCCAAGTAACAACATCATCTTTGCTCCAGTGAGGCCACCGCCCTCTATTTTTTCGAGCTGACTCCGGTAATTTCTCAGCGATAAATGCTCTTATCTCATCTCTAAAAACAATTTCCTCAGAGGAGAAAGCGAGTTCCATTATATTTTTCCCTTTAGATGATTACGAAATAGTATTTCGCGGTATATCTTTAAATGGTTTTCCGGCATCGAACCGAGTTTCTTTGGGCATGTCCAAAACGCGTTCCGATATTATGTTCTTTTGTATTTCATCAGTTCCACCAGCAATTGATGAGGCAGGAAAAGAAATTAAAACTTCGGACACTGTTCCATTCTCTGGGCTATCTTCGCCGCTCAACATTGAGTTGGCGCCAGAAATCATTGTATGAACTTTTGCTGCTGTTCGTGCAACATTACTGGCGGCAAGCTTTCCTAATGATCCTTCTGGACCCTGCGGCTTCCCCTGTTCCTGAGCTGAACGAGCCCGACGCGCTGTCCACTCGGCTGATTTATGCAACGTCATCAGTTTTGCTATCTCTTGGCGGATGGCAGGATCTTTTATAGCTCCCGTTTCTTTTGCTCTTTCCATTATTAGATCAACACGACCGGCGCGTTGTGGATACCATTTGTATGGTGCCATTGTTGTTTCGATTTCGGCACGTTCTTGATCATAGATTGGCCCCTCGTTATCTGGAACTTGCCCCCATGCTCTTAAGGAATCAGCGGCTCTCCTCTCATGCATGAGTGTAGTCGTGGCAACTTTCCAACCATCTCCCAACTCGGCAACTTGAAAATCAGGCAGGACTTCTGCATCAGTTAAGAATACTTGATTAAATGATGCGTATCCGTTCATTTGTTTGAGCGGCTGTGTTTCTATTCCCGGCTGTTTCATATCAATGATAAAATAAGATAGCCCGTCATGTTTCGTCGCATCCATGTCGGTTCGTGCTAAAAGTAGTCCCCAATGGGCCTTGTGGGCGCTTGTTGTCCATACTTTTTGTCCGTTTACTACCCATTTATTGCCAACCATCACGGCTTTTGTTGTCGCTCCAGCTAAATCTGAGCCGCTCCCGGGCTCACTAAATAACTGGCACCAAACATCCTGTCCTGTAACGATACGTCTCAAAAACTTCTGTTTATGCATTTCAGTGCCATGATTTAGAATGGTGGCTGCAGCTAACATACGAATTCCAGACTTGGGTATTGGAAGTGCCCCAACACGATGGAATTCTTCTTCTACAATTGGCACTAATCCAACTGGCAGGTCTCGTCCATACCAGTCACTCGGCCAATTAGGTAAACCCCAGCCAGAGTCCGCTAGTTTATTTCTCCATTCGAACAGATCTAAATTAGGATTCCAATTCTCTCCTAACCATGCTCGTGCTTCTTCACGTACGGAATTTTCTGTATAATTTGTCATTTCTTTATCCTTATCAGGCGTCCCAAATCGTCATCATCTTTTCATGGTGGTGCGCGGGATCTCCGAGAAACACCTCACAACTTTTTGCCCTCTTGAACCACAGATGCGTATCATTATCCCAGGTAAACCCGATGCCACCGTGCATTTGAATCGAATGAATGGCGGTTTGCATATAAGCTTCCGACGATGCAGCTTTTGCAATTGATGCTGCCTCTTCTGTTTCATCATCATCTTCATCAAACGCCGCTGCTGCGAAGTAAGCCGCAGATTTAGCAAGTTCGACATCTGCCAACATATCAGTTGCTTTATGTTTAGTGACTTGGAAACTCGCGATAGATCGACCAAATTGCATTCGCATTTTTACATATTCTAGAGCATCTTCCCTCAAACGTTCAGCTCCACCAACCATTTCATTTGCTAGGCAAATTATTGACCGGGTCATAGTTTTTTTCATTGGGCCTGCAGCGGTTCCTTCTGTACCTAAAATTTTTGCAGGAACTTGATCGAAGTGAATTCGGGCAAGTTTTCTTGTTTCATCTACTGATTTTAATAAATCTTTCCTGAGACCACTTGCTTTTGCATCTACTGTAAATAGCGATAGGCCTTCATCATTTTTACTGTCGGGGGTTCTAGCAAGTACTATTATGAGATCTGCGGTATTCCCATCCAGAACAAAGCTTTTAGTACCTGAAATACTATAATGCTGGTTTTTATTTTCAAATACCGTAGCTATGCCCGAATTATCCCATAAACCGTTTTCTTCTGTGAAAGCAAGAGTAGCTACGGTATCCCCCGAGGCAATTCCGGGAAGAAGTTCCTTCTTTTGCGCTTCCGTACCTGCGTACAAAATTGCGCTGGTAGCTAATACAGCGGATCCAAAATATGGAGCGCATAGAAGTGAACGGCCCATCTCCTCTAAGATGATACATTGTTCTGATAAACCAAAACCATGTCCGCCGTAGGCTTCGGGTATTGCAACTGCTGTCAAACCAAGTTCTGTATTAATCTTGGACCACTGCTCGCGTTCCCATCCATCGGGGGTGGCCATCAGTCGTCTCACTTCTGTCGATGGCGACTTATCTTCCAGGAAACGCCTTAGTCCGGAACGGAATTCATCCTGTTCTTCAGTGAAACTAAATTTCATATTAACCATCCCAACGGTTTATGCTTTTGACTTAACCTTTATATATATTAGTCGGTATTAAAGCCAACGAACGATCGCTCTATTTTTTGTATATCTTGTATTAAATCAGGTGGGAAATCTTCATTCAATCCAGTGGAGATAACATCGGTCATATTCCCAAATCTTTCTTGAATATTTTTCGCAATTTCATCATATCTACCAATGGCACAAAATAATTGCAGCAAGTCATCTGGGATCTGCTCAGCTAGTTGACCCCATTCCCCAGATTT
Source organism: uncultured Thalassobaculaceae bacterium (assembly GCA_964276085.1). Lineage (GTDB taxonomy): Bacteria > Pseudomonadota > Alphaproteobacteria > Thalassobaculales > Thalassobaculaceae > UBA7326. The sequence continues at coordinate 35,541 of CAXYEO010000010.1, read as the reverse complement.
AGTCAGAGCATTTAACTTTCTGCCAAGATCGCCATAACCATGAGTCTCCAATACTGGCCAATATGCCGGTGTGGAACCATAAAAACCAACTCTATATCGAACAGTTTCGATAGCTTCATCTACGGCTTGGTCATTTAGCCCAGTTGCAATAAAGCCACCACCAGAAATCTCGAAGTTTTTGCGTGTTTTACCCGCAACTTTAAGCCCAATATCTATTTTTGGCATTATTGTTTCTTCAAAATATCTGGCTGTACAAAATCCATGAAGTCTTATTCCGTCTGCGACTTCAGCTGCAGTCTTTATCATTACCGGACCAACAGCAGCCAGAGTTACTGGTGGTAACGGAATTCCGGAGCTTTCTGGCACAAATTCGGGGGTCATTAAAGTAAAGCGGTAATGGTCACCTTCAAAGGACAATTTGTCGCCGTATTTCCAGCATCTCCAGATCGCTTTTAGCGCCTGTATATATTCACGCATGCGTGGGGCTGGAGGAGACCACGGCACACTAAATCGCTTCTCGTTATGCGCACGTATTTGGGTCCCAAGGCCTAGTGTAAAACGTCCAGAGCTGGCTTCACTGAGATCCCACGCTATATTTGCTACAGCCATTGGGCTCCTTAGAAATGAAATAGCAATGCCTGTTGCCAACGAAATAGTCTTGGTTGTGGTGGCAGCGACAGCCAAAGGGAGGAAGGGGTCGTGTTTCAATTCTGTCATCAGCAAACCGTTATAGCCTAACCCTTCCAATCGAGGCGTTAGGCCACTCACATCAGTCAGCTTTGTATCTGTGATGTTTCGGTATATGTGCATCGGTATATTCTCAGTCGTTTTGTTATTCAGGAATAGATTTACTTTTTTGGAGTGGTAGCACCAGTGTTTTGCAGATTAATAATTTCAGCTTTTGAAAAACCGAGCTCGCTCAAAACTGCGTGCGTACTCTCCCCAAGTTTTTCTGAGTGTCGGTATAAACCACCCGGTGTTTTTGAGAAAGTGACAGGTACTTTAATATGTTTAATACGCCCCTCTGTAGGGTGTTCTATTTCGGGGAACATTCCCACAGCATCCAGGTGAGGGCAATCAAAGAGATCTTCGGGGCTATTCATTGGTCCAGCTGGTATGTCTGCATCAGTTAAAGTAATCAACCAATCGCTTGTTGTTCGCGTCTTCATACTATCTGAGACAATTTCATAAAGTGCATCAATATTTTTGGTTCGTTCAGTCTGACTTGAGAACCGGGGGTCTTCAATAAGGTTTTGCTCACCAACAAGCGTTAAAAAATTTATCCAATGCTTTTGTGTATATGGAACTACACAAATAAACCCATCCATAGTTTCATAGGGCTTTCTATGAACGGTGAGCATTCTTGTGTACCCAGCCGGACCGGTCGCTGGAACAAATGTTTGTCCCTGCATATGTTCGCTAATTACGAAGGCTGTAAACGTTTCATACATTGGCACGTGAAGTTTTTGTCCTTCCCCCGTGCGCTCTTTATGAAATAAGGCCATAGAGATATAATTAGATAAGAATAGTCCAGTGGTTTTATCTGCCATTACGCTTGGTATGTAGCGGGGAGTCCCTGTAACCTTTCCGTAAAGGCTGGCTATTCCGGAGGCGCCTTGTATTAAATCGTCATATGCTGGTTTATCGGCAAAGGGTCCGGCTTCCCCAAAACCTGTGGCAGATGCATAAATAATGCTAGGATTAAGTTCAGCTATCGTTTCATAATCTATCGCTAATCTACTAGCTGCCTTTGGCCTTATGTTATGTACAAAGACATCTGCCGTTTTGATTAGTTTTTCAAAAGCTTCTCTGGCCTCAACTATTTTGAGATCAAGAACAATACTTCGCTTATTCCGGCCCTTGATGAGTTGTCCCGTGGACATACCAGGCGAACGTGATTCCCCTGTCCATCTATTAACATCGCCATCCGGCGTTTCAATTTTTATCACCTCTGCGCCCATCTCTCCAAGTATTTGAGTACAAAAAGGTCCAAGCATAACAGTTGTTAAATCGACTACTCTAACACCTTGGAGTGGTCCCTTTGGGGTATTTGGCATTATGGAGGTTTCCTTGATGCTCGGTTGATGTACTAGTGGTTTATATAACTAGGTGAATTGGTTGTTGACTAATTAATGGTTCTTTTAGGAATAATATGTAACAGATCAGTATCGCGATACTAAAGGTGAGACAAATTTATTATGAATTAGAAAAATTTATTGGAGAGTTTTATGCAAAGTGATCAGGAGTTTATAGCGTCGGTTGACGCGCTCTCAAGCCGTGTCGGCAGTAAAAGCATAGTTGAGGATGAGATCGGTATATCCATGGTTCGACGCATAGCAGGAATGTTGGACGAAGATCCTAGTAAAATCAAAAAAGGTGATTTATTGCCCCCACATTGGTTTGGTATGTTTTTTCCTAATATCACGCGCCAATCAGATATTGGCCCTGATGGTCATCCAAATCCAGGAGTTGTCTTGCCACCAATACCGTTGCCGAGACGCATGGGGGCGGGACGTCGTGTGGAAATAATGGGTAACCTTAAAGCGGGTGTTTCTGCCACCAGGACCACCGAAGTGGTTGCTATAACGCCCAAAATAGCACGTACGGGTCGAATTGCTATTTTAACGCTTCGTGATGTGATTGAAACTGGGGGGCAGGTTATAGCAACTGATGAAACAGATGCAATATATAGAGAGATGCCAGTCCCAGGAGAGAAAAGTAAAGTGACATCACCTGTACTCGCGCCCACTAACGCCGATTGGTCCGATAGAGTTACTTTAACTGAAGCCTTGGTCTTTAGATATTCTGCTGTGACTTGGAATGCTCACCGAATTCATTATGACGCTGACTACTCAAGAGATGAAGAGGGATACCCGGCAACTGTGCAAAATGGTGGCTTAACCATGACGTTATTATCAGGGGCCGCATTGAAGCGGGGTTCCGGCAGATTAGCAAAATTTAATGTGAGGCTAACGAGGCCGATTCATGTGGGAGATACGATAGACTTGTGTGGTTCGAAACTTGTTGATGGTGTTATGAACTGCTGGGTTTCTGATAAAGACGGTAATCAATGCGGGGTAATGGAGTTAGGTTTTAAAAAATGACATTAGGTCCACTGGATGGTGTTCGCGTAATTGACCAAACGACGGTTGTAGTCGGACCTATTTGTGCTCGAACCTTAGGCGATTATGGTGCCGATGTAATTAAAATAGAATCCCCGTCTGGTGACTTACTCCGTACGATGGCGCAGGGGAGCCGCAATGTTGGTATGTCCGGCAAATTTCTAAACTTCAACAGAAATAAGCGATCGGTTTGCCTTGATATAAAAAATCCAAAAGGATTGTTAGCTCTAAAGAAACTCATACTCGGTGCAGATGTATTTGTTTCTAACGTCAGGCCACAAGGGTTGATAAGGGCAGGGTTAGATTACGAGACGCTATCTGCTGGGAACCCCAAACTAATTTATTGTTCTATCGTTGGTTTTGGCAAAGGAGGACGATATTACAATAGGCCAGCATATGATCCAATCATTCAGAGCGTTTCTGGTGTAGCAGCCACTCTGCATCGGGCTACGGGCGAACCTAGATTCGTCCCAATGGTCATGACAGATCACACTACGGGATTAATTGCTGCACAGGCTATCGGTTTTGCTCTTTTTAGGCGCGAAAAAACAGGGGTAGGAGAGGCAATAGAAGTCCCTATGTTTGAAAATATGGCCTCGTTTGTTACATCAGAGCATATGGGGGCGGCAACTTTTGAACCTCCAATTGGTCCGACTGGTGATGGCCGTCTTTTAAGCCCCCACTATCGCCCTCTTCCAACTAAAGATGATTTTATAACGGTTGCCCCTAATACTGATGCTCAAGCGTTTGCCTTTTTTGATGCAATTGGGCGGCCCGAATTAAAGACTGACCCTCGGTTTAACAGTGCTGCAAATCGTACCGAAAATGCAGAAGAATATTTTCAAATTCGTATAAAAGGATTGAGCTCAAAAACAACCGATGAGTGGTTAGATATATTTGAAAAAATAGACATACCTGCTCAACGATATAATACCATTGAGAATTTACTTACGGACCCACATCTAGAAGATGTTGGCTTCTTTAGACAGGAAGTTCATTCAACCGAAGGCCCTATTAGAAAGACTCGGATTGCAAATAAGTTTAGTGGAGGGGAGCGTATCGATAGTCTTGATGCACCAAGACTTGGTGGAGATACTAAGACGGTATTAATGGAGGTTGGTTATTCTGAAGCCGAAATAGATGCGCTGTTCAGGGCTGGGGCCGCAAATGGAATTTCAAAAGTAACAGAATAAACAACTAGCTGTTACCCAGTTTAACAAACTAGAGTAACAGCTAGGGTTTTTATTAGTGCGCGTAATCTGGTTCTTTGCGGTCTAAAATTCGTTTTAATGCATCAAAATGCCATTCAGCATTTGACCTGCCGCCGTATCGCATAGCTGAACCACGATAAGTTTTATAAGTTTTTTCGATCACTGGAGCTGGAAGCTCTCGGAGAGGTCTACCAGTCCACATTGCATATAATTGAACCTGGGCCACTCTTTCTAGATAATAGAGCCTATCGTATGCCTCAGCGACATTCTTACCTAATGTTAACGCCCCATGGTTCGCCATTAACATTACAGTGTTTTTTCCACAAGCTTTAGCAAGTCGAGCTCCCTCGGCGGGGTCCAGTCCTGGTCCATCGTAAGAATCATCGTATCCAGTTTTCATCATTGTACCCAGCTCAGTCTGACCAATAGGTTGTATCTTTTGGTCTTCTAGGCGTGTGAGCGCACTGGCATAGGGCATATGCGTATGAAAAACAGCAGCTGCATGGTCCATAGTTTTGTGCATTGGTGCGTGAATACAATATGCGGAGCGTTCCACTATCCCTTTACCTGTTACGACTTCACCGTCGTAATTCACCTCCATGAAACAGCTGGCGGTCACTTCTGACCAGTGGGTGCCAAATGGGATTTGATAATAACGGTCGGTATGTCCAGGAACACGCAGTGTTAGATGGTTAAATATTCCCTCGTGAAGGTCGTGCATAACAGCGCATCGATGCGCTGCCGCAAGGTCAACTCTGGCCTTCCACTGTTCCTCAGTGAAGCCTTGAGTTTTTGCACTTGTTGAAACAAAGTTCATTTTTCTCTCCCCAATATTAAAAAGGCGTTAATGTTATTTTCTATGCGATCGGTCGTAACGTCAATCTCAATGAAAGAAAAACCATAAAGAGGATGATTAGGCTCTTCATGTTGAAGGCTTTTGCTATTTCAGAATAACTATTACGGCGTGCTTCATCACTATGCGCCCAAGTCACAATGGCTATCTCTTCAACATCAAGATAATTTGCTAATTCTGTTATTCTTTCTGCAACTTCTTTCCCAGTACCAACAAATGTTTTTTGTCGTAATTCTTCAATTCTTGTCTGTTCATATTCATTGTATTCTTCTGCCATAGATACGTCTGGTGTCTCGAAACTCAGGTGTAGCCCTTTATCTCTATATAGTTGCCAACGTGCCCTTGAGCTAAAATGATATTGAGCTTCTTCGTGTGTTTCTGCCGCTAGCGCCCACACACAAATAGCTGGATTTGGTTTTTTGTGTCTTTTGCTGGGCTTGTAATGTTCTCGATATATATCGATCGCTTCTTTACCTCCTTGGCCATCGGTAAAAAACCAAGCAAATGCATAAGGTAACCCGAAATGTGCGGCTACTTGAGCCCCAAAAGCCGAACTTCCTAAAATCCATATTTCAGGAACAGTATCTCCGGTTGGTTGAGCTTTTAATTTAGAAAAAGTATGGCCTTCTTGTAAGGGTTCGTCGTGGACCCAAGCATCAAGATCCATAACGTCATTGGGGAACTGATTGGGTCTTTCAGCCGCATTTGGGTTTAATGCGAACGCTGTAAGCCCATCTGACCCCGGAGCTCGCCCAAGTCCAAGGTCTATTCTCCCCGGTGCTATCGCATCTAAAACCCGAAATTGTTCTGCAACTTTGAACGGTGCATAGTGTGGAAGCATAACGCCTGCGCTACCGACACGTATTTTTTCTGTGTTTGATGCGATAGCTGCAATGACTATTTCTGGGGAGGTCCCTACGATAGCGGGATGATTGTGATGTTCAGATACCCAAAACCGGAAATAACCTAGCCCTTCACAATGATTTGCTAAGGCGATGGTTTCCCTGATAGCTGCACCCTGCGGCCTACCAGAAACGGCTATGGACTGATCAAGTACGGAGAGTTTTAACAATAATTTTATTCCCTTGTAGTTAATTAGAGTGCGGCTGCTTGTTTCGCAAGTTTGGTGATTTCTTTCCAATTCTGTTCTTCTATTAAATTTGAAGGAGAGGCGAAACTTCCTCCTACACAGGCAACATTTTCCTCTTTTAAGTAATCGTTTGCATCTGAAAATCCAATTCCACCAGTTGGACAAAACGCCAACCCTGGGAATAGAGGCTGTAATTGCTGTAATCCATATATACCGCCGGCTGCTTTTGCTGGAAAGAATTTTAGTGCCCTCAGTCCATAACGATAGGCGGTCATAGCCTCGGAGCTCGTTTGTATACCTGGTAGGTAGGCCAAACCGTCCTTTTCAGCCTGCTTTACTAAATCCATATTCAACCCGGGCGATACAGCAAAGCAAGCTCCAGAATTTTTCGCGCGGTTTAAATTTTGGGGATCTAAAAGAGTACCAACACCAATATGGGCCTCGGGGAATTCTTTTGATAATATTTCCACTGAATCTAGTGCGAACTTTGTCCTCAGTGTGATCTCGATCACATTTAGACCACCTTTTATCAACGCTGTGCATAAAGGCAGTGCGTGTTCCAGTTTATTTATAGTCAGAACAGGGATCATTCTATTGATCAAAAATAAATCTGTGATTTCCATCATTGAACCCTCTCCTTATAGAGATATGATCAGAATTTAAGGTTTTACATAAACAATAACTAGCCGAGTGTATTTGGAATTAAAATGCTACCTTCCATTAAGGTTCTTGCGGTACGATAGGCAGTAACTTGTAATGCGAAGGGGATTTTATTTTTTACCTCAACTTTAGCATCTAAGGGTAATATGCCACTTGGGTTTGATATTCTCACATCTCCTTGACTGTCTTTCATTATATTATTGCAGACCGTTCCTGGAATACGGCAAGCTGTTGCCAAACACATAGCGCCTGTGAGAGGCAGCACCCGATGCACCTGTCCCATTGACCATATTCTCGCGCTAATATCTGTAAGACTTGGGTCCATAATGGTGCCAGCTAAAGTTCTGTAGCTCTGAGGCTCTGCAACAATACCTATTTTTGGTGCGGTTGGCGGCACATTGTCTATTGATTTAGCCAACCCCATTGTCACGGCTGCCTCGAGCCGAACGCGTTCAATTAGATCCATCAACCCTAGGTTTCTTTCTAATTCTTCTACTGTTTCTGCTCCGGTCAAACCGAATCTTGTGGCCGCCACAAACGCACAGGGAACACTTGCATCAACAAGGGATATTTGAAAATCCCCATGACCTGAAATGGATAGGACATCGGTCGGATTGCCGGTTGGAAGTAACGAGCCCGTTTTTGTTCCACCAGGTTCCAGAAAATCAAGCTTAATTTGAGCACCGGTACCACTTACACCAGGAATTTCAAAATCACCAATAACGTTAGCAACACCATTTTTTATTGGTACAGCAGCTCTGATGATTTTTTTGGAATTCGTGTTATGAATTAGTATCGTTTTGGAGGCTCCATCTGCGCTAATTAAACCCGTGTCTATCGCAAAGGGGCCAACTGCTGAAGATAAGTTGCCACAATTTGAGGAATAATCGACGATTTTTTCTCTAACTGCAACCTGTGCGAATGTATAATCGAGATCGGCATCTGGTCGGGAAGCTGGTCCTATAATAACTACTTTTGATAAAGATGAGATGCCACCGCCCATTCCATTCAATTGTCTGCCATAGGGATCTGGGCTTCCTATAGCCGCCATAAAGATTTTATCACACTCCATTTGATCTTTTGGTAAATCTGCAGCGTGAAAGAAGACACCTTTCGATGAGCCCCCCCGCATAAAGACTGCAGCGATACGGTTTTGCGTCATTATAAGAAACTCCTGGTGGTTTTATTTCTTAGACTACTTGTAAGATAACACATCAATAGTTAAAGATTTAGTCAAGTTGACGACGCAATACAAATACTTAGGTGATTTAGTCCAGGTTTGCTAGTTGTGTGCATTGCAACCGGCTGTTTTTAAAAATTAACAAGTACAGGAGATATCAATGATATCGCAGTATCTTTATCTTTCGAAGACAGTGCTAGTTTTTAAAGTCCTTATACTTTGTGCGCTAATCATAAAAGCCCCGCTCGCTTCGACTGTCTTAGCAAAAGAGAAATTGAAGGCTGATTGCCAAATTAAACTAGAGCAAGCGAGGCTATGGATTAGAGCTACTGATTTCAATGCACCAGTGGAAGAAAAAACTAGGGTGAAGTTGGCGGTGGCAGATGCAAATAAAGCATGTGTAGCAGCGCGAAAATTGGAACCAGATGATGGCGCATTGCTCGTAAATTCAGCATACGCGCTATTTGCGGCCGAAAAAAAGAAAGAAGCCGTGAAACTGATAGAAAAGGCATCAAAAATTGGTTACCCGCCTGCGATGATTATGGTGGCCCGTTACTTAGGGCACGGTAAATATATGGAAAAAGATGCAGAGGGTGCATACCTATTGCTCATTGAAATATTAAAAACAAGACACGCTTCTGCTCGAATTCAAGCAGCATTGGAATTTCTGCCGGGTGGGGTTGGTCCGGAAAGTATGAAACGGACAAAGGCAACACTTCTTAACCTCATAAATGAGGGAAACAGTGAAGCTATGATTTCCTATGCAATGAAAGTTCTGAAATTACAGGAAGCAAAGCCAGGTACTGAGGCATCAAAGGAAGGTATGAAATTACTTGAGCGAGCAGCGAGAGAATTTAAAAATCCAAAAGCGCTCATATTTTTAAGTTTATTGTATAACCAGGGAAATGTAGTTCAACGTGATGCACAAAAAGCTATCGAATACGCACAATTAGCAATAGACGTAAACGTCTCTCGAGCCTATGGAACGATGGGCCAGATTTACCAAAATCAGGGAGATAATGAAAAGGCTGTAGAGTGGTTTAAAAAAGGGGCTGCGATTGATGATGGGTTTTCCCAGGGGATGCTTGGTTTCATGTATTCAGGTGGATTTGGAGTGAAACAGGATCTAGCTATAGCTATAGAGTGGTGGAAAAAAGGGCGATGGAATGGAGATCGTATGGCGGCGAGTTACCTCCAGGTTCATAGGGATAAGCAGCAGGAAAAAAAAGCATGGGAGGAGAGCCAAAAAGAAAAGCCTAATAAGCAGTAATAATAGCCCGGTTTTATTCTAAATCTTCTGAAGATAGCGCAAAGTGTAGCCGGTATGTGCCGATATCTGCCGCTCTTGCACCATGTTGGATAAGTGAGACTTCGGAAAACACCCCATCTTTCCATAGAGAATCCAGGGGTGCCGCTTCTATGCCTTCGATGAAAATAATCCAGTCAGCTATTTCATCTGGTTTTTCTCTCATAGCTTTTTCTTCTGTTTTTGTATCACTGGCCGAGTGATCACCTTTCATCAAATGTGCGGCTACGATCCCTGGTTGAGACACGAGGGTTGGGAATATCTCACCAGATACCCAGGAAAAAAATTCTTTTTCGCGATTATCGGCAGCACTGATTCGGATAGTCAGGATAGCTGCACCTATTCCCTTTCCTACGGAGGCAATGACTTGGCTAAGGGTGCGATTGTTGTCCTTTAAAGCGGGGCCAACTCTGCGTGTCCAGGGAGTAGGGTTGTTCAATCGTTCAAGATACGCTTGTGACGTTAGTGTAGCAATTGTCTCCGTTTCATAGAAATGAAAAAATTCTGGCGCACCTTGAATGGCGACATATCGTCTGCCTCTTAAAAACCCTTGGATCCCCACTCTTTCTGGTACATGCTCATAGCAGTGCCAGTGATTATAGTCGTCCTGAACATCAGGGGCCACATTATGCCAAATTGCGGCTACCCCTTTTCCTGATAGCGGCATGGTATCAACCTTTCTCTTGTATTTTTTCTAAAAATCGAGTGATTCAATCATTAAACTTTTATTTAGAAATGAGATATTGCCATGAAAATTGCCCTTTTAGAAATATCGCATTGGCATTTCCCGCTTTATATCGAAGATCTGCTTTCTTCTGGTGCCGAAATAATTGCCATATCGGATAAAAATGAAAAAGTTAGAAACAAATATGGTGATAAATTTAATAGTAAAATTTATATGGATTGGCGGCACCTATTAAATGAAATTAAGCCGGATGCTGTTTTTGCATTTGGAGAACATCATGAAATGTTAGAAATAGGAACTTCTCTAATTAGTGAAGGAATACCATTCTCTATCGAAAAGCCTGGAGGAATATGCCTTTCAGATGTAATGGAGTTAAACAAGCTGGCAAACCAAAAAAATGTTTTAGTGTCTGTTCCATTAGTGCAAAGGTTTGGCCCACTTAAGAGTTTAATCGATAATTTGATTGAGGAAGAGGGTGCTGTTTTTACGTCTACATCATGGCGTTTTAATGCAGGGCCACCACAACGCTATAGTAATATTTTCTGTGATTGGATGCTTAATTCTGAAAAAAGTGGTGGCGGATGTTTGATTAATTTGGCACCGCATTTTATTGATTTAGCGCTTAATTTAATGCCTCATAAGGCAGACTTGATTTTTGCACAAACAGACAACACGCTCCACGGGACTGAGGTTGAGGATACCGCCACTATATGTATCTCTTCAAAAAAGGGGGGGCGAGCAGTCATAGAAACAGGTTATAATTTCCCCAATAGTTCATCCAAGCGTGATTATTCGTTTAACTTAGTGAGTAAAAACCACTATGTTCAGTCGAACGCAGACGGAGTAAGTATTGTTAGGCCAGGAAAGGTTATTGAATACATTGAAATGGATCTGGATTCTGATCCGCTGTATGGGATTTACGTAAAATCATTTCTTGCAACATTGTACGGGAATAAAGAATTGAAAGCGGGGCTTTGTGATTTAGAAGGTGCTATGAAAATAGTAGAGGCGGCTTATTCCTCAGCCAGCTCTAATCAGTCGATTGCTATCTAAACAAATTCAAGTCCCTATAGAAAACTCTTTACGGTTTCTAGCAGATCTTGATCTACTTCAACGCCAGAAGTTTCCGTTTTTAGGCGGCGGGCGAGTCTTCCATCTCCAGGGACCCGTTCTGAAGTGCTCTCCAAATATGCATCTATAAAAACCTCAACGCGGTCAATAAAACCTGGGCCATGTAAAGTATTAGGATCCATTGCTATGATAGTTTGGCCTCTGTTTGCTCCTGCAAAACCGGGCTCCCCTGATGTTGAGTTCTCAAAAGCAAACCGTCCACCAGTTAAACCTGCTGCCATTAACTCTACCATAAAAGCAATTGCCGAGCCTTTGTGTTTTGCGAACGGTAATAACATGCCACCATCCATTGCCGTTACCGAGTCTAATGTTGGATTACCGTTTTTATCTACAGCCGATTCGGGTTGTATTTTCTCTTTTTTGGTTGAGGCTAATTCTATTTCCATGAAGCTCATTGAACTGCTAGACATATCCCAAACTATAGGTTCCTTTCCTTTCCTTGGGCAGGCGAAAGCAATAGGGTCAGTTCCAAACACTTTCTTTTTTCCTTTATAAGGGGTCATTAGTGCTTTAGAAACCACACATGAAAAGGCGACTAACCCAGCCTCTGCAATTGGCTCAAGGTCGTGTCTTAATGGACCGATATGATGCGAATTCCTGATTGTGAGCGTGGCGATTCCGTTTTCTTGTGAAGCGCGGATTAGGTCTTTAGTAAATTTATTAATCACCAACTGGTTGTACCCGTTATCTCCATCCACTCGAACCACACCAGGCTTTGGGTAATCTGCCGTTGGGATGGCTTTCCCGTTAGAAGTACCGTTGCGCAGGCTGCCGACATAGCTATACATCGAAAATAAGCCATGGCTTGCAGGCCCGTCTCTCTCGCAGAGGACGATAACATTTGCGAGGACTTCGGCCATCTCAACCGAACATGTATTGGCGAGAAATACCGTTTTTGCGAGCCTCCTTATCTCTTCTAACTTGAGTTGGACTTTTCTATTCTCTCCCATTTAAGCATTTCCTAGCAAAGCTCTCCGAAAAGCAATTTTCCGCTCAGTCGCATCCATGGAGCGTTTGATTGAAGGAGGTGGCTCTGTATTGACCCTTAATAATATAAAAGTTGTCCCGTTCGAATCACGAAGTAGTTGTTTGGCTTCCACCATTTGGTCTTCTCTATCTATAGTTCGCGTGATTGGTATGGCAGATCCTTGGGCTATCAAGTCCAGGTCTACTCCCCGTTGCGTGTGGCTCTCTTGGTACCCGGTTTCACCATAGTGTCCATTATCGACGCAAAGGATCGATAAGTTGGCCGGTTTCAATATACCAACTGTTGCTAGAGTTCCAACGTTCATAAGCAGTTCACCATCTCCTGTGACGACAAGTACTTTTTTATCGGGCCGTGATAATGCTAGTCCGAGGCCCATGGCGGTGGCCCCTCCCATGGCTCCGGCCATTGTAAAGATATTGTCTCCATCATTTGTTAGATGAGCTATATCTTTAGAGGCGCCAGCTAATCCGCATATAATCAAAAAGTCATCGGGATTTCCTACTATGGCTGGTACAGCATTTTTTCGGTCTAGTGATCTATCATCGCTCATGACAAGTCTTTCATTTGTTTTCAAATTAAAATGGCTTTGCACCAATTAGTTTTTGGGTAAGTAAAACAGCCACGCTCTGGTTGGACTTATATGCCATATCCAATGCTGCCTGCGTCGTCGCGCAAACCTCTTCTGGCGTTTCTGCTCTCAGACAATGCATTCCCATCGCCTCTACAACGGGCTGAACCCCCTGCCCCATGGGTACTTGCCAGGGATTCATTTCTCCAAATTCGCCTCGCATGGTTACAACAGTAACAAAAGGGAATTGGCCATTTTTTAAAAGTGCAAACATATTTACACAATTCCCAACACCACTAGACTGCATTAGTAAAACACTTTTAGTTCCCCCGAGGTGGGCCCCAGCACACATGGCGACACCTTCTTCTTCCGTGGTCAATGGAACTGATATCACTTTGGGGTCAGCTATCGACTCATTAATGAGTGTTTTGTGTCCACCGTCTGGGACGTAACAAAATAATTTAACATCGTTGGATCTTAATAATTTATACAAATCTTGTTGCCAGGTTTCTTGGCCACCATATTCGCTCGTCATTTTAAAACCTATCAGCCGCAGTCAACGGTCAGTTTAAAACAGTAAAATCATTATTACCTTAGTTGTAGTGTAGCGTTATTACACAAAATAACGCATTGTAAAAAATATAGCGTAAAAACATTGTATAAATATATCTAGAAGTGAGGGTGTAGTGAGTAAAATCATAAATAAGGATGATCTAGGAAGCATCTATGGAGAGCCTTCCGAACGTGCTGTGCTAAAACAGTTAGACCATATCGATAAGCATTGTCGTGCCTTCATTGAATTATCCCCGTTTTTGGTTATTGGGACCATGGGTGGTGATGGGCTTGGTGATGTCTCTCCGAGGGGAGACGCCCCGGGTTTTGTTTTTGTTAAAGACAAAAATACAATTTTTATCCCCGACCGATTGGGTAACAATAGAACGGATACATTATCCAACATAATCGATAATAAGGGCATTGGTGTACTATTCCTGGTTCCGGGAATGAATGAGACACTCAGGGTAAATGGTTTTGGTACAATAATATTAGACGAAGAGATTCTTGGAAATTTATCTGTTCAGGGAAAACCGCCAAAATCTGCTTTAAAAATAGAAGTTAAAGAGGCCTATTTGCAATGCGCTAAAGCGTTAATTAGATCTAAGCTCTGGAAGGAGAATTATAAAATAGAGAGGGATAATTTTCCAACGCTTGGAGAAATTATTACCGATCAAATAGGGCTTGGTGATGACAGTGCGGCTGTCGCTGCAGCTAACCGCAGCATTCAAAAGGGATACGAGAAAAAACTCTATTAACCGCAGCGGTAAAGTCTATTAAGATAAATACGTATTGCATGATATGGGGAACAGAAATTCGCCTCTTTTTATCAGGTAAGTTAAATGGAAAACTCTTATAAAAATGCGATTAATTCGGCTCTTGCCTATATGTGTTTTGTTGCTTGGACTTGCTATTGTCCTTGTATTTGCTGGAGTGGATTATCTCTCCGTCGAACTTCTTAAAACTCAAAAGGAAAATTTTAAGAAATTTATCGATAATGAATTTTTAGTCTCAGTTGTTGTGTTTATTTTAGTTTACTCCGCTACAACGGCCTGTTCTATTCCCGGTGCGGCAATCCTTTCGTTGTTAGGGGGGTATCTTTATGGTGTCTTTTTTGGGACGATATTTTCATTAACCGGTGCTACAGTTGGTGCCTGTGTAGTATATTTTGCGGCTAGAACGGCGTTGGGTGATATTTTGAAGTCTCGTGCCGGGTCGGCTGTAATCACTATGCAGGATGGATTTAAGCGAAATGCTTTTTATTATATGTTGTTTTTAAGGCTCGTTCCTATTTTTCCATTTTTCTTGGTTAATTTGGTGCCAGCATTTCTTAGGGTAAGGTTTACGACTTATTTTTTTGCGTCAGTGATAGGTATGTTCCCAGGGTCCCTAGTTTTTTCTCTGACAGGGGTAGGACTTGATAAGGTTCTATTAAATAGTGAGAATGTCTCTATCGCGTCATTGGTTAGTGAGGAGTTAATGTTTGGGTTGCTTGGGCTTGGTGTGCTCTCTATTTCACCTGTTATTTATAAATGGATAGTAAATTTTATAGAAAAAAACAGATGATTTTAAAAGAAGGATTTTTAAATTTTTCGAATTGGCGTTTTAGTGAAAGAAGATAATTTTAGTGAGGATAATCAGACAAGACTAGAGGGGGGGAAATCCATTCACCGGTATGGACGATATGGAGGGATTGTTTTGCTTCTGAGTTTCGTTCTGCTTGTTTGTTATTACGGGTTCGGTATGATTATTGTTCATAAAATAAACGACGATCCGGATTTTAAATCCGCCTCAACGCCTGTCGGAGGCAGTAATGCTATTTCCGTGGTTGCTGCTTTGATAGACCGTGAGGTTAACACTAATAGCTGGGTTGCAAATGATCCTTTTTTTATGCCGGGATATGTCTTGGATAATATGCCAAATTATCAACAAGGTATAATTTATGCCATATCTAGGTTCGCCGTAGAAATGACGGATCAAATAGGCAGGTCCCGAGGCTCGAGTGAAGTTGATAAGGATTTAGATAAGGCATCGGGACTTTTAAAATACCCAGGGACTACTTGGATATTTGATTTTTCCACATCGATAGTCCCCACAGCGTCTTCCGAGTCTCAGTATAGGTCTGCGCGGCGATCTTTACTCGCGTACAATCAACGCTTGGCTAAAGATGAAGCAAAATTTGAGCGAAGGGCAGATAATTTACAAGCAACCCTTCTAAGATTTACGGCAGATTTAGGTTCAAGTTCCGCTGTAATAGATGATCATCTTGCTAAAGCGGGGCAATGGGGAATTGATACAGAGGCCGACGATATTTTTTATTCTGTTAAGGGACGCCTTTACGCGTATTATTTAATCTTGCGAGACCTAGGTAAGGATTTTGAAAGTGTAAATGCGAATAAAGAGCTCTCTCCTTCCTGGTTATTAATGCTTGATTCTTTGCGACAAGCATCAAGTCTCGATCCATTAGTGGTCGTAAATGGTAAACCCGATGGCTTAGTAGGGCCAAGTCATCTAGCTGCCTTAGGCTTCTATTTGTTGCGTGCTCGAACTCAATTGCGCGAAATAATCAATATATTACAAAAATGATTGATAAATGAGAAATTAGAACCGTAACTATAATGCGTTGTAACTAGAATCTAGGATAATCCAGGTAAAAATTTTGATTTTGTGCATTAATTAAAAATATTGTTTGGTTTTTGAAGGAGGAAATCCGTGGACGAAGATTTAAGGTTTAGATTTCAAGCTCTTCATGAAATTATAGATGCTGCAAGAAACAAGCTTAGCAGAAATATCTGGGATTATTTGCGCGGCGGTACGGAAACAGAGACTACGTTAAAAAGGAACCGCATGGCATTAGACTCAATGGCTTTTCGTCCGCGAGTACTCAGAGATATGCGAGTTATTGACGCAGGGTCAAATATCTTTGGTCATAAGATGCGATTGCCGATTTGCCTAGCTCCGATTGGTTCTCTTGAAAGTTTTGACCCTGAAGGAGGCATCGCTGCCATGAGGGCCGCGGGTGAGTTTGGTTGCTCCGTGATGCTAAGTTCAGTTAGTACCATAGCAATGGAAGAGGTCGCAAAAGCTGGATCAGGCTGTAAAATTGCGATGTTGTACAAACGAGGCGGCGATGAGTTTCTCGATGCATATGTTAATAGAGCGATAGATTCTGGATATGACGCTTTTTGTTTAACGGTCGATAGTGCTAATTATTCCAGACGAGAGAGAGATATAGCTAACCGTTTTGCTAAGCCGTGGCGAACTGGCTCGGGTGCAGACTGGCAAGCCGCGTTGAGCTGGAAGGATGTGGAGCGTTATAAAGCAAAATATAAATTACCTATAATCTTGAAAGGTATAGCAACTGCAGAGGATGCTTTGCTAGCGATCGAGCATGGTGTTGATATGGTTTATGTGTCAAATCATGGAGGACGACAGCTCGATCATGGGTTAGGTTCTTTTTCTGTGTTACCAGAAGTAGTGGACGCTGTGGCTGGGCGAAGTCTTATTGCGGTTGATGGTGGGTTTTCCAGAGGCACAGATATTGTGAAAGGGATAGCTCTTGGCGCAGATTTGATTGGTATTGGCCGCATGTTCTGTTATGGCCTGGCCGCTGGTGGTTCGGATGGCGTGGTGCGCATGTTAGAGCTGTTAGAAGAGGAAACGAAGTTAGCGCTCGGTCTTCTTGGAGCTGCTGATTATTCAAAGATAGAAAAGTCACAATTAACCTCAGCTGTACCAGCCGATTCTCCAGGAGTTACAAGCGCCTTTCCATTGTTAGAAACCGATAATTATAAATATTAAAAAAACAATTAGTATAGGAGAATATCATGAGTGATGTTGTTATAGTCAGTGCTTCAAGAACGGCTATTGGCACCTTTGGTGGCGGGTTAAGCACGCTTTCAGGCGCTGAGCTTGGAGAAATAGCTATCCGTGAAGCGTTGCTGAGAGCTGAAGTGTCGGGCGATGATGTTGATGAGGTGGTATTAGGGCAAGTTTTAACTGCCGCGACTGGCATGAACCCGGCGAGGCAGGCCTCTATTTCCGCTGGTATTCCTCAGGAACGCACTGCCTTAACAATAAATCAGGTTTGTGGATCCGGACTGAGGGCAGTCGCACTTGGTGCTCAGGCGATAAAATCTGGGGACTCTGGAATTGTTGTTGCGGGTGGCCAGGAAAGTATGAGCCAGGCCCCTCATGCTCAAAATTTGCGCTTAGGTAAAAAAATGGGGGATATAAAACTTATAGATACGATGATCAAGGATGGTTTATGGGACCATTTCAATGGCTATCATATGGGAAATACAGCTGAAAATGTAGCAAATCAGTGGCAAATAACCAGAGATGATCAGGACGCTTTCGCATTAGCATCTCAACATAAGGCAGAGGCGGCTCAAAAAGCAGGAAAGTTCGTTGATGAAATTATTCCGGTCACTATAAAAGGGAAGCGTGGTGATACAGTGATAGATGCGGATGAATATCCCCGTCATGGCGCAAGTATCGAGGCTCTTTCGAGCCTTCGTCCAGCATTTGCGAAGGACGGTACAGTTACAGCAGGGAATGCCTCAGGTATCAATGATGGTGCAGCTGCAGTAGTCCTAATGACAGCATCCGAAGCAAATAGGCGTGGCATTATACCGCTTGGAAGAATCGCTTCGTTCGCTACAAGAGGTGTAGACCCCGCTATCATGGGAACGGGACCAATACCAGCCAGTAGAGCTGCTTTAGAAAAAGCGGGCTGGTCAGCAAAAGATTTAGATTTGATAGAGGCTAATGAAGCTTTCGCCGCTCAAGCTTGTGCAGTAAATAAGGATATGGGCTGGGATACAGAAAAAGTGAATGTAAACGGTGGGGCGATAGCCTTAGGGCACCCTATTGGGGCCTCTGGTGCTCGCGTGTTGATAACATTGCTTTACGAGATGCAAAAGCGTAACGCTAAAAAAGGATTAACTACACTGTGCATCGGCGGCGGGATGGGCGTTGCTATGTGTATTGAGCGTGATTAAGTTATTAAATCATCCTCAAATTACCTCTGATTTAAGACATATTAATTGGCCAAATATTTTAATAATTTAGGTGATGTTAATGATTGTTAATAAAAAAGTTTGTGTCCTGGGTCTTGGATCAATGGGTATGGGGGTGGCCCTGTCTCTTTTGGAGAGGCAATTTGAGGTTGTTGGTTTTGATATAAATAAAAGTGCTATGAAAAGCTTAGAAGAGGCCGGTGGAGCGGGAAAGAGTTCTGTGAAATCCGCGGTGGAAAATTGTGTGGCTGTGATTGTTTTGGTTGTGAATGATAAGCAAGTGGAAGATGTACTGTTTGGCATTGACGGGGCTGTCGAGGGGTTATCTTCCGGCGCGGTCATCATACAAAGTAGCACCATTCCTGCGGCTTATGCAAAAGAATGCGGTGATCGTTTGTTAGATCAGGGATTTGAAATGATAGATGCACCGGTTAGTGGGGGTGCCGCTGGAGCTAGGTCAGGGAACCTATCTATTATGGCATCAGGTCCTGATTCCGCTTTTGAAAAGGCTGCTAACATAATGGATGCTATATCGGGGAAAATTCACCGGTTGGGAAGTGAGCATGGTATTGGTTCAACTGTTAAAACTGTTAATCAATTGCTGGCTGGTGTCCATATCGCGGCAGCCGCTGAGGCCATGGCTTTTGGCGTTCGTGCTGGTGCTAACCCAAGAGAGTTGTACGATGTAATCTCGGGTTCAGCAGGGTCTTCCTGGATGTGGCAAAACCGAGTGCCACATATACTAGATGACGACTACACTCCTTTGAGTGCGGTAGATATTTTTGTGAAAGACCTTGGGATCGTGCTTGGAACGGGTCACGAGCTGCGTTTCCCTTTGCCATTAACAGCGGCAGCGCATCAACAGTTTCTAGCTGCTGCAGCTTCAGGCTTTGGCCGTGAAGATGATAGTGCTGTTTTCAAAGTGTTTCAAAAATTGTCGGGCATAAAAATCAAAGAAAATAAAGATACAAAAGAATAAGAAAGTAGGATCTATTTTTTTGAGGGTAAAATATTGCGACTTATGATTTCTTTCATGATTTCAGAGGAGCCGCCAGCGATCCTTGACATTCGAGCATCAGCCCAAGCGCGTGCTATGGGATATTCCCAACTGTAGCCATAACCGCCATGCAGTTGAAGACATTCATCTACTCCCTTGTTTAACGCTTCAGTAGTTTGAAGTTTTGCTGCTGCGGCATCTTCTGAACTCAAATTTCCATTTAAGTGAAGATCAATGCACTGATCCGTAAACGCACGCGTAACCATCGCCAGCGTTTTAACTTCAGCTAATTTAAATCGAGTATTTTGAAAGTCAGATATGCTTCGTCCAAAAGCCTTTCTCTCACTAGTATATGCTATTGTCTCTTCCAGCGCAGTTTCAAGCGCTGTCGCACATCTAATAGCCACAACTAACCGCTCTTGGGAAAGTTGCTGCATCAGTTGCGCAAATCCACGGCCTTCTTGTCCTAATAGATTAGTTATAGGTACTCGGACATTTTCAAAAAAAAGTTCTGAGGTATCTTGAGCTCTATACCCAATTTTCTCAAGGTTTTTACCGCGTACAAAGCCATCACGGTTTCCTTCTACCAATATAAGGCTGATACCTTTTGCCCCTTGATCTGGATCTGTTTTGCAAGCAATTATGTATAAGTCTGCTATTTGACCGTTAGAAATCCATACCTTTTGTCCGTTTATAACAAAATGGTTTCCATCTCTATCAGCTCTTGTCTTAATGCCCTGTAGATCCGAGCCGGCCACTGGTTCAGTCATACCTATAGCCATAATCGTTTCACCAGAAACTACCCTGGGCAACCATTCTTTTTTCTGATCCTCTGATCCATATGCTTGAAGGTAGGGGACAATGATGTCTGAGTGTAACGGGAAGGCGGGGCCAGTAGCTCCCACTTTTGCGAGCTCTTCATTCACTATCACACTATGTAGGAAGTCGCCCCCTGGGCCGCCATATTCCTCTGGTACAGTGCAGCATAATAGGCCTTGTTCCCCAGCAGCTCGCCAGAGGTCCCTGCTTACAATTCCATTCTCTTCCCACTCTTTATGGTGAGGTGTAATTTCCGTTTCTACGAACCGTTTTGTTGCATCACGAAAAATCTGGTGTTCTTCTGAAAATAATGTCCTTGGTAACATATTAGGATCTCTCTTACTTAGTTTAGCGTCGATGATAAATTAGTCATAGGTAGGTTGATATTTATTGAACTAATACAGTATGTTTTAAGCATAAAGGAAATGTGAATGTGATAACAAGTCTTAGCTGAAATAGTGCTAGAGGCAAACCATGAAGCTAATGGAGAAATTTTTATGACTGGTAGGAAGCTTTTAGAGGGCAAGGTAGCCCTGATTACGGGCGCAGGTAGAGGAATTGGGCGTGATTACGCATTAGCATTTGCCGCGGCCGGCGCTAAGGTTCTCGTAAACGATTTGGGGGGTACAACACAAGGAGAGGGAGAGGACCGAATTCCTGCCATGGAAGTAGCTAAGGAAATAGAGGATCAAGGAGGAAAAGCAGTAGTAAATTTCAGTAGTGTGGCTGATTTTGGGGCTGCCCAAGATATGGTGAATCAAGCGGTGACGGAATTAGGAGGCCTTGATATCGTTGTCAATAACGCTGGAATTCTTAGAGATGTTATCTTCCATAAAATGACTGAAGATGATTGGGACTCGGTAATCTCAGTTCATCTCAAAGGTGGTTTCAATGTCAGTCGGGCTGCTGCAACTATTTTTAGAGAGCAAGAGTCAGGTTCGTTTGTGCATATGACCTCTACATCAGGTTTAATTGGTAATTTTGGCCAGGCTAATTATGCGGCCGCTAAGTTGGGGATTGCTGGATTGTCAAAGTCGATTGCTTTAGATATGGGCCGTTTCAATGTGAGATCGAATTGTATTTCCCCATTTGCTTGGAGCCGTATGATAGGAACGATTCCTATAGGGGATGACGTCCAAAGAGCGCGAGTTGAAAAGCTTAAGACCATGACAACTGCGAAGATAGCTCCTGTAGCTGTTGCTCTTTCGGTCCCTGACTCAAAAGTTACGGGTCAGATATTTGGAGTTCGAAATAACGAAATATTTTTGATGGGGCAATCACGGCCGACGCGTTCTGTGCACCGAGGTGAGGGGTGGACCCCTGAAACGGTTCTGGAACATGCTATTCCTTCTATGGAGGCGGGTTTCTATCCCCTAGACCGATCTCAAGATGTTTTTAGTTGGGACCCCATTTAATAAAATAGTTAATTTCTGGATTGTGCTCATGACGTTTGAATATGAAAAGTTGAAAAATTGGAAGTTTGACGAAGTAACTCAAAGCTATACCGCCAGAGATACTATTCTTTACGCTTTGGGGGTTGGCTTGGGTGCGGACCCAATGGATGAAACTCAGCTTCCATATGTTTTTGAAGAGTCTGAAAATTTTTCAGCCTTGCCGACGATGGCGGTTGTTCTGGGTAGCCCTGGATTTTGGTCTAGGGACCCAGAAACCGGTATAGATTGGGTTAAAATATTACATGGGGAGCAAAAATTAGAATTGCACAATCCTCTGCCTGCATCAGCAACCATCAAAGCGCAATCTAAGGTGACCGGTCTAGTGGATAAGGGTGCAGGAAAAGGCGCATTAATTTTAACTGAGCGCATACTGAAGGACGCTGCCTCTGACCTTAAATTGGCAACTTTAACCTCAACAACATTTGCTCGGGGCAACGGAGGGTATGGGGGGCCTAGTGATGATGCGCCACTACCGCACACATTACCTGAAAGGCAGCCAGATATAGTGACCGATCTTCCTACCTTGGATAGAGCGGCTTTAATTTACCGGCTGTCGGGGGATTATAATCCCCTTCACGCAAGTCCTTCAGTTGCTAAAGCGGCTGGTTTTGAAAAGCCAATTTTACACGGACTTTGCTCATTAGGAGTAGCAGGTCATGCTATCCTTAAGTCGTGCTGTGACTATGAAGCAAATCGATTTAAATCACTTCAACTCAGGTTCTCATCTCCAGTTTACCCGGGAGAAACTATTAGAACAGAAATCTGGAAAGATGGCAGCTCAATTTCCTTTAGGTCCAAAGTGATCGAACGCGATGCTGTTGTATTGAACAATGGGCTTGCGATAGTTGATCATGAATAAGTACTGATTTTGAACTCATTTAATACTAGGATGGATTTTCGTTATGGATAACGATCAAAGAGAATTACCAAAGCCAACGCCTGAAACGCAGCACTTCTGGGATGGTACTAGACGGGGAGAGCTTAGACTTCAGAGATGTAAATCAACTGGTGAAGTTTATTTTCCGCCGCGGCATTTCTGTCCTTCGAGCGGCAGTACGGATATTGAAATATTTAGAGCGTCAGGGCGCGCAACGTTGCACAGCTATGTAATTAGCCATCTTCCTGCTCCTGGCTTCACCCCGCCGTATGCGATAGCGATAGCAAAACTCGAAGAGGGTCCAAAGATGATGTGTAATATTGTGGAATGTGAGCAGACGCCAGAGGCGTTGATATTAGATATGCCGCTTGAAGTTAGTTTTGAAAAAGTGAATGACGAAATTACTCTTCCACAATTTAAACCAGCGGAGAAGTAGTGGCATGAAACGTAATTCTGTAGCTATCGTTGGTGCATCTGAGACGACTGAACTTGGTAAGGTTCCTACGATGTCTCAAGTCCAACTTCACGCTGATGCAGCCTTGAACGCAATAGCAGATGCTGGTTTGAAGTTATCGGATATAGATGGCGTTGCGACTGGGGGGCATAACGCGGTAGAGATTGCTCATTACCTTGGTATTGTTCCTAAGTGGCTGGATGGAACATCAGTTGGTGGATGTTCATTTATGCTCCTCGTGAGACACGCAACTGCTGCGATAAATGAGGGGTTGTGTGAGACTGTTTTAATCACACATGGTGAGAGTGGCCGGTCTAATCTTGGTAGGCATGGATCTTCAATTTTCCCATCACTATTTCAGCAACAGTTTGAGCGACCCTTTGGTGTAACGCGTCCCCCTACAATGTTCACTATCCCAGTTCTCCGCTACATGAAAGATTTTGGATTAAGTGAAGAAACGTTAGCTATGGTATCGGTTGTTCAAAGAGAGTGGGCAGCAAAGAATCCAAGAGCGAGTTTTAAGGACCCTATTGATGTAAATGACGTGCTCAATTCTAAAATGATTTGCTACCCATTTAGGTTGTTAATGTGCTGCCTCGTCACTGATGGTGGCGGCGCCTTAATATTGACAAAAGCAGATCGAGCTAAAGACCTTAAACAAAAACCAGTTTATGTTCGTGGTACAGGGGAGAGTTGTGAAACCCCTATGATTAGCCAAATGGCCGATTTTACATCTTCTGCGGCATTCCGTGTTGCCGGGGCTAATGCATTCGAGTCTGCTGGCATTAAGCATGGCGACGTTGATCATCTTATGATCTATGATGCTTTCGCTCACTTGCCAATATATGGATTAGAAGACCTTGGATTTGTTAAACGTGGTGAAGGTGGAGATTTCATTGCCGACGGGAATACTAGACCCGGTGGTAGCCTTCCAATGAATACAAATGGGGGAGGGCTAAGTTACATGCATTCTGGAATGTATGGAATGTACGCGCTTCAGGAAGGTGTTCGACAAATGAGAGGCACTGCGCCCGCCCAGATAAATGGTGCTGAAATATCCATGGTACATGGGGTGGGTGGTATGTTTAGTGCGAGTGGAAATATCGTTTTGACAAATGTTAAATAGCCGATTTTGGATATGAACTTTCAATAGAAAGGATGGACGTGCGGATATTTTAGTTTAATAAAGTACCCGCACTCACCCTGACATTTTTGCGCCGGATTACTGCGGCGCCCAGCAGATTACATCAGCTTTAGATTAGTCGCTGCTTGTTTTCCATTACGACCAACTTCAAGTTCAAAGGTCACTTTCGCACCTTCGTTTAGTGTGTCGATATTTGATTGTTCAAGAGCTGTGATGTGAACAAATGCATCAGGACCGCCTTCATCGGGTTGGATAAAGCCGTAGCCTTTAGTTGGATTAAACCATTTTACTGTACCGGTCGCCATTGTAGTCTCCTTGGACGTGCGTATTATCAGGGCTTCTCAACATGAAATGCCCAGGATTCTTGTCAACAATGTCAGGGGAAAAATTGAGTGAGCTTAAACAAGTGATCATTCTGTATTCTCAAGACACCTTTTTAACAATGACCTGATATGTGCGTAGTTTTGCCTGAGGTCAAGAGATTTTTACGGATAGTTATTCTGAAGTTATCGCATTTTGATAGCTAATATGCTGTTTTGTTCGTGTGATCAAACAATTAAACGTCAACCGATTGGACCGTATTTATACCCCAGTACGCTTGAGTTTTTGGATAGGGTTTATAATTTTTTCACGAAACGGTAGAATCTATCCTTAATTAAATAATACAATAACTGGGTTGCGCTTTTATCAGAGAACAGTAACTAGTGTTCTTGCTAAACGCTCCAGATTTTTTCTTACAGGATGTGTCAATTAATGATTACGATTTAAAACAATTGGTCTACTCTGAGAAGTGTGTGTGAACGAAAAACCCAGAGAAAACAAGGAAAAATAGAAGAGATAGATTTTTTCTTCGTGAAGGAATTCATACATAAAAATTAAATTCTTTTAGTATGTTGAGCCTTTTACTTATTTTCACTTAAGGAACAAGACGGGTCCAAAATGGATAAATAGGATAGAAATTTTTTTGTATAAAGATTAGTTTTATTCTAATCAAAATTTTCTAATTAATTTTTTTGGCGAAGATTAAGCCCTTCTGAAAAAATTAAATCTGTCGGATCTTGACGCTTATCTATTGGTTATGTACCCAACTTGTGGGCTCTTATTGTGACTCTAATCGGGCCAGTGGTTCTTGAAACTTTTTAACGCGATGATGTTTTAAGATTTCACATATGTGGTTAACCTATTTGTGGAAGATCGTGTTTTTAAATAAGGGATATTTTTTAATGATTATCGATACCCATGCTCATATGTTACCGCAAAGTATCCTAGATACGTTAGGTTCAAAGGTTGAGACCTTCCCATCGGTTCGGCTTATTAGGTCGGGAGAAAAGTATCAGTTGTCTTTCAATGGGTCAAAACCAACGCGCCCTATAATGCCAAAACTTAGATTATTTGAGCCTAGGCAACGGTTTTTGGCAAGTACTGGCATAGATCTTCAATTATCGGGTGGTTGGTTGGATAGTTTCGGTTATGAAATTGACCCGGAGGAAGGTGCGGATTGGAGCCGTTTTCTTAACGAAGGAATGTTAAACGACTGTAAAAATCGAGATAATATAGTTCCATTAGCCACAGTGCCGCTTCAATCTGGAAAGCTGGCTGCGAAGGTCTTAAGAGAAGCAATAAAGGCGGGAATGCCTGGTGCTATGATTGGTACACAGCCCCATGGTAGTTTTGGTAATTTAGATGATCCTCATCTAGATATATTCTGGGAAACGGCTGCTGAACTGCAAGTTCCAATAATAATCCATCCAATGTTTGGTTCTGATGATGCGCGTTTACATGATATGCAGATGATGAATGCTGTAGGACGCGTCTGCGATGTTTCCGTGGCGATAAGCCGTATGTTGTTTACAGGACATTTAACAAAATACGAAAACCTAATAATAGTTGCTTCGACTGGAGGAGGCGCGTTGCCGTATATGTTGGGGCGATTGGAGCAAAACTTTCGAGCTTTCCCCGAACTTGTCGTTGATCCCGTTGAACAGTTCCATAGGCTTTATTTCGATAGTATAGTTTTCCAACCTGATATCCTCCAGTTTTTGTCCAAGAAAGTTGGGGTGGAGAAAATTATGTTAGGGTCTGATTATCCGTTCCCTATTGGTGATCAAGAACCCCGCTCTGTGATTGAAAGCGCGGAGTTTTCTGACGGTGATATGGAGTCGATGCTCACTGGCAATGCCCGCCGGCTTTTCGGTTTATAAGATTTACTTTAGATTTATGGTCTAATGTTTTGATGATAATCTCATCAGGCTTTAACACCGCCATCTGCCGGCATAGTTATCCCGTTAACAAATGGGGCTTTATCAGATAACAGAAAAAGTGCAACATTAACTCCGACAAATGCTCCTTCCTTTGTAAAGCTGAATGCTTCAGCCTTTCCCATGCATTCGCATTTTACAATCCCTTTTTGCTATTTGGTTGATAATACTTTAGCAAGTGTGATGGCTCAGGATAGCGTTAACGTCATCGAATAGGAGATTTATACATGTCTATCGGAAAACTTGGTGTAGTTGGCGCTGGGATGATGGGATCGGAAATTGCTCTGGTTTTTGCGTTAGCAGGAAAATCTGTGCTCCTAGCCGATACATCCCAGGAAGGCCTTAATAACGCTGTAAAAAAATTGTCTGGGGTTCTGGATGCTGGAATATCAAGAGGATTTTGGGCGGAAGAAGATAAGCCACAGGCACTAGCTCAAATTCAAACGACAACTACTTTGGAAGACTTTGCGGATCGGGAAATGGTTATTGAAGCCGTTTTTGAAGACAAAGATGTAAAAGGTACCGTTTTTGAGAAATTGGATAACATATTGCCAAATAATTGCGTAATAGCTTCCAACACGTCCAGTATATCAATAACCGTGCTGTCCGCTAACCTGTCAGATGAAAGGCAAAAAAATTTTTTAGGACTTCATTTTTTTTCCCCAGTCCATCGCATGAAATTGGTTGAGGTTATAAGTGCTATGGACACAAATCAAAAGGCGGCAGAAATAGCAACTGCAGCATGCATAGAGGCGGGTAAGGTCCCTATCCAGGTAAAAGACGTGGTTGGCTTTGCAGTGAACCGTATGTTGTTTGCATTATGGAATGAAGCCCTTCGGTTGGTGGAAGAAGGCGCTTGCTCCCCTGAAGATATTGATATCGGTTGCAAGCTGGGGTTGGGCCACCCCGTCGGTCCATTTGAATTAATGGATTTGACTAGTAACACGTTAAATTTACAGGTAGGTGAAATCTTGGAAGAAGCCTATGGAGAGAGATTTCTGCCTCGGCCGATTTTAAAGCAAATTGTGGCAGCAGGAAGGGCTGGGCGCAAAACGGGTCGCGGTTGGTATCGGTATGATGACAGGGGGCACAAAAAATAGAAGGCTCACTTTTAGTCTATTAAAGCACAGCAGGCATTTGAATTTATTATAATGCTATCCCGTATTTGTGGTCATTGCTTTTGTGAGTTTTTTATCCAACTCAAGCCAATACTTTTGTAGATTTGATAAAGCCTCACCTTTTAATTTATCTCCCGCCGGTAGCCGCACGCTCATTGGATTTGTTTGCCGGCCATTCTTCATGACTTCATAATGTAAATGAGGTCCAGTGGATCTCCCTGTTGACCCCACATAACCTATTATCGTCCCTTGTTGAACCCGGCGGCCCTTTTTTAAGCCTTTTCGAAAACGCGATAGATGTGCATAAGCCGTTTTATAAACAGAATTATGGCGAATTCGAATGTAGTTTCCATACGGGCCTTTTTCACCAATATATTCTATTATGCCATCTCCTGCAGCCATAATGGATACTCCCTTTGGGGCAGCGAAATCCACCCCTTTATGCATTTTAGTGTAACCAAGGATAGGGTGACGGCGTTTCCCATATTTAGAGGAAAGTTTAGCTCCATCTATAGGCGTTCTCATCAATGTTTTTTTTACACTTTGACCCTTG
>CAXYEO010000010.1:0-2500 GCA_964276085.1 uncultured Thalassobaculaceae bacterium | reverse complement strand
TGCAACCTGGGTGTTCCAGGAAATAGCTCCACCGATAAGACCGTACCCCAAACCGACACAGGTGGGCTGGTAGAGCATACCAAGGCGCTTGAGAGAACGACGTTGAAGGAACTCGGCAAAATGCCCCCGTAACTTCGGGAGAAGGGGGACCTCCATTTGGGCAACCAGATGGGGGTGGCACAGAGTAGGGGGTGGCGACTGTTTACTAAAAACACAGGGCTCTGCGAAGCCGTAAGGCGCGGTATAGGGTCTGACGCCTGCCCGGTGCTGGAAGGTTAAAAGGAGGGGTGAGAGCTCCGAATTGAAGCCCCAGTAAACGGCGGCCGTAACTATAACGGTCCTAAGGTAGCGAAATTCCTTGTCGGGTAAGTTCCGACCTGCACGAATGGCGTAACGACTTCCCCGCTGTCTCCAACGTCGACTCAGCGAAACTGAATTCTCCGTGAAGATGCGGAGTTCCCACGGTCAGACGGAAAGACCCCGTGCACCTTTACTACAGCTTTGCAGTGGTATCAGGAGATGAATGTGTAGGATAGGCGGGAGGCTAGGAAACATTAGCGCCAGTTAATGTGGAGCCACCCTTGAAATACCGCCCTTTTATGTTTTGATATCTAACCGCGGCCCGTTATCCGGGTCCGGGACCCTGCATGGTGGGTAGTTTGGCTGGGGCGGTCGCCTCCTAAAGAGTAACGGAGGCGCGCGAAGGTAGGCTCAAGCTGGTCGGACATCAGCTGTTGAGTGCAATGGCATAAGCCTGCCTGACTGCGAGGCCGACAGGCCGAGCAGAGACGAAAGTCGGCCATAGTGATCCGGTGGTTCCGCGTGGAAGGGCCATCGCTCAACGGATAAAAGGTACGCCGGGGATAACAGGCTGATACTCCCCAAGAGTCCACATCGACGGGAGTGTTTGGCACCTCGATGTCGGCTCATCACATCCTGGGGCTGGAGCAGGTCCCAAGGGTTCGGCTGTTCGCCGATTAAAGTGGTACGTGAGCTGGGTTTAGAACGTCGTGAGACAGTTCGGTCCCTATCTGCCGTGGGTGTTCGAGACTTGAGAGGAGCTGTCCCTAGTACGAGAGGACCGGGATGGACGAACCTCTGGTGGACCTGTTGTTGCGCCAGCAGCATAGCAGGGTAGCTAAGTTCGGAAGGGATAACCGCTGAAAGCATCTAAGCGGGAAGCCCCCCTCGAAACTAGGTCTCGCTTGAGAACCGTGGAAGACCACCACGTTGATAGGCTGGGTGTGGAAGCATGGCAACATGTGTAGCTTACCAGTACTAATCGTTCGATAGGCTTGATTACCTCACATGCGGATAAGCACCGGTTGTTTATCTTCATGAAGGATATCGATGTTTTAATATCTATGAAAAGTCGTCACCATTCGTTCATCTGGTCTGGTGGTTATGGCGAGGGGCCCGCACCCGATCCCATCCCGAACTCGGTCGTGAAAACCCTCAGCGCCAATGGTACTGCGTCTTAAGGCGTGGGAGAGTAGGTCGCTGCCAGGCCAGATGAGCGAATGGTACATACTTTAAAAAGTTGTCACCTCAAACTATGGAAAACTTACGAATATAGAGCCGCAGATATTAACGCGGGGTGGAGCAGCCCGGTAGCTCGTCAGGCTCATAACCTGAAGGTCGTAGGTTCAAATCCTACCCCCGCAACCAATAATAAAATAAAAAAGCCGCCCGTAAAAAGGCGGCTTTAATCGTATTGGGGTTGTTTGAATTCAGAAGGTTAATACTAGTCGGCCACGGGTCCCGCCTGCTTCTAAACGTGCATGTGCCGCTGATGCATTTTCAAGGGTGAAGGTATCTGCTACGCGTAAACTAATTTTTCCTATGTTTGTAAGTTTTCTTATTTCATTAAGTTTTTCAAATTGGCAGTCATAGTTTCTAACAAAAGTGGTTGTGAATTTTATTGAACGTTCTGAGCTTCCTTTAAACCCGCGGACTGCCGTAAACGCACCATTATCTTTAACAGCATTAATTACCAGTTCATTTTGAACTGCCCCATCAGCGAGGCCATCGACTCCATTTGGAAACTGTTGTCTGATGGAGTTTGCCACATCATTTCCTCGTGGAACCACATAATCAGCTCCCAATGATTTGACTAGTTGAGAATCACTCTCTGATGCGTCGGCAATTACAGTAAGGCCATCATTCTTGGCCAACTGTATTAAGTAACCACCATAAGCTCCCGCACTTCCAGTTATCGCAAGTGTGTCTCCTGATTTAAGTTCCATAAGGTCAAGCGAAAGTCGAGCTGTAAGGCTATTCATAGGTAGCGTGCAGGCTTCAACATGTGAGGTGTTATCTGGAGCAAGAACCACTGCTTCTGCGTTTAAA
The DNA here is from genome assembly GCA_964276085.1 of uncultured Thalassobaculaceae bacterium. Classification (GTDB taxonomy): domain Bacteria; phylum Pseudomonadota; class Alphaproteobacteria; order Thalassobaculales; family Thalassobaculaceae; genus UBA7326. The sequence goes on along the minus strand of CAXYEO010000010.1, from coordinate 151 downwards.
ACAATCTGCTCGCGGTATGCTCCGTGCATGCCTCGTGGAACAACCATTGCAATTACTCGGTCTCCAATTTTTATACCAGTGTTAACGTCAACGCCGATTTGGTCAACGACCCCAGCTATATCCATACCGGGTACGTACGGCGGATTATCTT
>CAXYEO010000009.1:2500-45495 GCA_964276085.1 uncultured Thalassobaculaceae bacterium | reverse complement strand
GGTCAATGAGGCCCCAATCATACCAGTGGACCATGAAAATCGCTCGAGGGTATAAAACGACCAAATAGCAGGATAAACAGCAGTTGAAAATTGATATAAAAGAAACACAACCAATATGAAACGTAGGTTAGAAAACACACTAACTGTATAGATGGCACCTATCGGATTTGCTCGTTGCCATTTGAAGTCGCACCTATTCTTGCGAGAGAGAGTTTCAGGAAGGTAAAGCCACCCTAAGACCAAATTTATGCCTGCTAAGAATGCTGCCACCCAAAAAGGTGCTCTTGTTCCAAATTCTCCTAAAAAGCCACCTACCACAGGGCCTACTACAAAACCCAGACCAAAAGCCGCCCCAAGATAACCAAACTTCACCGCCCTCTCTTTTGGAGCAGAAACGTCAGCTAATATAGCAGTAGATATTGGATTGGTTGCCGCCCCAACACCGCCAATAAGACGACCCAGAAAGAGTAACCATAAGCTTTGCCCAAAAGCAAATATTAGGTGGTATATAATAATTGTGACGAGTAAAAATAGAAAGATACGTCTGCGTCCCACTTGATCGGATAATGTTCCAAAAAATGGTCCGAAAAATAATTGCATAAGGGCAAAAAGGGATATTAATAATCCGCTTAATGTAGCCGCGTCAGCGAAGTTTAGTTCCGGCGCAACACTCATTATGAGATCAGGTGTGACAGGTATAATGAGGCCTATGCTCATAGCGTCTAGTAAAGTTGTAACTAGTACAACAATAAGTATTACGCTTTGGTGCTTTTTAGGGTTACTGTGTTTGAGATCATTATCCAGCATTTGTGGTTTTCATAACAGTGCTATGCCTTTAAGCAACTTAATAATCGGTTACCAGTCGTGCAACCATCGAAAAATGGGAAGAAGATTTAGTCTATATCGACACACAGCTAACTCCGCAATTGGGAGGATTAGGATTAGGTTGAGCCATAGACTATTAAGCGAGGCCGTCAAGGCTTGGACAAATATCCGTGAACAGCGACCGTTAAAATCCCTTAGCACAAACCCAATAATTGTGGGGACGCTTGAAGGTTTGTCCAATGCCCAGCCAAATCTTGAAATCGCTACGATCGGTTTGGATGAGCTAAACAAACGCCGTAAGCCCAACGCAAAAAATGGCATTAAAGCAATAGATCCTAAATTATCTGAGATTGGACACAGCACCATTCCTTGGCTGTTTAAAGTGAGCTATAATCTGCTACATCTACAAAAGGAACATCCACCCAAGAAGATCTACAAAACAACCTTATATGTTATTTTGAGAGATGGTTACACGGAACAAAACGGTCGTTATGGACTTTATATCGGGGAAACGTCCAAGACAGCAGAAGACAGATTCGAGGAGCATAAAGAAGGTACGAGGTCAGCTAGAGGACTTGAGGAACACGGGATCCAGTAGCTCTATAGTTTGATGTGGCCTTGGCAGAAAGTACCCCAAAGTAATCACTATAATCTTTATTATGAAAGCGCCCTTCATTTCGCACTAAAAATCAATAATCAAAACGGCCCAAAAACCAGCGGTAATGTCCAAGAATTAGAAGAATGGCCCGAGGGATTTCAAAGTGCATTACAGCGCACAATAAACGTAAATTCTTAAACTTTTAGGTAACATCGGACAATATGCCGGTTTATCAGATTGAACGACATGCTAAACTAGACTTTATTACCAAGATTACTCTCATAGGTAATGGGCTAAATTTCTAATTCAATGACTTGTTGGTATACTGGATGGTGTATTAATATAAAAAAATTTATTTTCATGCATTATTAACAGATAATTAAAGAATAATGATAGAGGACGCTCATTCCGCCGCCAGACGTTCCCATAAATTCCTAAAACATCTAAATGTCGTAAAAAAAAATTTTGTTTTCTGGGAATAATTTTCTCAAACTTTCTAAGAATTTTTCGTTTTCCAATACTGTTATGATTAGCAACATTCTCAAACATACGGATAATAAGTTTGACCGTCGCCTCCAAACTTATTATCCAGTGCGAAACCAAGAGAGAACGTGCGCGCGCATAGAAAAACGCTTTTGCCAAAAGAGCCAGTGGATAAATAAAGCACCATTTCTGCATTTATCTCGCAAATTGTTTTCATCTAACTGCTTAGAGTATGAACTAATAACCGAGTACTATCGTATATTCGTATGTATGTTTAATCCGTATGTGCATTTTTTATAATCATACGGGATGATAGCTTTTCAGTCGCTACCCGAAATTACATGTTTATAGTAGGGGTATAACTGAGCATAATGTGATAATGGTAGATTTAGCAAGCGCTGCCGCACCATAAACAACAGTTGGGATAAAACTTGCTTTATTTATTTAAGGTAGAAAATTTAGAAGCGTAAATCTGGGTGTAGTAAGACTAAATGGTAAAATTGGAGGAAATCTGAATATGGCTGAATCTTTGAAAAACATAATGGTAGATAGTAATGAGTCTATAGCATTATTAGAAGCGCTTGCAGAAAATAGCTTTGACTCAATACTCGTAACGGAGGCTCAGGCCGAGGGTAAAATCGTTTATGCAAACAAAGCGTTTGAAACACTAACTGGATACGACCCTATCTCAGTTATTGGTGAGAACCCAAGAATCCTTCAGGGTATCGGAACAGATGAAAAGGTAATATCCCGGCTTTCCAAAGCCCTTACATCGGGAGGTACTTTCGAGGGTAAAGCAATTAACTACAAAAAGGATGGTACACCGTTTATAATGCATTGGCGGGTTATCCCTATTAAAACTGGTGAAAAAATTATTGCATGGGTGGCCATTCAGAGAGAGAGTTCTTCCATCTAAATTTTTTACCATGCAGTAACATTCATTTGGTTGAGTATGGGAATGTCCGCACCTCCATTTACCGAAAGACAAATATGCGATGCTTTTTTAGAAGCAAGGTGCAGGAATAAGTTGTTTACAAATGTTGTCTACTCCAACGTTTTGATCAAACCTTTTGGGTCCGTTGTCAATGATTGATTTTATTGTATCGCATTTCGTGTGTGCAGCATTGTTAAATAGACATTTAGGGGGTTGATAGACATAAACACGGAAATGCAGCAATCCGTCAAAGCAAGCAATTAAAGTAATGAGAAGACGATCTTTCTTACATAGATAGAGCAATCATACTGCAATTGGGCAATTTGGCTTGAATGGGTAGGTTTTTTTCTTGTTCAAAAAACTTATACTCTTCTGTAGTGCTCCTTATATGTAAAAAATAAGAAAATTTAGTGTTCTTCTATACCTCAAATTCTGCTGCTACGAAGATATGTTTCTAGAACTCAAAATAATGCAAGATGAGGATAACGCGATCATGCCTCTATCATTTTCAGGCATTTTAAAAAAAGTCGCGCTGTCGATAAGATGTCTCTACTTTATACATTATAGGGTGGGGATTTGACATCGACCCCAGTGTGTGTTTTCTGGGAATTGAACTCACCTGCACCCAATATGTCGTTGAATAAAAAGGGTTATGGTTTATAATAACGGATTGTTACTACGTTGAGAGAAGAACAGGTGAAAATTTTTGAATTTGCATGCTCAATACTTAGTATTAACTTTTGGATAGTGGGGACCTAATAACATGATTGCAACAGCTAGGAAATTTATCGTGCACTGTTGGGACTTTGTGTTTAATCATGAGGTAAGTCCACTTCGTAATATAACAGACGTGGCTGTTCGACATTACATTTTGCAGATATTAGGGATCATGTGGGCTGTTAGTTTTTCACTTGCCATAGGAAATTATGTGTTTATGGCAGCAAGCATAATCGGGCATGTTATTTTGATAGCAGCTGCAGCAATTACTGTTGCAACATGGACAACTGCTGCAATAAAACCTGAAGTCTTTAATCGTGATAAAACATGAACCTTTGACACCCTATTAAAAACTCTTGTTTATCAGTGATGCTAGCTTGAGACATCCGAGTGGCGAGAAAATAACATATATCGACATTCCCTTGTGGACTTCCAAACCTTCCTAGCTGGAAGAATTCCACCATTAGCATATGGGGACTGTCTCAATGCCTTAAACCCAGAGCGCAGAAACTGAGAAAGTGTTTGAATATTGTGATGGTTTTTTGGACTAACCCATAACCATTGCGAGTATAGCCTTCCTATGGTTAGGCGTTGATAGAAATATAACCCTTTGAAAATTCATATTACTTCTTACACTCTATGATCGAGTACTAAATTCGAGAAACATATAAGGAATTTTCAAATGACTGGTTTTATTAGTACCGTTAGATTCTTAGTGAAAGACAACTGTGTAGATGAATTCATCAAAAGACATCATGAACCAGGGGGTATTGATCAAGTCGGAATTGGTTTAAAACAATACATGATACACACTGGCGATAGAACTTTCACATGGATAGGCATGTTTAAATCTGAAACAGCTATTGCTGAGGTGAGACCGCATCTTGTTGAGCAGTTAGATAAAATACGCGACTTACTAGAAGAGATATCTCCAGAAATAGGGGTATCTGACCCCTCTTCTGGGTCAGTTATTTGGACCAATTAAGCCACAAGTTCTGACTAGTTACTCGAATGAGAATAAGGGGGATGTAGTTTATGTCTAAAAAATACTCGTTATCGGATGTCGTTACCTTTGAAAGATATCCCGATTGAATTTTCAAGAGTAAATCCATTAAGAGATATTACTGCCCAAAATGGCGTCGACAGTTACACCGCCCTAAGTGCAGCTAGATAAGTGACATCCATTAGCGCTCCAACTTTTTCTGAGTGCTTTGTGTTTGCGTTTACACTGCAAATATCGCCTGGCCCAAAAATATTTTCTTCCCCACTTCGTCCAATAGTTATATGACCTGAGAGGACAAATAACTGAGCGTCAAACGGATGCGTATGTTCCAAATTAATAGTACCCGCTAGCATCGTTTTTTCATTTACCTTATAACCATTTTTTTCCATTTGCTCTTTAAATTGGACTCGATCCATTACATTTCTCCCCAGTTGGTATATTTTTGTACACCAAATTGTATTGCTTTTGTTAATAATATATTCGGCTAATCCGTATATGAGGAATTTATGAGCGAACAACCATCAATAACCATAAAAAGTTTAACAAATAACGTGACTATATCTGGTGTCGTATTAATATTTCTAAGTCTGATTTTATTTTTTTCTTATGACAGTCCTTTTCTTCCAAGGGAAAGTTCCTGATAGATGCCTATATGCATATAAGACCTTTAATTTGGCTATCATTAAAACCATAGTAGGTTTGAATCGTTTATCCAACATTACAACTACTAATGAAAACCGGCATTACATAATCACACATTGCCCTATCTCCTGTGATGTAGTGAAACTTTCGCCGATGTCAGTACTAATATTTATAATTTGGGATCAGCGACGAATCAGTGTGTCAAATATCACCACTCAAAGGAAAACTGATGAGAGATCAGGGTAAAGAACTTATAGGAAAACGAAAGAAAACCAATATCAGATTTTGGAGTGTGTTGGTTGGTCTAGCTATAATTCTTATTTTTGTAAATATCTTCATCTTTGCTATCTACGAGATTCTTAATAATTTACCGACGATATAAATAACGTTTTTTGCCTTGAAGGTAAGTACCCTATCTAGAGTGAATTGAATAAAATAAAGTCAATAACTAGAATAAATCATTATATAATAGTCATCTGGATGTAGTTCATCTAAACAACACTCATAACTGCATCTATTAGAAACGTTATCCCTGTAAAAATAATCGACACTCCAACAAAAAGTACGATAGCTGCAATAATAACTTCCCGCATTTTTTTCTCCTTACCTCTTTAGACTATCCACTAAAGAGGTCCCTATTCCTCGTATTTATTGTGATACTCTGTGAGCGTGTTCTACAAGATTACCTAATATCTCATTCTTCGATCATAATCATAAACGATACAGGCAGACAAGTTATGGAAACGGTTTAGTATACAAATAAAAGCAAGTTTAGTTGGCCATAGTAGCCTCATCGTGTGATACGGGATCAGTGAAAGCTTTTTTTGGTGTATCTTCCTTGAACTGAATACGCTTCTAGGAGCAGGGTGCTTATTAGGCTACGGATGATGCACGGAATAGACGAGTCAGTGCTTTGGTCATCGTATTTTATTCACGGTTTCTTCCATTAATTCAGATTAGTGACCTACAATAGATTTTTTAGCTATTGCCAACATTTCACTACAACCATTTGAGAGTATTTTTGGAGGTAAGATCACCACCAAGTCAGCGAATTGCATCAGTTTATCACGAGCCAAATGATAGCCGCGTTCAAAGATTATCTCGCGCCCAGACATCTTGCGCCGGTGCATCTTGGGGGCGATCGTGGCGCATCTCATAATAAGGGGTGAAGGGTTTATAAATGCCATGGACGCGGCGCAATTCATCCACGGCCGCCTCATTGGCATCCACTCGTAAGTCGATATGCCCAAAATCCCTGTGACCATGGGTGATAACTGCAGCGGATCGTTCGTTTAGGTGGGTACCATCGGCCGTTGCCTGCCCACCAGCGTCCCGGCCGGCTTCTAAGGTGCTCAGTAAACGTTCATCCAGGTCTGCCTGCTCTTTTTTTTCGAAAGTCTCAGCCATCGCTTGCACCACCTCTTCGCCTGCAAGGACGTTGCCCATAACGAGATACCCCGCGCCCGTCAGGTGGCCCGACCAGGAACGAGTATTGCTACCCGTATGAACTGAAATTACGTTTTCAGCATTAATTATCCCAACTTGCCGATAACTGAACTGTGGATCGTCTGCGGCCAGTTCGGACATTACTTTGTCCGGGCTGTACCCCAGGTCCATCAATCGCAGCGCTAGATTACCGAGTTTTAGGTTTACGAAGGCCTGAGTGGATACAGCACCTAAGCCACCGCGAATAGCCGGGCAGTAGCCACCGACAGCCAGCGAGTACGTAGCAATTCCGATTCCTAACTGTCCAGTACGGTCGCAACGGGCAATAACTGTATAGGTCATTATTTTCCTCGCTTACAAATTGTTTGCTACAAGGAACCTACACGTCTCAACAGCCTAAGGCGATTCTTGATATAAAAAGGGTGTGGCAATTGAAACCTTTTGCCGATGATATTTGGAGAGCCTGTTGTCTAATGTTTTCTTGGGTACCAAGACCAAACAACCAAAACGATTTTTCAATAGCAAAATTGATAATTGGAAATTCCGTTCTTCTCTCACGCTGCTTAAAAGTTTGCAAACTGCTAATCCGAGGAAAGAAAACATACAACGGTCCTTGCAGCAAAATTCAAACCGCCTACCCTTCACAGAAGTAGATAATTTCGACGTTGGAATTTAACCTGTGTTCAAGTAGGATCACCAAACAGGGCACAGGATGATTTGAATGGCCTTTTTTAATTGGAGCATGTCATATGTATTTAGAAGGTATTTTAGGTTTACTTTTCAACCCGACAATATGGCTTTTTATTTTAATCGTTGTTATTATGCGATTTTCCATTAAATTTGTTCCACAAAATCAAAGCTATGTCATTGAACGGTTTGGTAAATTCAAAGGTGTCCAGGAAGCGGGACTCAATTTTCTCATCCCATTTATCGACAGTGTAGCAGCAGATCGCTCGCTCAAGGAACAAGCTGTCGATGTGCCCAGCCAAAGTGCAATTACCAAAGATAACATTTCTCTCACGGTAGACGGAGTTTTATATTTTCGGGTGCTCGATCCCTACAAGGCGACCTATGGCGTCGATGATTACGTGTTTGCCGTGACTCAACTAGCACAGACCACCATGCGCTCAGAACTGGGCAAAATGGAACTGGATAAAACCTTTGAAGAGCGCGATTTGCTCAACACAAATATTGTTGCCGCGATCAATCAGGCCTCATCAGCTTGGGGAGTGCAGGTTCTACGGTATGAAATCAAGGATATTGTGCCGCCACAATCTGTTATGCAGGCGATGGAGGCCCAGATGAAAGCCGAGCGGGTAAAGCGGGCTCAAATTCTAGAATCAGAAGGCGATAGGCAATCTGCGATCAACCGGGCTGAAGGGGAGAAAGCTTCGGTCGTACTGGCTGCTGAGGCTGAAAAAGACGAACAGGTATTGCGCGCCGAGGGCGAGGCAAAAGCTCTTGTTGCTGTGGCTGATGCTCAGGCCAAAGCACTAGTAATGATTGGCGAGGCGGCAGATACTCCAGCTGGGCAAAAGGCAGTTCAACTTGAACTTGCGACAAAGGCAATTCATGCGAAAGAAATGATCGCCAAGGAGTCGTCACTTATCCTACTGCCCGACGGCGCCTCAGACGCCGCAAACCTTGTTACTCAAGCGATGGCGATCATTCAAAAAATTTCAAATGGCACATCCCGCCCTTCATCCCCCACCAAACCGTCTTCTGATCCTGAAAGCTACGTGTCATCAGACGCACCAGGTCCATGGGGGAAATAATATGGAACAGCTGATATTTGATCTATCCCTTTCGCAATGGCTGTTTATGTTGGGTATTGCTTTATTGGTGATCGAAATCGCGTTTCTCGGCTTTGCAACCTTTGTATTATTTTTCGTTGGCCTAGCCATGCTGGCGACCGGCGGTTTAATGACAATGGAAATTCTACCACAGACGATAAATAACGCGGTAACCGCGGTGTCACTTATCTCAATCAGCTCAGCAGTTTTACTTTGGAAGCCTTTAAAAAAAATCCAATCTCCAAGTGAAGATGGAGATATTGAGGTTGGCCTTGTTGGTCACCGCTTTCAGTTGAGAACAGATATTTCGCCCGACAGGCCGGGAGAACACGCCTATTCTGGCATCACCTGGAAGGTGGTTAGCGACCAAGTGATTGCCAAGGCAGCACATGTAAGAGTAGTGAAGGCGGATGTTGGCCAACTCACCGTCATGCCTGAAAACAAGCCATAACTCCTTTTTATCCAAGCCCTGTTATTAGAGGCAACGACGCGGGTTACTTTGATCCAGCGTTAATCTATAGAATTATCTATCGTAAAATATGGGTTTTTAGGTGAGGAGAGATTCGTGAACGACTGGACTGATCGAGACCACTTACAACTTCTCCCAACCCTTCTGCTGGACGTGGGAGGATGCACTTTTGCTTTTCTACTTTAGTCGTTACCAACCCCTCCTTCATATTACTAGTAACTGAAATTATTGAAAATTAAATCGATACAAAAATTTGTCCAATTCCACTCTTTTTAATCCAAAGTTTTCCTTGCATATGCATGGGAAGTGAATTACTCACTCGTACTACCTTCCCGGGTAATATTTTGGTGAATTGGCTAAGGGCCCGAGCACGGGTAAAGGGGAAGTAAGTCATTACAAAGAAAACATCAAATGAAATGCTCAAAGGCGTGAATGCACTTGATCCAAGCATAAACCAGTCTTGGCAGCAGGATAATCAGGCGTGGTGGGATTGGTATGTGACGTTGGCTGATAATACAGACCAGCAGGATGGTGGTTCTTTAGTCGAACTGCCTCCGATATCAAATTTTGACATTGGGTTAGACAATGAAATAGAAGATGAACTTGCTAAACCTTATACTGTTACCAATTCACAGTGCCTAGATTTTCGCAAAAATGGCTTTATTAAACTACCAAATGTTCTGTCTAGCGGCGCAGTGGCGCGCTTGCGCCAGGAACTTCTTCAACTTCTTGGACAAACTTTTAATCCAAAAACTAATATCCACAATAATAATCGGTTCTTAAGTTTAGAAATGATGTGGCTTCAAAATACTCTTATAAAGAGCTACGTACTCAGTCCACGCATTGCGAAGATTTCAGCAGACTTACTGGGGGTAAAAAGCGTACGGCTTTACCATGACAACGCCCTTGCGAAAGAACCGGGCTGCGGTCGTACGCCATGGCATTGTGATGATGACCACTTTCCACTGGCTACCCAAGACGTTGTGACGGCTTGGATCCCTGCGCAACCAATACCAACCGTGATGGGACCTCTAGCATTTGCAACACCGTTGAGCATTTTTGAGCACGTAAAAGATATTGATTTCAACAAATTTGACACAAGCTACGACAAACAGATCGCAGAGGTATTTAAGTCAAACAATATCACCATAGAGGATAGTCCGTTTGAAATGGGTGAGGTAAGTTTTCATCATAATCGAAGCTTCCATACCGCAGGGAGAAATAAAACCACACGCTCTCGTGTTGTTTTAGCAAATACCTATTTTGCAGATGGTGCACGCGTAGTCGATCAGCCAACGATGGTATCAGGTGACTGGCAGAAATTTATCCCAGGAGTTGGTCCTGGAGAAGTTGCCGCTAGTAAGCTCAACCCCATTTGTTGGCCGCAGGACACTAAACGAAAGGTGTAGAGATATGATAAACGAAAAAAACACCTTCCAGAAAAGCTGTGATCATTGGAGCGAATTGGGAAGATTGGAGATGGAGGGGTTCTATGCCCTAGCATCTGTCGACTATAAACACCTGGCTGAGTCAATCGATTGGAAAGCATGGCTTGAAACTATTCAGAAGTCGGTTGGAGACCAACGCTTGCAACTTTTAGATGTGGCATGTGGGTCAGGAAAATTTCCAATGGCACTTCTATCTCACGGTAATATTGTAAGCAAATCAATAAGCCCTATTGATTACGCGCTGCTTGATCCATCTTCTTTCTCAATCTCCGAGGCCCGAAAAGTGTTAGCTCCACCTTTTCAAGCAGGGGTTGAATACGAGATGAAGTTACAAGATCTTGAGTGTGATCGTGGTTTTTTCGATGTGGTTTGGGCCACGCATGCATTGTACGCAATACCTCAAAGCGAGTTAGAAAAAGCACTTGGTTGTATGATAAATTCCATTGGGAATATTGAAGATATGGGAACGATTGGCTCAGGATTTATAGCCCATGCGAAAGGTCGTTCACACTACTTAGAATTTTTTAAACTATTCCTTCAAGGCTTTAAACAAGGTATCGGTGAACCCTTTACCAGCTCAGAACAAATTATATCGACCCTCACTCGAATGGGCCTACCTCTCCAGGTAAAAGAAATTATCTACACTAATGGAGTACCAGAAGCGATGGAAATGGAAGTCGAACGATATCTGCAACGTTGCGTATTTGACGACACTGTAAGCCTCAGACAAATGTTAGATAATCCCATCACAGGCCCATACTTGGAGTCGTGCCGAAAAAACGGCATGTGGCAATTCTCTCAGCATGTAGACATGATTTTTATAAATGCACCCACAGACTAAAATCTGCTAGTTTATAACACAATGAGACATCCATATGAATGAACTTACTAATGTTGTATCAGCCTGGACTCGTCGGGTTGAGGGTGGTCAGCAACCAAGTAGCGATGATTTGTTAGATCACCTTGCTACCGTTCACGAACGTAACGCAGGTTTTACAGAGTCACTTGCGTGGAATTGCCGCGATGTTAATGGCAAGAATAGCTATGAAATACTCGCGGATATGATCAATCATCGTTCCCACACTAATGTTCTTGATCTGGCTTGTGGTAGTGGAGTTCTACTAGATTTATGTAACCAGCGGTTTGGCAATAAATTATCATTTTTAGGGATAGATAGTAGTGATGCCGAATTGCAGCTTGCGCAGAAACGACTTGCTCTGACCAAAACTAAACTTACGCGATGTATGGCGCAAAATCTTGACTTTATCGATGATGCTTCGGTCGATATCATTCTGTGCCATTGGGCTTTAACTTTAATGGATCCGGTAGTTCCAGTACTTAAAACTGCCAAGCGTGTGCTCAAGAAAAACGGTATTTTTACCGCTATTATTGATGGAGATGTAAGTAATACATCTAACTATTCAGAAATAAATGACATCATTTATGGATATACACAGCGGAAGTACCCAGATTATGGGGCTATAGAGCTTGGGGATCCACGCATAAGAACAACTAAAAAACTTCAAGACCTTGCAATAAAAACCTTTGGCGAATCTGAAGTCAGCATAACACCTAACCTTCTTGGGTTTGCCGCACCGCCTGATTTATTAGCCCGCGAAACTGCAGGATTCTTCTATGCTTCTTTCGTGCTTTCTGCAACCGAGCACCAAGAAATGTTAAACGAACTGGAAAACTATTTTTCCATGAATATGGAGAATGGTGAAAGCTATTTTTCAATGCCAATAAACCAATTGGTGATTAAGAAAGGTCCGTGATATTGGTTCACGCTAACAGCCTACTCGGCTGAAAACTATTCTAAAGCCTTCTGTTACTAAAACCATAATACTGAAGCAATTGTTAGCGACGTGCGGCAAGATACATGCCTATCAAAAGTCTATGATTTAATAGACATTTCTCCATAATCCTGGACTGGGACAATTTTTTTTAACAGTCATAAATAATATTCAAATCTGCCCTAACGTCAGTAACATCATTGCCGTAATTCTGTTTTACACATGTCCAATTCAAGGGAGTTTCTCTGAGATACCCGGAGCCATTAAATCCATAATTTCATTATTTGTGTGGGGCAACGCTAATCCAAAAGCCACAACCAGAGCCCAGTCGTATTCAAATTGTATAAAGTCGATACCAGTGTAAGAACTTCTGCCCTCGCTTTATTTATAGATTTTGGCCTCATCTTCTCAACCAATCTTGAACATGGGAAATCCATATTCGTCCAAGTCCCCCTCTAAGAGACAAGAAGTTACCACCTCCTTTTCACAATCCTCGGATTTATAACGGATCTCTATAGATAAAAAGTTTTCCTACTTTTCCCAGCCACCATAGTGACTGTTAATTTTTCCAATCCGTATCAGGTCAATAATCGTGGAAAGTTACTGCAAATCCTTACCGCCTTTCCTTTTTATATCTTAATGTGCCGTTTTGTTTTTGGATACGTGCACAATCGTTTTAAGACCAGCGTTTGGACGCACATACAACAAGCTTTCCTAATTTATTCGTCAATAAAGCTCTCATTTTTAACGGATGTAAGGTTGCGTCATTCAATTGCTACTGGTACTTAATTGCGATTAAGTGTAAGTCAATCTGTAGTTTATACAAGCTGAGGAATTCACATGCAAAAGCATGAAAAGATAAATAAAAACGGATTATGGATAGAAGAACCTTTGCATGACTTTTTAGAGATGGAGGTTCTCCCAGGATCGATGGTGAATCCAGAATTATTTTGGAAGGGATTTTCTAATCTTATTAAAAATTACAGTCCCCTCAATAAACAATTATTGAAGAAGAGAGACTACCTACAGAAAGAAATAAACGCTTGGCACCAAAATCAAATTGGTAAAAAAATTAATCCCCAGGTTTATAAAAGTTTTCTCCTAGAAATCGGATATTTAATGTCAGAAGGAGACGACTTTCAGATTGAAACAAAAGATGTTGACCCTGAGATTGGAATAATGTCAGGTCCTCAGCTCGTAGTACCTGTTACCAACGCGCGGTATACTATCAATGCCGTCAATGCTCGATGGGGTAGCTTATACGATGCTATTTATGGCTCTGACGTTTTAGATGATGGACCAGTATCTAGCTCTTATGATCCTGAAAGGGGGGAACGGGTTATAGCATTTTCTAAGTCACATCTCGATCAATTCGCTCCACTTATCAATTATAGTTGGTCTGAAGTATCTAAAATAGCTGTAGACAATAATTCTTTGTCGCTGTTTTCTGGAAAGACAACAATTAGTTTATTAGAGCAGTCACAGTTTCTTGGATATAGAAATGATCAAAATGGAATATTGTCTGAAGTTATATTGACTAAAAATGACTTGCGTTGTCGGATAATAATTGATCGCAACAGTAATATTGGAAAAGATGATAGGGCAAATATTAATGATATCCAAATCGAAGCAGCGATCACTACGATAATCGATTGTGAAGATAGTGTAGCAACAGTGGATACTGAAGATAAAGTCAAGGCTTATAGAAATTGGCTTGGCTTAATGAAGGGGGATTTATCGACTACCTTTTCCAAAGGGGGTTCGATAATAAATAGGCAACTGAACTCCGACATAGACATAACGACGTCCAGTGGATCAAAATTAACACTTAAAGGTAGATCTTTACTACTAGTCCGAAATGTAGGGCATTTAATGACTACGCCCAGTATTCTGGATGAACACGGCGATGAGATTGGTGAAGGATTAATGGACGCTGTATGCACAGTATTAATTGCACAGCATGATATCAAGCGCCAATCAGGTATTAAAAATTCTACCGCCGGCTCAGTGTATATCGTTAAGCCAAAAATGCATGGGCCTGAAGAAGTAAAGTTCGCAAATGATGTTTTCACTGAAATTGAAAAATTTCTTCAAATGCAACCAAATAGCATAAAAATGGGTATAATGGATGAAGAACGCCGAACGAGTGTTAACCTTAAAGAATGTATCCGCGAAGCTAAGTCCCGCATTGCCTTCATTAACACTGGGTTTTTGGATAGAACCGGCGATGAAATTCATACTTCTATGGAGGCAGGGCCAATGCTTCCAAAGAAAGATATGAAGTTAACAAAGTGGATCAAAGCCTATGAAAACAGCAATGTAGATATTGGATTAGCTTGCGGTTTACAAGGTAAGGCCCAGATAGGAAAAGGAATGTGGGCTATGCCTGATTTGATGGCGGACATGCTAGAACAAAAGATAGATCACCCAAAATCAGGAGCGAATTGTGCGTGGGTTCCAAGCCCTACGGCTGCCGTTATTCACGCTCTCCACTATCATTTGGTTAATGTGACGTCCATTCAATCTACAATTAAGAACGAGTATCCGAGGACATCTCTAAAAGACCTGCTTGATATTCCACTCCTAATGGATCGAGCTCTGACTGAAGAAGAAATAAACAATGAAATACGAAATAATGCGCAGGGTATACTTGGGTATGTCGTTCGTTGGGTTGATCAAGGAATAGGCTGCTCAAAAGTACCAGACATTGATGGAATAGGACTAATGGAAGACCGAGCAACATGTCGTATTTCTTCACAGGCACTAGCAAATTGGATCCGTCATGGGTTAGCTTCAAAGCAAAACGTAATCCAAATTTTGGAAGAAATGGCCATTCTTGTAGATAAGCAAAATGACGCTGATGATGCATATACCCCAATGTCTTCAAACTACAACAGAAAGGCATTCAGCGCTGCTTGTGATCTAATTTTCTCTGGTTTGGACCAACCGTCTGGTTATACTGAACCGATTTTACATGCTAAACGCAGAGAACAGAAAAATGGTAAAAGTTAGGATAGCCAGGTATCAAGGAATTAACTTGTACTTTTTTCATCGAACCCAATCGCCGGGTATTAACACAACTAGTTATATACCAAAAATTGCGCCAAAAGTTATAGTGCCCTTAGTGTAGCTAGATAAGTAACATCCATTAACGCTCCAACTTTTTCTAAGTGTTTTGTGTTTGTACTGACACTGTAAAAAACCCTGGTCCATAAATAGTTTCGACATCGCGTTGCCTAGTACTTATATTACTCGAGAGAATGAATAGCTGAGTATTAAAAAAATGCGTATGATCTGAATTAATAGTGCCAGATAGCATCTTTTTTTCATTCATCTTGTAAGCATCTTTTTCTATTTGTTCCTTAAATTGAACTCAGTCCATCGCGTTTCTCCATATTTTATGGGTTCTGTACAATGAATTTTTGATTTATGTCGATACTTTTCTTCCAATCAAATCTGCGCTCTTCAAAATTTATTTTAATAATAGCCTGTTATAATCCAATTGAAATGTCCTGCACTTCTTTACAGTAAGGAGTTAGTATTGTCGGTTTATCTCATCGGTTTTAGTATTTTGGAAGTACTACCCGAAACGTATAGTTCAGAAAAATGCTACAGTATTTAAATATGGCATAAGTTTCCTAAGTTAATTGCAGACCGTGATAATCCCTACTTCCAACCATCAAATCAGGATTTAAAATAAATGAAACACTTACTTATAGGCTCTAACCAATATCTTTATGAGCAAAACGGCATAGTTTACTGATTCGTTTAGCATACATTAAGGGGCATGGCTGGCAGTAGATGATTTTATCTAGTACAATATTATAAAATATAATATTCCATATCTAATTCAAAAAAATAATAGTTTCTTTATCGTTAGAAACTAGCTTAGATCCCCAATAATAATGAAAAAAAGGCATTTTTTTATGCTTTTCGTTACTTAATCATGACACCATTTAACGAGATCATTATAAGTTGGTGGTAGGAGCTATATAAGTACTTTCCAGATATGCATTAACGTTTAAGATAACTATAAATAACCAAGTTATTATAATAAATACGCACCCCTTCTTAACTGGAAATCTTATATATGCGCCAAATGACATTCGTTGCCTTTCTGCAGGCTCAAAACTGTACCAATTTAGCCAGCTCCTGGAGACACCCCGAGTCTCGAATGGACACATGGTCTCCGGCCTATTATCGACATCTTGGAAAAGTACTGGAGAGAGGGAAATTTCATCTCGGGTTTTTTGACGACCGTCTTTCGATGCCAGACATGTACGGGCGTGATCATGCCCATACCGTCCAGAATGGTATACGATGTATAAAAATGGATCCAGTTACGACCCTCACAGTCATGGGAATGGCAACATCAAAGCTTGGCCTTGGGGCCACATACTCAACCACCTACTATGAACCCTTTCATGTGGCCCGCGTATTCCAAACTCTCGATTTAATGAGTGAAGGGAGAGCAGCGTGGAACGTCGTTACTTCATTAAATGATGGTGAGGCGCAGAACATGGGCCAAGACAAGGTGGGGGAGCACGATTTAAGATATGACCGAGCTGATGAGTTTATGGAGGTTGTACTTGGGCATTGGGATGCGTGGGAGGATGACTCAATTGTCCAAGATAAATCAACAGGTTATTTTGCGCATCCAGATAAGGTCCATCGGCTTGACCATGAGGGAACTTTTTTTAAGTCTCGAGGCCCATTTACCGTACCTCGATCACCACAAGGGCACCCAATGATCATTCAAGCTGGCCAAAGTGGTCGCGGCAAGAGGTTTGGGGCACGTTGGGGAGAGCTAATTTTTCTCAACTACCCTAATATTGACATAGCCAAAAAGGAGTATGCGGACTTCAAAAGTGATGTAGCAAAAAATGGTCGTGATCCTGATCACGTGAAAATAACGCCCGCAATCTATACAGTTGCTGCAGCAACAAAATCCGAAGCAGAGGATCGATACGCGCTCATCGAGAAACTACCAACTGAGGGCGATGCCTTGTCGTTGCTCTCTGAAGCACTAAATTTTGATTTTGCAACAAAGGAACTCGATGAACCCTTCACCAAAGAAGAACTTGATAGCATACAAGGGTTGCAAGCCATTCGCGATAGAGTGATTCAATTAAGCAACACCCCAAATCCTACTGTTAGAGATTTTATAAAGCATAGTCAGCGGGGTCGTCCACGTGATCCAATTGTTGGAGGACCTAAAGAGATAGCTGATAAATTGGAGGAATGGTTTGTAGAGCGCGCCTGTGATGGATTTGTATTTGCAGCTAGTTATGTGCCTGGGTCCTACGAGGATATTGTTGATCATGTCGTGCCCGAATTACAAAAACGAGGCCTCTACCATAAGGAGTATGCGGGAAATACCTTACGTGAGAATGTGGGTGTACCAGTGCCGCCAGTCCGCGATTGGGATGGTTAGGAACGATGTTCATAAAGACTGTACGAGACCAGCTAATGTTAGCCCAAGCCTATATCTACCGCTATCACAGATTGTAGGCGGTTAGATCCCTTTTGATATAGAACAAGTCCAATATCCTTCGTGGGGTAAAGGTGGAGTCGGTCTATTCTAATTGTGATTACTCTGCTCTCTTAGAGTCTTATTGACCTCAATAAACTCGTAGGAAACACATGTTCTGTTATGAGCTCGTAGACAGCTTCAAAATGATCGTCAGTGACCAGGAAAGGATCGTTCATATCAAAGTATAAATCCGTTAAACATGAGAAAACGCGTGAGCTAACGTATTTATCAAAACGAACAAGACGTCCTCCTATTATCTTTAAAGCAAGTTGAAGAAAGAGTTTTGACCTCTTATTTATCTGGTTAACAATGAATTAGCTCAATTAAATTAATCGAGGCTATCTGTCTAATAATAGGTTATTAAATAGTTCCAAGGTTATGTCTAAATTGAATTCCCCATTTTCCATTCGTTTTAACTGCTATCCAGATCAAGGTGACCAGCTTATGGGAAGCGTTATTACCAGTTTGCCAGCGAGCAGTTATTTTAAAGACAGCTGAGCGATCGCTTGCCACAACTTCATCAATGGTTTCATGTTCTGTGTTTAACCAGTCAGGGAATGCGTTCAAGACTGTTTCCCACGGTGGAGGATATAAGCTTCCATACTCCTCTGAAGTGTTAACTGTAATGGCAGTACCGTTAAAGTTCTGATAAGTGAATGGAAATACAACTGTTTTGACATAGGCTTCTATATCACGATCATTAATCGCCTTTTGATGCAACGTTATAGCTTGTTTAGGGGTGTTCATAAATTTAAGTCCTATTATTTTAAGCCGTCAGGTATATACATTGCTTTCTCAAATTTGGCGGTTACGGCTGAGTTATTTATATCTGGTAAAAAAGAATGATATGTCGCAAACAAGCTTTTTACTTGATAGTCTAAAAGTTATTTTATTATCAAATTATTTTCGTAAAGTTGAATTTTACATAGCGCTGCTTCCAATAATGGAGTTCGCAAATTATGTTTCCTTGCACGTTGCACGAGGTCACCAATGACCTGTTCCCCTTCAGTTTTCCTGTTATTTTCTATATCTGCCAAAATTGACGGTCCATAATTAGAGCCCTTTTGTCCCCAAAGATTATTCAAAATAATATTTTTCATTTCCTCAGGAGGTGGATAGCCTTCAGCAGAACATACAGCCGCACTTTCTTCATAAATATTCTCCACCACTCGAGCTCCTATCTCAGTATCGGCTACGCGACCTCCTCTGGCTTGTAATAAACTGGCAACAGCAAAGGAAGGTCCAGCTCCACTTAATTTTATCCAACACTCTCTCAAAACATCAACACTAACCGATGCATTGGGCATGCTTCTTTTCATTGCCATAAGAATATCGTCGCACCTAGTGGAAGTTCCGCCTTTTATCTCACCGAATATTGTTTTTTGTCCACCAGAGCCATGTAATGTTGGAAGGATAGTACCATCATTATCCTGATTAACCAGAAATTGGGTTACACCAGGCAAAATATAATCACTTCCAAATCTATCAATTAAAATATCGATATGATTAACACCATTTAAGATCGGTAAAATAACACTTTGGTTTCCAACCCCAGGTTCTATTGATTTGATGGCTGTCTCTAGATCATAAGCTTTGCAAGTAAGAAAAATGACGTCAAATTTAGTATCAATCATGTCTGCAGTCACAATTTTTACCGGAGCATTATAATATCCATCTTCTAGGCTTATTCTTATTCCTTTTTTTGACAATCGATTGGCAGTTTTAGGCCGCACTAAAAATGTAACGTCAGACCCACCTTTCTGCAATAACCCGCCATAGTAACCACCTAAGGATCCTGCTCCTAAAATTAAGAATCTCAAAGCCTATCTCCTTTGATATATGGTCAGCATTCGTAGTTTATTGAAAATCATATTATTATAAGCAGGTTAATTTTAGCTTTTTAAATCAAAACAAGAGTTTTCATGAATGAAAACTGAGGATGAACCAGATGGAAAATAAATCAACAAAAAAAGGTTTACGATTATTTTATCATCCTGCCAGCAGTGCATCAATGAGAGTAACATTGTACCTCTCATGCCGTGGAGTTCCGGAAACAACAGTCCGTCTAATTTCTACCGGGTTGGAAACAGACCATCGAGGAATAATGGTATTTACAATGCCCGTGGATGATCCTGTAACCAAAGCTATTGGCACGACAGACCTTACCGCGTTCAACCCCGAGGGGCGGATCCCTATTTTATTATTACCTGATGGGCGAAAAATGACGCAATCTGGCCCCATAATCGATTTTATCGAAGATTTGTTAGATGAGAAGAATAACCCATTATTACCAATGGATTCTTGGCTTCAGGCACAAGTCAAACGTATAATGTGGATAATAGCTGCAGATGTACAACCGTATCAAAATATTCCATTTATCATTCAGGCAATGACTGACTGGAATATGGTAAAAGCCAAACCAACAACCCATCCATTGAGATTACATTTTATTCGAAGAGAATTCGGTGCACTTGAGGGGATTATGTCCGAAACAGCAGGAAAATTTTCAGTGGGGGATATCATTACGCTAGCGGATTGTTTCATTGTGCCACAAATACGTAATGCGCTACTTGGGGGAATTAATTTAGCAGAAGAATTTCCCACTATATCAAGGGTTTTTAATAACTTATTAGAAACACCACGTGTAGCCAGGGTTGTAAATGAAGCAGGTGGAGCCATACAACCACTGGCTTTTGATGCTGAGAAGTTTGAGATCTTTCAAAAAGGTATGAGAGAATAAACTAAACCGATAAACAATAAGTGTTAAAAAAATTCAGCTCCGGCTGTGACGATCAATCACAAAGTTAAAGTATTGTATGACTAAATACCAACAGCAAGTATTTTGTTAGTGAACCTTTACCATTTCAGGGATACTTTCTGATGCTTGATGGTAACGAGAAAGCGAATCTGAATGCGCGGCTATCGAAGCAGTACTAGCCTCTTCGGTCGGTGAGGGCTCTAAGTCGAAATGACCAAAATTGTCAACACCGCGAACCAGAGTTGCCGATAACCTTGTTTCGGTAATATGCCGCACACGCGTGGGAATGAAACTGATACCAATACCGACCCTAGGCCCTGATGAATTGTTTGGAGCAGAACGGTGCATCAGTAAAGTATGGTGAAATGAAATCTCCCCAGTCGAGAGCAGTAACGGTATTGCGCAACTTTCGTCTACATCAATCGATAGGGTCTGTCCTCGTGAGAGCATAGCGCGATTGTCACGGTCGTCGCGGTGGGGCTTCTGACCAAGGGCATGAGATCCAGGCATGACTTCGACACAACCATTTTTTCGGGTTGAATCTGTAAGAGCAACCCACGCTGTTACGTGCTCATGTGGCTCAAGTCCAAAATAAGTCGCATCCTGATGCCAAGGCACATAGTCTCCAGTACCCGGTTGCTTGAACCAAACGGTTGCGTGAAAGACAAAAATATTAGGGCCAATAAGCGCCTCAACCACATCAAGTATACCTCGATGCCGCACTAATTTCGCAGCCCAAGGATAGAGCAAAAAAGGTTTCACTCTATTAGATGCTTGGCGCCGCACGCCGTCTTGCAATCCAGCACCACAGCAACGAAGGCAAGCATCGCGATAAAATTTTACTTCTTTGTTCGAAAGTATTGGGATCCCCGGCAAGTACCCATCATTCGAATATTGTCTTATCTCCTTAGAACTAAGCATCGCGTACCTTCTTTAATTTTTTTACGCATTTACTATATAAAAAACTAATCACTCCAATGAACTAATGATAAGTGATTATTTTTATGAGACAATAAAATAATATTTCCTGAGGCTATCACTTTCTGGATACGTTCCCTCGTTACGCTCATTTATCGTGAAGATAACTCACCCCATTCCTATAATTTTTAATCCTTTTTCAAAAACATCTCTTAGAAGCATCGCAAAACTAAAGTTTCGTAAGCAAATAATTTAAGAGTAAATTGTAGTAATTTGTAATAAAGCGTAAACACCTTTATTCTAAAACTATCTAATCAACTAATGAAGAATAATAATGAAAATAATTGAAAATCAGTCTGATTTACAGCGTCTTTCTAATGTCGGAATTTTAAGTGAACTATCAGCATCTGAAATGTCCGCAACAGAAGAGAAATGCGAATGGCTACATTGCGAGCCAGGCGATATAATACTTGAAGCATCAAATCCTGATGAGGAGTTAACGTCACACGATGTTTTTTTTCTTACTTCAGGCAGTGTTTCGATCGTAACTAAAGATGAAGATAATAATGAACTAATTTTAGCTCAGTTAAATAGTGGCTCCCAATTTGGAGAGTTATCGGCACTAGACCAGCGTGGACGTTCCGCAAGTGTTTTAGCTCTGACAAAATGTATTGTTGCTCGTTTAAATCGGGAAAACTTCATAGCATTGTTGTCATCAAATACTGAAGTTTGCATGAATTTACTTCTGGCATTCTCAAGTATCATTCGTCAGGGTAACGAGAAATTATTTTCAATCACTACTTTTTCAAATCATCAAAGGATTTATCTGGAATTACTTAAAATATCAGAACCAAACCCATTGGGAGACGGTTCTTGGCTAGTTAACTCAGCGCCAAGGCATTCTCTTATCGCCTATCAGTCGGGTACAAAAAAAAGTGATGTAGCCAACGCGATTGGTGGTCTCGTTCGTAATGAAATAATAGTACGTAAGAATAGAGGCTTTAAAATAAATGACTTGGAAAAGTTAAGAATGTTAGCTGGATTAACCTAGATCAGAATGGGCTTGGAGATCAGCAGTAATTTTGTTTTAATACTATCACTTACATTACTTGTACTCTGCATCCTACATTCGATTTCCACAGACTTTAGATCTTTAATTATCAGTAATAAAACAACGCTCTTAATAGTCGTTTTGTTCTTCACTGAATCTTTAATTAACTCCAGAATAGATGGTACTTTTCTCTATACTTTGTTGTGTTCACTTTTTGTATTTCTCTTTTTTTTCACACTCTTCGTATTTAATCTTTTAGGTGGAGGCGATGTAAAACTCGTCGCTTCAATATCATTATGGCTTGGGCCAGCCCTGTTATTTGATTTTCTTTTTTTCATGTCACTTATCGGGGGGGGGATAGCGTTAATCAAAATACTCTTAATAAAAACGAAAGATCATTTCAATTCAGTAGCCTTCAAAAATATGACCTATAAGTTTTCTCAGACTAAAGAAATACCCTACGGTATCGCGATTGGTTTTTCGGCTTTGATCATGATTCCAAGAATTTATGACAGCCTCAGCTTTAATAGGCCTCAAACAACTAATCTATACGAACTATTTTCTGCACTCTTCTAGGCAGAGAGAACGCTTTTTCAGTAATCTCAATAGTATTTGGTATCCCTGGTATATCATATGCAAAGCGGCGTATATGGCGATAGTTGACTATTGTGACGATTATGCTGTTTGTTGCAGTCAATAAGGTCATGACTTCTTCAGGAATAGTATTACCGTTAGAGCTATTAGACTCTCTTTTCCAATCTATTTTGGGGTCCCCGTTTTCGTCTAAGGATACGCTAGCAAGAAATATACCTAGATTTTGTTCAACCAGTGAGGGCTTCATTATCTCTTTAATTGCAGCGATAAAATCATTTAACCTTTCAGTATCAACGTCTATCTCTTGTGCAATAAGGTCTGAAGCGGAAAGTGTTGCTATCGTTACTTTACGGCTAGATAGATGCCACTCCGTTAATTCAACTATTCCTATCCATATAATAATAATGAAGGGTAGAAATAACGCAAACTCAACAGCAGCTACACCCCTATTCGAATAAAATGACCAGGATTTAAAGGGGTTCATTACGAAATACAATACTGCTTACAATAGGTTTAATACTTGTCCCTGTCTGGTTCATCAAGGCGGTACCCAGGCCTGGCGTTATGAAACTATAATTATATCTAACCCGGACTAATATGGTGTCACCAGGGTTACCGGGCACAAAGTTTCGATCTTGGTCTGGATCAATTTCTGGACGTTCAATTCTTGAAAATTTAGTGAATCTAGTAACATCTGTAATCAGCTCACTACATTTAATCAAACCGACCATATTACGGCACAGAACGTCATCAAAACTTTTTTGGGGGGAGACATTTTCTTCAAAAGACCTCGTCTTAATCTGTCTACCTGCTTCCGAAGTGGCTCCTTCCAAAACTATTGATATTATAAAAACATAAGTCGTCTCTAAGATTGCAAAAAGAATAAAAAAAATTATTGGAAATAATAAAGCTGACTCTATGGCAACAACCCCACTATTATTGCCCATTATTCTGCGCTTTTTTTTCATCTTATTATTTTGACACCCGCAAGCTATTTAATTCCGCACCAATGGTACGAAAGGCACTAGCTAATTTTTCATTATTTGGAGAATTAAAAAATTTATCTGGGGAACTAGCACAATTTCTGAAAAGTGTTTGCAGTTGGACGTCATTTAACTGAAATACGATTGTAAAAATGATGATACCTGTCTGCTTTATATTATTACATACTTGGGTTAAACGATTATTTAATATTGACTCTACACCTGAGAGATTAGTTGTTCCTAACTTTCCTTCGCCTATATATCCATAACCTGTGTAGTGTGATGTGTATCTTCCAGGTGCAGGAGAGCCACGTCGGCCTCTACTTATAATTTCGCAAATTTGACGATTAGACAAACCAAACCGGCTGTTATTCACTGATCCAAAGATAGACGAAACCAAATTATTACCATCTGTCATAATCACTATGGCTTTGTTTACCTTTTCATTGTCATAAGCGCTTCCTTGCTGGAACGGCGGTGTTGGAGACAATAAACGCCAACCCCAGACAGCTCCTAAATTAGCCATCGTCCCATTCCCTTGCCAGGGTTGCATGGTATTTATTGCTTGGGTCAATTGACTTTTTTGATTTGTGAGAGGCGTTACAGGATCAGGGCAAGCTTTGTTTGGGCCTTGTGTCCTAGGAGGTGTGACGTCAAGCCCAATGAAACGACCATCAAATCCACCAGAACCAGTTTTTGGGAAAGGGTTATTGGCACGACCCGTCCCTCGTTCCGGCCCATCCCAATCCCGATTCAGATTATTAGGGCGCCACCATGGATTTTCGCAAAATCCAGTTAGATTCGCACTAAAAGCATCTCCATTTTCTGCCTCCCAGTAGTAGGGGTCCCAATTTCCTGAAACACCCGTAACACCGCGGCTATTGTAGGTGTCAAGTGTATCATGCGGGCTTTGTCGAGCCTCTACGCAACCTTTCCAACGAGAGTCTGCTGGCGGGTATTCGTTTATAGACGAGTTTGGCACAAATGGATTTTTTCCATCTCTACCATTTCCAATATTAACGGTGGTTACAAAAGGCACCAATCCCATTTTTACTGATGCGGAGGTAGTTTCATCTCGAAATAAATCGTTAATTAGGGTATTTGATGCAGCCTTTAAAGCATCCATCTTACCACTATTTTGCATAGAACCAGTATTATCTAATACGAGCACAACCTCTAGCCCCTTCGTATTTCGTATGACCTCTGAATTTACATTTATATCAATAAATTTTTTCCCAAAAAGGTTTAAAAAAGTTGTATTTAACCTCGCCTGAGCTGCCAGTTTTATCGTACCATCATTAATTGTAAAGCTCGGGGTTGCTGGCACTCCTATCTCTGCAGCTGAGTAATTCGCTGTAAAAAAATTGTTCAGTATTTGCTGAAGATTTGAGTTGGGGTTGCTTGCCCCAATAGCTAGTCCAGCTGTGTCTAACGCATAACTCAGCCTTGCTTTTACGAGATATGCTCTTCCAAAGTCTAAGGCCGCACCCGCGCCCATTAATATAGGAATAAACGCAAGTGCTAAAATGACAGCCACACTACCTTTATCACAGGACAAACGCTTTAAATGACATGTAATATTCAAAAATATCCAAACTAACTGCAAAAAAATAGATTATTTTACTCCGCTTGCATTCAAACTCGGCGCTGCACCGGTAAGACCCGATGCGGCAGGCGGGCCCTTAGAATTAGCTTCAGCAACAGATACGCTGACGCAAGCAGGCGCACATAGATATTTAGAGGTCTGATCAGCACCTCTATTAACGATAACAGTATCAACCGACGACGGCATCACCAGTACCTCTTTTGAGAAAATAGAGTTACCCTTCTTATTCAAAATATGAATGTCAGTCGCTCCAACTTTCAATCCGGTTAATATTAGAAATTTAGGCGATTTTAAATTTAAAGACACCATATCAGGGTTACCAATAGAAATTGTATCGGCCGCCTGGTTTAATTTCAGAAACTGCGTTTTATCAACAAAAATAGTCAGTCTATCCTCAGCATAAACGACTCCTTGAAAAGCAGACCACAAAAACAAACCCAAGATAAAAGTTCTTATCATTTCATCCCAAAAACTAGTAGTAACTTATTTCACGAGACCTAGAAATGATGTTAACATAAGAATTCAACTTGTTTTACACAAAAAAGATCAATCGCTAATATGCTACTATTTAAAAAAAATATCCGCTTGCTTACCGTATTATCGATGTTTGCACTCACCTCCTGTATTACATTAGGTGAGACCTCTAAGTTAGCTGAGGATGCCAATAAGGAAAAAGTTTTACAACAGCTTTCCAATGATGCAGAGAAAGCCTTTGAATACTCTAAAGCTGCAGAATATTACAGTCGAATACTAGAGCTCCAACCTAAAAGCATAACAGCGACTGCAGGTCTAGCGCGAAATCTCCGTTACGCAGGCATGCCACAAGAAGCGATAAAAATAATTAACAACTATGTTTCAAAATTTCGTGAAGGTAAAGGTTTACGCCTTGAGCTATTAAAAGCGCAACTTGCCGCGGGTATGTTGGATATAGCTCTAAAAACAGCAGTTGACCTGAAAACAGAAGAACCAAGTAATTGGGAATTGTATTCAATCCTGGGAATTATTTATGATCAAAAGAAAGACTATGGTTTAGCCAAAATAAATTATTTAAAAGGATTAAAGATCTCTCCAAAAAACCCGACTGTTTTGAATAATTTTGCTTTATCGTTGGCTCAAAATGGGAAGGTCGAAAAGGCAATAAAACTTTTAGAACCTACCGTTCTAAGTGAAAAAACGACAGTTCAAACACGTCAAACATTAGCATTGCTTTATAATCTTTCTGGCTCTTTTAAAAAGGGCCAAGCCTTAATGCGCCGTGATTTACCAAAAGAAACTGTAGAAAAAAATATGAAGATTATGAAAAGTTTTTGATAAGCTCCCTACATTGATTATTTTTATCCACTTGTCATTCGGAGAATTGCAGGACCAATTATTACGAGAAAAAGAGCGGGCAAGAAAAAAACAATCATTGGCACGGTAAGTTTTGCAGGCAAGGAAGCTCCTTTTTCTTCGGCACTTGCCATACGCTCTCCTTTCGTTTCCTCTGATAAAACCTTCAATGCTCTTCCCACCGGTGTCCCGTATTTATCGGCTTGGTTTAATGTTGTAGCTAATGATTTTGCAATAGCTAAACCAGTACGATCAGCAAGGTTTACATACGCTTTCTCTCTATCAGAAAGGAAAGCAAGTTCTGCAGATGTGAGAGCAAATTCCTCCGCTAATATAGGGCTATTCTTTGACATTTCCTCAGCAACTTTTGTAAAGGCCGCTTCAACACTTAACCCAGATTGAACACAGATCGATAGAAGGTCCAAAGCGTCTGAAAAAGATTGACGTATACTTGTCTGACGTTTCTGGGTTTGATTTTTAACAAGTAAATCAGGTAGATAAAAACCAACAATCCCTGAGCCAAATAAAATGAGGAGTTTCATTCCGATGGTCAGTGAGTATTTCTGATCTATTAAAAGAAAAAAACTTGATAATGCTATTAGTAACCCAGGAAGACAAAATTTTACCGTTGTAAAAATCACTAGTGCATTAGGACGTCGCCAACCTGCTAAAATTAATTTAGCTTTTAGTTCTTCTGAAGATGTTAAATTGTCCAACTTAAAGCGATGTAAGATTTCTTTCAGTTGATTGGTATATATCGAAATATTTTTTGTATCATTTGAATTTACTGACTCATTATTCGGCAGAAATTTCTGGGTTTGGGTGTTCAAGAACAGATTTTTTGTCCGTTTCTTGCGATTATCCCTGCTTGTAAAAGGTAAAAGTATTGCAACTACAATACAAAATACCGAAACCCCAGAAAATAATAGAATTAAATACTCAACCATCATCAATCTCAATAATCAAAGTCTATCATTTTTGACATCACAAAAACTCCTATTGCCATCCATAACAGACCTCCCCCAAGCAGCATATTTCCTATAGTTTCGGTAAACAGAGGTAATAAAAAATCCTTATTAATTAATGTCATCATTATGCCTAAGAAAAATGGTAATGAGCCTATTATTGCTGCGGATGCTTTAGCTTCGCTAGATAACGCTCTTATTTTATCCGAAAGTTTTTTTCTCTCACGCAATAGATCAGACAACCCTTCAAGTGTGTCTGCTAAACTACCCCCAGTTTTCTGCTGAATGATTAAGACAATCGAAAAGAAATTAAATTCAGGCGTCGGCATCCGTTCTAATCCACGGTCTATTAATTCGGTAATAGAAAGGCCCAGTTTTTGTCCTTCGACTATATCTCGGAATATTTCCCCAACTGGGTTTGGAGATTCACGTCCTATAATAGATAAGCACTCACCTATCGGCAAACCGGAGCGCGTACCTCTAACTAAAATATCTATTGCGCCAGTAAATTGTTGTGTAAATTCCTTTTGGCGGCGTTTTATTTTAATATAGAAGAATAGTTTAGGTAAGATAATAAAAATTAGTAAACCCAAGACACAAGATCCTACTATTCCAACAAATGGGTAGAGAGCAACTGACGCACCCACAGAGGTTCCTGCTAAAATAATTTTGAATTTATTTGGAGTAACTTGCAATCCAGATAGTAAAAGTAGCTCTCTAAGTTGCCGCTTTTTATCTTTTTCCTGAGAGATGCTTTTTATTTCTTCAAGTTTTGCCTGTATCCGTGCTTGCCGAATACCAGCTATGCCTTGGGCAGGTGCATCAGGACTGGTAGTATTTTGCACCCCATAAATTGCCAGGCGCTGTTGTATTTTATACTTAGGCTTTAAACGAATGTTATAGAACACTACTCCACCAACACCTAAGACGCTCAAAAGTGACAGTATAGATAAAGTGTAGATTGCAATTATCATTTTCTCATCTTGATCAATTTTGAGATATGTTGATAGCGTTGTTGAGCTTGCTTTCTAATCCAAAGTAACGTGCTTTGTCCCAAAATGAAGGGCGAAGGCCGCTATAGACATGTTTTCCAATAAGTTTCCCATTCTCGTCCTCCCTTTCTATTTCAAACGTAAATAGATCCTGGAGGGTTATGATATCTTCTTCCATCCCGATCACTTCAGTTACATGGGTAATCTTGCGTGATCCGTCTCTTAATCGGGTGGCTTGAACAATAATATTAACAGCAGAAGAAATTTGTTCCCTTAAAATACGTGATGGTAAATTGAAGCCGCCCATCGCGATCATGTTTTCTATCCGCGAAATACTTTCTCGTGGATTGTTAGCGTGCACTGTCCCCATGGATCCATCGTGTCCGGTATTCATAGCTTGCAGAAGATCAAAAGCCTCCGAGCCTCTCACTTCCCCAACAATGATTCGATCTGGCCTCATCCTTAAACAATTCTTCACCAGATCGCGCATACTTATTTCCCCACTACCTTCAATGTTGGGGGGCCTTGTTTCTAAGCGCACCACATGTGGATTTTTGAGCTGTAATTCGGCCGCATCCTCACAAGTAATTACGCGCTCGCCAGTATCAATATAATTAGTTAAGCAGTTGAGAAGTGTT
Source organism: uncultured Thalassobaculaceae bacterium (assembly GCA_964276085.1). Taxonomy (GTDB): domain Bacteria; phylum Pseudomonadota; class Alphaproteobacteria; order Thalassobaculales; family Thalassobaculaceae; genus UBA7326. Next base: position 15,977 of record CAXYEO010000009.1, on the reverse strand, counting down.
GTTTTTCCTGAACCCGTACCTCCGGATACTAATATATTTAGTCGACACGCGCCAATTACTTCTAATAACTGCGCACATTGTTTTGATACACTTCCATAAGACACAAGGTCATCTAAAGTTAACTTTTGCTTCTGAAATTTTCTTATCGTTAGGGCTGCGCCATCTATCGCCAATGGACGAGCGATAACATTTACTCGCGAACCATCCATAAGACGGGCATCACAAATTGGACTAGCTTCATCGACCCTTCGTCCTACAGCAGTAACAATCCGTTGACATATATTCATCAATTGAGCGTTGTCGCGGAACGTAATCTCTGTTAATTCAATTTTCCCATTTCGTTCTATATAGATTTTACCCGAATGGTTTACCATTATATCTGATATATCGTCTTGGTTCATAAGCGGCTCTAAGGGGCCTAAACCTAGTACGTCATCGCATATGCTTTCTATCACCTGACGCTGTTCGGAGGCGCTTAGAATAAGTTGCCTCATAACGATTATCTCACTAACTACGTCACTTATCTCATCCCTGACTTCCTCATCTACCATATTTGTAAGTTGAGAGAGCTCTACGGCATCTATTAAGTCATTAAAAATAAGTATTTTGGTCTCTTGTAATTTAGTATCTAAAAGTAAACCGTTTAAATCCGTATTGTTTTCACTTGAGTTATCGGATGGTTTAGTTTCCCTCTTAACATTTTTATTCGAATCCTTGAGGGTGGCTATCTTGTTAATATCTTCTTCGTTAAGAATAACAGAACTCGGTCCAGTCACTTTCTCTTGCAAAGATACATCATCGAGAGCTGTTTTTTTTCCAAATGGTTTCATTGTTTTTTCTTGAAAAATTTAGATATAAGATTAGATGTTTTCGCTTTTTCCTCTTTACCAGCCAGGTTTTGTGCAATTTTTATAATTGAACTAGAGACTTTTGATCGTTTATCTGTCGCTACTATAGGGGCCCCGTTATTTAATGATTTGCCAAATAGTTTAGGATCAAAAGGCACTAGCTGAATTGGCTTTAAGTTTAATACTTTCTCAAATTCTTTCGCAGACAGTTCAGAGCTTGCTGATAGCCCAACTTTATTTAACACAAAATTGACCCTTGGCCCCATGTTAGTATGTTCATCAATTTGATCAAATACTTTCTTTGCATCTCTCAAGTTTGCCAAATCAGGATACACGATTAGCGCGACTTGATCCAATTTTGAGAAAATGGTTGACTGCCAGGTTGGGGTCCCATGTGGCAAGTCGAGTATTATGTAATCTGCCATTGAACCAATCAAGCCTAACAGTTGTTCTATCGATCGACCAGTTAGACTAAAATTTTGGGTTACGGCAATCGGCGCGGGTATTATAGATAGTTGATCTCCATGCCGTAGCATAACCCTTTCAAGCAATAGTTCATCAAGTCGCCCCGTATCTTCTAAAAGATCTATTATACTTTGGTGGGGTGCTAAATTTAAGCTCAAAGCTATCGTGCCATAATTTATGTCAAGATCAACTATAATGACTTCTGTATTGGGTATCTGGCTTAGTGCATGAGCTATATTTGTTGAGAGTGTTGAGGCGCCTACACCACCCCTGGAGCCTAGAACACCAATATATTCAGCTTGGGATGATTTTTCGAAATTTGAGAATAAATCTTCTATTTCATTAATTAAATTATCTGCCGTCTCCGGCATAAAAAGATATTCGTTTATACCCAGGGCTCTTAATTTTCGATATAAATCGATGTCATTATCATTTCCAATTATTAGGATTTTGCTATCGCTATTAAATACGGTGGATAATACCTCTAATTTTTGAAAAATTACCTCCTTTGGGAAATCTATTTCAATTATTAAAAGTTCTGGTGATGGGAATTTTGATAATTGGTCGATAGCCTTATCCATCCCGCCAGAATGCGTAGCAATATTGCAGCGGCCAAGTTTAGGAGAGCTCGCCATAACTTCAAGCAAATCACTCATTCTTTCTGTAGTTAAGAAAGCCTCTATGGAACATTTTAATGCCATAATAACTGACCCTACACGTTCAAAATACTGCTTACTGACCAGATGATGCAGAAGATTTCTCTCCTGAAGGAGAGCTCACACCAGTCGGTTGCCCCCCTCTAAATAATTTTAAGACACGGGGTGCCCGCGAGGGATCCTCGCCAGCATATATCTCCGGGTCAATAATATCGCCAGGATCCGACAGCATTAGCCCAATATTTCTATTATAGGAGCACCCAAAATTACTGCTCTTTTGGTTCTTTGGATTAAAACCGATCGCTCCAGACCAATTACTACAATTAGGCACTTCCAATAAATAACCGCTAAATCGAAATGCTGAGTTATTTTCGGATAAACTTATATTTTTACTTATTTTAAACACAATTTTCTTTGGCCCAATGCCTTTTGTTTGAAGAATGTTAATCAAACCTTGCCTTGTGGCTTTGTCGTTATTCTGAAGACTTATAGTCAACAATCCACGACCGCGGAAATTATATTCATCTAAAAATTTTTCTAGGGCTAATATCTTGTTTCTGTCCGAAATTAACCCTTTATCTGTAACATTAACATTTATCCTAAACTCCGCTTTAACAGCCCTCGCACTAGAAATCTTTATAGTCTCTGATGCGTTATTGTTGTAATTACAGCCCGCCATACCAAAAATAAAAGCCAAAATGATAAAATTTAAATAACGCATGAAAGTTATTCCAATATGTAACCAAATGGTCCTTTAAGGACTTTTATATTCCCATCAGTGTTTTGCGAATACCTCTTATAAAGTCTGCCAAAAAGGTAAATATCAATATCGCTAGCAGGCTTAAATCCATCGGTAGGAAGACGCAGTTCCTCTGTCGGCAACACAGGTTTTGCGGCGTAGGCAGTTACCAGTATCACTAACTCAGTCTGTCTATTATTAAAGGCTTTGCTTTCGAAAAGTGCACCTAGAATGGGGAGATCTTTGAGCCAGGGGGTTCCATCAACTGCGTTTACCTCATCATTTTGTAGCAAGCCTGCTATCATCAAGCTATAACCACTACCTAAATTGACAGTACTCTCTGCTCTTCTAATACTTAGGCCAGGAATGTCGACAGAACCGCCACTTGAGGTTGGTAAAACCAACTTATTTTCAAATGACTGGCGGCTCACCTCTGTTGATATTCGCAGGCTTATTCGCTTTTTTGATAAAACAGTTGGGGTAAAGCTAAGCGCTACCCCAACCTCTTTTTGTTCGATCTGTATAGTATCAGTATCACTCACCCCGACTATGGTTGGGATTGAGCCTCCAGCTAAAAAATTAGCCGTTTCCCCAGAGATTGCGGTCAGCGTAGGTTCTGCAAGTGTCTTAACCAAACCCTGTCGCTCTAGGGCATTTATGGAAGCCGCAGAGAGACCAAATTTATTGACACTCAATGTCCCGCTTATCGCATTGGTAACACCAATTGGAGAAAAGGCTTGGGTAGTAATTAGCTGTTCACGCCCATGAAAAGCATGAGAAAAGGAGGCGCTAACAGATAGATTTTTGATGGTTGTTCGCTGCATCTCCGCTACCCTGACTTTCAGGATGACTTGTTGATCATTTAATACGCGAACCATGTTGATAATTTTCGTATCATTATCCACAAATTGTTTTGCGACCTCTACGATATCGGCTGCCTCTTCTGGGGATCGCGTTGTTCCCGAAAGAACCAAACTACTGCCAACGGCCTTTAAGTTGATCATTGCGTGAGGCGCAAGTTGCTTGATAGCTTCTTGCGCGCCAGTTACATCGGTACTCACTTCTATTATAAAATGCCTAATGGCATTGCCTTTTTGATCCGTTAGAAAAATATTAGTGGATCCAATTTTTTTTGCTATGAGATAGATTTTATTTGACGTTTTTACCAAAACATCTGCTATGGCAGGATTAGCAATAATCACATCTTTTATTCTTTGCGCTGAACTGATGGCCTGCGCTTTGTTTATCGCTATGTTGATTGTTTGTGGCTCAAGTTGAAGGAGACCCGGTGATTCTAACTGTTGCGTACTAATAATGTTGGAGTTTTGTGCTCGTATTTCTGTATTAGAAACAAGCGTGATCATTACTACAAAAAAGGATATGGTCAGCGCTTTTAAGTTTAAAATAATCATCATTTTGCCGAGAAATACTCGGTGGTGGGCACCCCACCTTTATATATAACTACCTTAGTGCTAGCTGGTTTTTTCTTTACTCTTCGTTTTTGAGTTTTTGGAGTGATCGAACTTAACAAAGAACTGTTATCTTTAATTTTTTGCCTTTTACTTGCAACTCTCAAAGTATTACTGACCAATATATCACTGGTGAAGCTGTTATTGGTTTCCGGTAGGGCTGAATTAACGGCACTGCGTAAAACCAGATTAATATTACCCATAGATTTGGCTACTGCTAATTTTTCTGCATCTATACTACTTAATTCCAAAGTGACAGTGCTTATTGGCTTTTCACTCACTTCTTTACTCTCAAAGTTTTGATCTATTGCAATAACTGCTATATTTTTAAGAATAGTCTCAGCCCCATATTTTACTGGCGGAGGCTCTTTACCGGATAATTCTCTTTTTTCTGATGTCTGATAATCAGATATTAACTTTTGCATCTCCATTGTTACAATAACATCAACCTTATCACCCGGTAAAATCAATCCCACTGGCCCATTGGGGGATCTAACAGACACAGACATTGCCCGCATATCATTTTTCAATAAACCTGGCAAAACTCCCACTGTATCTGTCTTAAACACCATCTCTTTTGTTATTGGTGTTCCTTTGAAAATAGGTTGTCGAATTTTAAATTCCTTAATCTCTTCAGGAACCCCGGCAATATTATTAGTTTCGGTAAAATAGTTCTCCGTTACGGCATCATTTGGCCATTGCTGCCAACGATAACTAGCAGTTTTGATCAAGGTTCCCGGTTGCAACGTGGTATCGGCAACAAGGACAAAAATCGTTTTAACCGTTTCCCCTGCCTCTGGGACGCTAACCCCTTGAGATTGGTTTCCAGCGTCAATAAATTTCTTGACCAAAATAACTGCGCCACCGGCCCCAAAAACAGCAAGAACAACGAGGCATATAACCAACAGTCGCATTGACGGCCTATCTTTTTATAGACTTGGAATAATTATCATTTTTAACTTTAATATCAGACAATAATACTGGTTTGATTAATTAGCCTTTAAACCAGCAGTAACTTTGCCAAATAGAACGACGAGCTCATCACCTACTAAACCTAATGCGGCAATTATTACTATGGCAATTCCAGCCGCAATTAGTGCATATTCAATAGCGGTTGCACCACTGTTATCGCGCTTAAAATTTTGAATATAATTAATAATTTGAACAAACAACATGGGGTTTCCTTCATAAATATATATGATAGCTATATTTTACCACTTAATTTATTTATATGACAGTAAAAAGAGCAACTCTCAAAAGCGTTTCCCCATCAAAAGGTCCCCCGGTACCTTCGTGTTATAACAATAGTAGAAAGCTTCATGCAGTAAACAAAGTTTAAGTTTTCGAAACTTAATTATAAAAATAGAAATTTGCATAATTTTTTGCTGACAGTTTATAATAGTAAAATTGAGCCAACGAAGCATTGTAAATTTATACAGCGAATCAATCGTTTAACACTGAAGCCAAAAGATACTTGATGGTTAAAGAGCAGACAACAGTATCACTGATGTGTCTGAGTTTTAAATCAAAATTATAGAAGATTTATGGAGATAAAAGGACGTGAAAGGGAACCAAATTCAACACAAGCAGGACGCATTCTATTCTGCATCCCGAGTGCCATTATGAATAAACGTCCAACGGGAGGTGTTATATTTCGGGTCGCATTAGTTTCAGACACGCACGTGAACGAAAAAGAGGATACTTCTGCTTCCCCTTATCCGGCGAATGCAGAAGCTAACCCCAGAGCACGGTATATCTTTGACCAAATCAATCAGAGCAACCCCAAATTTTGTATTCATCTCGGAGATATGGTCAATCCAGTACCAGAATTGCCAAGCTTTGTTGACGCTGCAAATAATTTTCATAAATTAGCAGCAGAGTTAAAAGTACCATTACATCTCATGCCTGGAAATCATGATATAGGAGATAAACCCGTTACTTGGATGCCGGCTGGTATGGTTAATGGTGAGCATGTAGAGCTTTATCGTGAGCATTTTGGGGATGATTACTTTTCTTTTGACTATCAAAATTGTCATTTTGTAATAATCAACTCCCCACTCATAAACTCGGGCGACCCTGCAGAGTCAGAGCAAAAAGAATGGTTGAATGCCGATTTAGCAGCAAACACAGATAAGCGTATATTTTTATTTAGTCACTACCCGGTTTATGTCTCTAATCGAGATGAGCCAGAGAGTTATGATAACATTGATGAACCGGGTCGAACTTGGTTATTAAACCTAATACAAAAATACAAACCTGAGGCTTTATTTTCGGCACATGTTCATAACTTTTGGTATGATTTAATTGGAGAGACAGAGTTCTATATAGTACCGTCGACTTGTTTTGTACGTCACGATTATTCTGAGATGTATCGTATAGATGGTGGCAGCCAACAAGGCCGAAACGATGGTGCTAAACTAGGGCATATCACACTTGAAATACATGAAAAAGGTCATGTGGCGCATTACCATAGGAGTTATGCCAAAACAGCAAAAGAAGGCCAATTAGGCGTCCCACCGGTGGTGCTGAGGCCTCATGTAAAAACTACAAATATTAACAATATTTTTGTTGATATGCGGCACGCTTGGACTGAGGAATTAAATGTCGCACCATCAGGCGCCGTCGACGAATTTCGACGCAAAAAAGCCCGTAATGACTATCCTGTAATGGCAATGTGGGAGATGGGTTTGCGTGGCTTGCGTATCCCTCTTCAAGATCTAATGGATGACACAACTAGGAACAGAATGGAGATAATGTGCGCAGTAGGTCATAAATTTCATATTTATCGCTATGGGATGCCAAACGATAGCGAACTGAAGATCATTCTTGCACATTCTAATAAAATCAAAAGGTTGGAATTAGTATTGGGATGGGAAACGATCAACGATCAGATTGCTAAGATAACGTTATTAAAAGAGCAGACCGGGCTGCCCATTATACTATCTCGAGTAAATCGTAATGATGCAGCAAAAACGTCAGGCGGGAAGTTTAATCATCTCATTAGTCATGGCTTCACATTGCTTGAGATAGAGGAATTAAAATCCTTTATTAACGCCTACCCATTACTCCTTGACGGAGTTTTATTTACGATACCTCGCAGTGTCTCTCCTTGGGTGGCAGCAAGAGACCTCGAAATATTTAAAAACGAGACTAATTGCAGACCAGTTCTATATGTAAAATCAACGGAAGCCAGCCCTGCACAAAGATTTGACGATGAGATTAGTAATGCCATGCGTTTTGGCCACACTATTTTATCTGGCGTCGGTTTTGGTATTGACGTCATCCTTGATACCTTTGACGATGCAGACCGGGGTTATTTCACTCGAACTGGATTAGTTGACCGTCGTTTTAATCCCCGTATTTCGGGACAATTAGCATCTGAAATCATTAGAAAACTAGATGGTGGTGTCTGGCATGCCACCGATAATGGAACGCCAGAGGTAGTCAATGAGGCTAGTCAAACTATCACAATTGGCACGAAATCAAGTATAGGTGAAACAGCAAAATGGTTCGACCCTGCGACAGGCCTGTCTGGGAGCAAACTAAACACTTCAGAAATTTCTTCAGAAATAGTTGTTATTGAAACTGATAAGCCATCCAATTGTGGATGAAACAAGGGGCTCAACAGTCTGAAAAATCAAAATCTAAAAACAAATCTCACGAGGAGCAAATTGCCACACGATAAAATCAAAATTGGTCCTCATCTTTCAGATTTTGAAAAGTGAGACTTGCTGTTGAAGTTTATTTATAATTTCCCTGACTTCGTCTGATGATAAAGCTAGTGCATTTGCATCTAAATTACTTTGCCCGGCTGATCCGTCTAACTGCTCCATAGCGTTATTTATTTCTTTAACACCGTGTGCCTGCTCGTCGGAAGCTGATGCAATCTGTCGAACTAATTCAGCTGTTTTATGTATGTCTGGCAAGACGCCATGCACGAGATCCCCCGCTTCCTGAGCAATTTTAACACTATCCTCAGCTAGATCCCCAATCTCTTTTGCAGATATTTGGCTTTGTTCTGCCAGTCGTCTTACGGCATCTGCAACCACAGCAAACCCAGCGCCAGCTTCGCCAACCCTTGCCGCTTCAATCATTGCATTTAAAGCAAGTAAATCTGTTTGATAGGCAAAGTCTTCAATTAACCTAACTCGTTCAGAGATATCTTTCATCGCTGCAAGTGTTTGTTGTACAGCCTCGCCCCCATCTGTCGTTAATTTTGCCACACCTGAGGCTAATTCATCTGTGGATTTTGCATTACCAGCGTTCTGTGAAATGGAGACACTGATCTGTGATATTGCAGTCGTTGTTTGTTCCAATGATACCACTTGCCTACCGGAATTATCTTTCACATTTTCCGCCGTGCTTTTCACTTTATCGGCAGTAACTGATAACCCCCCTACAGCATGCGAGATATCTTTCATAATGTTCTGAATATGCTCTATAAATCCATTCAATGAATTTGCTGTTCTTCCTATCTCGTTGTTTCCAAAATCGGGAAGCCTTAGTGTTAGATCACCATCGCCCGACCGCAGATTATCAACAGCTGAAAACATCCGGTTAATAGGAGATGAAATATATATTTTAGAAAATAAAAATATTACTGAGGCGGCAACCAGCATGGAAATTAAAGCAACAATCAGCATTAGTCTCTGTAACTTAAAAACTGAAGAAAACGCCTCTTCCTCGTCGATTTCACTGATTATTGCCCAATCAACGTCTTTTATATTCAGAGGCTTAAAAGCAGATAACACCGAAATATTCCGGTAATCTTTGATTATGCTCGAACCACTATCGCCATTGGTGGCCTTTTGTGTCGATTTAGTATCTATTATTTGACGACCAATAGCACTACCCGCATTTTTAATTTCAGAAAATGTAGACGAACGACTTGCAGCTGATTTAATTCTGAGACCTGGTGAGATGTCGGTTCATCACTACGGAGTGATCCATGGTTCTGAGCCAAATTTGTCCGACGATCGGCGAATAGGGTTTGCTATAGCTTTCTTAACTCCCGACACAATCGCTACAGGGCGTTACGAGACAGCCATGCTAGCAAGAGGTTATGCTTCCGAGAAAGATTGGGCGCTTGAACCCCGACCATTGGGAGACAGCGATAACAACGCACGGATAGCTCATGCACGAGCCATGCAAATCCGCGGAGGACACTTTTATAATACAGATGGTGCAGGAGCAGACTAATAATTCTTGGTGAAGGTTTTTGAATAATTTAATATTAAGGGAAAAATACAATTGATGAAAGTTTTCAAAAGCTTACATATAATGTAGAATATGGATGGAACAGAGGAAACAAAATGCGCGCTATTGGTGTATATAAATATGGTGGCCCCGAAAACCTTGAGATCATTGATGTGGACGAAGTTAATGCCGGTAATGGCGAGATACGCATTCGTGTCTGCGCGGCTGCAGTAAACCCAACCGATGTTATGGTTCGGAATGGAGGGCACGCAGAACGCCAGAAACAAGATAATCCGCCGTACGTACCCGGTATGGATATAGCTGGGGTCGTTGACCAAATCGGCGTTGACGTTAACACTGGTATAAAAATTGGAGACCGAGTAATTGCAATGGTTGTTCCACGAGGCATGCACGGAGCATACCGCGAGCAGATTGTTTTAAACGCAGAAGCAGTGGTTCTTGCTCCAGATAACACCTCACATGTTGAAGCCTGCACGCTACCTATGAATAGCCTTACAGCTCGACTTTCGCTTGACCTTATGGAACTTAAATCAGGAGACACACTTGGGATAACTGGAAGTGCGGGAGCTTATGGTGGTTACTTAATACAGTTGGCCAAGAATGATGGCCTTACTGTAATTGCCGACGCATCAGAGAGTGATTCTCAACTAGTCAAATCATTGGGAGCTGATTATGTGGTTCCACGAGGAAATGATGTGGCAAACTCCATCAGACAACAGTTTCCAAATGGAGTCGATGGCCTCGCTGATGGGGCAGTTCAAAATGAACTGGTAATTAATGCTGTTAAAGATAATGGTGCGTTTACGGCAGTCCGCGGGTTTAAAGGAAGCTCAGAACGTTCAATAAAATTCACAACCACTTTTGTTAGAAACTATGACTGCCAATTTGAAAAACTTAATGAAATAAGAAAACTTACAAACATAGGAAAAATTAGTTTACGCGTAGCAGATACCTTCACCCTTGAAAATGCATCAGCGGCACATGCACGTTTAGAAGCAGGCGGGACCCGTGGCCGACTAGTATTAACCTTCTGAATTCAAACAACCCCAATACGATTAAAGCCGCCTTTTTACGGGCGGCTTTTTTATTTTATTATTGGTTGCGGGGGTAGGATTTGAACCTACGACCTTCAGGTTATGAGCCTGACGAGCTACCGGGCTGCTCCACCCCGCGTTAATATCTGCGGCTCTATATTCGTAAGTTTTCCATAGTTTGAGGTGACAACTTTTTAAAGTATGTACCATTCGCTCATCTGGCCTGGCAGCGACCTACTCTCCCACGCCTTAAGACGCAGTACCATTGGCGCTGAGGGTTTTCACGACCGAGTTCGGGATGGGATCGGGTGCGGGCCCCTCGCCATAACCACCAGACCAGATGAACGAATGGTGACGACTTTTCATAGATATTAAAACATCGATATCCTTCATGAAGATAAACAACCGGTGCTTATCCGCATGTGAGGTAATCAAGCCTATCGAACGATTAGTACTGGTAAGCTACACATGTTGCCATGCTTCCACACCCAGCCTATCAACGTGGTGGTCTTCCACGGTTCTCAAGCGAGACCTAGTTTCGAGGGGGGCTTCCCGCTTAGATGCTTTCAGCGGTTATCCCTTCCGAACTTAGCTACCCTGCTATGCTGCTGGCGCAACAACAGGTCCACCAGAGGTTCGTCCATCCCGGTCCTCTCGTACTAGGGACAGCTCCTCTCAAGTCTCGAACACCCACGGCAGATAGGGACCGAACTGTCTCACGACGTTCTAAACCCAGCTCACGTACCACTTTAATCGGCGAACAGCCGAACCCTTGGGACCTGCTCCAGCCCCAGGATGTGATGAGCCGACATCGAGGTGCCAAACACTCCCGTCGATGTGGACTCTTGGGGAGTATCAGCCTGTTATCCCCGGCGTACCTTTTATCCGTTGAGCGATGGCCCTTCCACGCGGAACCACCGGATCACTATGGCCGACTTTCGTCTCTGCTCGGCCTGTCGGCCTCGCAGTCAGGCAGGCTTATGCCATTGCACTCAACAGCTGATGTCCGACCAGCTTGAGCCTACCTTCGCGCGCCTCCGTTACTCTTTAGGAGGCGACCGCCCCAGCCAAACTACCCACCATGCAGGGTCCCGGACCCGGATAACGGGCCGCGGTTAGATATCAAAACATAAAAGGGCGGTATTTCAAGGGTGGCTCCACATTAACTGGCGCTAATGTTTCCTAGCCTCCCGCCTATCCTACACATTCATCTCCTGATACCACTGCAAAGCTGTAGTAAAGGTGCACGGGGTCTTTCCGTCTGACCGTGGGAACTCCGCATCTTCACGGAGAATTCAGTTTCGCTGAGTCGACGTTGGAGACAGCGGGGAAGTCGTTACGCCATTCGTGCAGGTCGGAACTTACCCGACAAGGAATTTCGCTACCTTAGGACCGTTATAGTTACGGCCGCCGTTTACTGGGGCTTCAATTCGGAGCTCTCACCCCTCCTTTTAACCTTCCAGCACCGGGCAGGCGTCAGACCCTATACCGCGCCTTACGGCTTCGCAGAGCCCTGTGTTTTTAGTAAACAGTCGCCACCCCCTACTCTGTGCCACCCCCATCTGGTTGCCCAAATGGAGGTCCCCCTTCTCCCGAAGTTACGGGGGCATTTTGCCGAGTTCCTTCAACGTCGTTCTCTCAAGCGCCTTGGTATGCTCTACCAGCCCACCTGTGTCGGTTTGGGGTACGGTCTTATCGGTGGAGCTATTTCCTGGAACACCCAGGTTGCACACACAATCCGTTAAGCATGTACAACTTTCGGCATTCGTCACTACCACCAGGCTCAGGAATATTAACCTGATTCCCATCGACTACGGCTTTCGCCCTCGTCTTAGGGGCCGGCTCACCCTCGGCGGATTAACCTTGCCGAGGAACCCTTGGGCTTACGGCGAGAGTGTTTCTCACACTCTTTGTCGCTACTCGTGTCAGCATTCGCACTTCCGATACCTCCAGCACCCCTCACAGGATACCTTCACAGGCCTACGGAACGCTCCGCTACCATGTGTCCGAAGACACATCCTCAGCTTCGGTGTGTGGCTTGAGCCCCGTTACATCTTCGGCGCAGGCCGGCTTATTTAGACCAGTGAGCTATTACGCTTTCTTTAAAGGATGGCTGCTTCTAAGCCAACCTCCTGGCTGTCTTGGCCTTCCCACATCCTTTCCCACTTAGCCACAACTTCGGGACCTTAGCTGGAGGTCTGGGCTGTTTCCCTTTCGACTATGGACCTTAGCACCCATAGTCTGTCTGCCGCGCTGTACTCACCGGTATTCGGAGTTTGGTTAGGTTTGGTAAGGCTCGCGCCCCCCTAGCCCATCCAGTGCTCTACCCCCGGCGGTAATCACGCGACGCACTACCAAAATAGTTTTCGCGGAGAACCAGCTATATCCTGGTTTGATTGGCCTTTCACCCCTAGCCACAGGTCATCCCCCAATTTTTCAACATTGGTGGGTTCGGTCCTCCAGTGCATGTTACTGCACCTTCAACCTGCCCATAGCTAGATCACCAGGTTTCGGGTCTAATCCGCCGAACTAAACGCCCTATTCAGACTCGCTTTCGCTACGCCTACACCTAACGGCTTAAGCTTGCTCGACAAATTAACTCGCTGACCCATTATACAAAAGGTACGCCGTCAGGGGACAAGCCCCCTCCGACTGATTGTAGGCATTCGGTTTCAGGTCTATTTCACTCCCCTCATTGGGGTGCTTTTCACCTTTCCCTCACGGTACTTGTTCACTATCGGTTTCCAAGGAGTACTTAGGCTTGGAGGGTGGTCCCCCCACGTTCAGACAGGATTTCACGTGTCCCGCCCTACTCAAGGACCAAAAAGAGACTTTACCCGTACGGGGCTATCACCCGCTATGGCCCGCCTTTCCAGACGGTTCCGGTTTCCTCTAATTGGCCACTGGCCTGGTCCGCGTTCGCTCGTCACTACTAACGGAGTCTCGGTTGATGTCCTTTCCTCCGGTTACTTAGATATTTCAGTTTACCGGGTTCGCTTCTCTATCCTATGTATTCAGATAGAGATGACCTTACGGCCGGGTTTCCCCA
>CAXYEO010000008.1:0-60000 GCA_964276085.1 uncultured Thalassobaculaceae bacterium | reverse complement strand
TGGATTAAGGATAACGAGACTTATTAATCCAATTAAAGCAGTAATTTTTATACCCGCTGACATTGGCACACCCGCCAGCTGCATGCCAACAATTATTGGAGGAACTTGATAAGGGAGCCAAACAGTTGAAAATCCCACGACTTGGGTCATCAAAACAGCTCTAAGTTCCAATCCAGACGCACTGCTTAAGTCAGCAGCTATCGGAACCAGTATAGCTGGCACACCAGGCATAGTAGCGAAAAACCCTAGTAACATAGCTATACCACTAAGCACAAAAAATCCTCGGACAGGGTCGCCCGGCGATAGATTAGATGCATGAACGATATACTCACTAATAAATGTCCCCAACCCAGTGTCTGCTACAACTGCTCCAACACCAATAATACCAGCAACATATAATAGGGGGTTAATTGGCACTTTTTCTTTGAAAGTTCCGGGAGAAACAACGCCCAGTAAAGGGAGAAGACACAAAATCCCAACGCCCAAGGAAATCCAAGCTGGCGCAACACCGTGGATCTTGTCCGTAGACCATAAGAATAATGCTAATATCAAGAAGAACGAAAGTTTGCGTTCATCCGCAGTAAATGCAGTTTTTGTTGATGAACCACGCGGTTCTAATTTAGTGCTCATTTCAACGTTTTTTCCTTTTGGTTTAAATAACCAAACCACACATAACCAAATCACAAATGATTTAAGGAAGCCAAGTACAGGGAAATGGAGGACTAAGTAGTTAAAATAATGAAATTGGATCCCCTGGAAAGCCTCTGCAGCCCCCATCAATACATTATTTGGCACATTTGCAGGCAAAACGGAGGTTGATCCTAGATATGCGGTTAGAACGGTTGCCATAACGATCCCATTCCGAGGAGAGCTACCTACAGAATATCCCAAGGAGTCACTCAACGCCAAGGTAATCGGAATAAGTAAGACAACTCGGCTTAGAGTCGACGGCATCAGAAATATTAATAAAATATTTAGGACAATGACTGCAGCAATAACTGAGCTATAATTTCCTTTAATACAGTGTATAATTGACTTTGCTACTCTTCCTCCCAAACCTGTTTTATCAACGGCAACTCCTATAACCAAACCACCGAAAACAAGCCAGAACGCGCTGGAATTAAACCCGGAGAAAACTACTTCTGGTGGCGAAATAGAGAGAACTACCGCAAGGAAGAAAAATATTAATATCGCAAGTTGTTCAGAAACGAGCCCGGTTGCCAACATACCGACTGTCAACAACACTAATGCACCCGCAAATGCTAAATTTCCGGGAAGGAATTGTGCAGGGATCAAAATCAATGATATCGAACACAGCAATATGAAAGCCAAAATAAAACCACGAATAGATAACGAAGTACGAAGGTTTAAGGATAAATGCCGCATTTTAATAGAAGATCGATTGCGCATAATTTAATTGCTTGGATCAGCTTCAAAATCTAATAACTCATCCCCCTCATTAACGACGTCGCTCTCAGCAAAGTGCATTTCTTTGACAGTGCCATCAGCAGGGGCAAGAATTGCATGCTGCATTTTCATTGCTTCTAAAACCAGCAGTGTTTCGCCTTTCCTGGCCGTATCTCCATCATATTTTTCTATGGAGATTATTTTTCCTGGCATAGGCGCCTTTAGGCTATTTTCAGCATCAACACTTTCATTCTTTACACTAAAACTATCTACCCAGCTAATCTGCCGCGCGCCCTCCTGGAGAAAAAGCGTGGCAACTCGGTCATTAACGCATATATTTAACCTTGACACATTATTGCTCTGGGCGTGGGTGACTGTGCAGTATTTTTCGTTATGCCAATCAACCGTGACTGTATATTTGTTTCCCGGCAATGGCTCAATCACTTCATAATCATCATTTGACATAGATAATAAAATTTCATGATCGGTGTCATTATCAGAGATTATTACTTTATGTCTGTTTAATGCATTTAAACGCCAACCATTCTTGATGTCCCACGGGGTCAGTTTGGATCTTGAGGAAATTATATTTTCTTGTTCTATCCGGGTCCGCTTTTGCAAAATAGCTACAGCCGCGAGAATTAAAAGATCGCCGGAGAGGGGTAAAGTTTTTGCCAAAAGTTGCTCAGAGTGTTCGTCTATAAAATCAGTGTGCAAAACTGGCTTTAGAAAATCTTTGTGCCCCACTAGTCTCATTAAAAACGGTTGGTTGGACACTAACCCGGCAATCTCTGTCTCAGTTAGTGCAGAACTTAAAGCACGTAAAGCCTCCGTTCTGTTAGAACCATGAGCGCTCAACTTAGCAATCATAGGATCGTAGTAAATAGACACGGTATCACCTTCACGAACCCCAGAATCAATTCTCACCTTTTTAGTGGGAAGTTTTAAATGTGATATTACACCTGTTTGAGGACGGAAATCGATAGGGTCTTCTGCATATAATCTAGCCTCAAAAGCATGGCCATTTTGAATAATTTCTTCTTGCTTTAATGGCAAAGCTTCACCGTTAGCGACCCTTATTTGCCATTCCACCAGATCAACGCCTGTGATAAGCTCGGTGACCGAGTGTTCCACTTGTAATCGCGTATTCATTTCAATGAAATAAAATCCTTCTTCATTCAAGACAAATTCAACCGTGCCCGCTCCTTGGTATTTAATTGTCTGAGCTACAGTCAAAGCCGTTTGGAAAAGTGCCCGCCGAATATCTGATGCGATCTCGGGCGCAGGCGCTTCCTCTAAAACTTTTTGGTGTCTCCTTTGAATAGAACAATCGCGTTCGAATAAGTGAACAAAATTGCCAAATTTATCACCAAAAATCTGTACTTCGACATGACGTGGTTTTTTTACATATTTCTCAATCAGTAAACGATCATCAGCAAAAGCTGCTTTAGCCTCGTTTTGTGCCAGAGCTAACGACTCATCAATATTTTCTGGGGACTCGACTAGACGCATCCCACGGCCACCGCCTCCCGCACTTGCCTTTATTAATACCGGGTATCCAATTTCTTCAGCACGCGCCTTTAAATAGTCTAAGCTCTGTTCACACCCATGATATCCAGGGACTACGGGTATCTTCGCTTTCTCCAGGATTATTTTAGATACTGCCTTCGATCCCATATCATTAATATTAGATACAGATGGCCCAATAAAAATAATACCAGCCTTCAAACATGCTTCAGCAAAACTAGCATTCTCCGATAAGAATCCGTAACCAGGATGAATAGCGTCACTGTCAGTATCTATTGCAGCAGTAATGATTGAAGCTATATTTAGGTAAGACTCAGCCGCCTGAGAGCCACCTATGTGGACAGCTTGGTCACAAGAGTTAACATGTAATGAGCCTTTGTCTATGTCCGAATAGACAGCTACGGTCTCAATTCCCATAGCCTTTGCGGTATCGGCTATTCGACATACTATTTCACCTCTATTAGCAATTAATATTTTTCGAATCATTTTGATCCCCAAACAAAATTTGGCTCCAATTACAACGAAAGACCACACATAAAGTTTAAGTCACTGTTGTATGCAAATTCTTCCTACAATCCAAATAAATAAGTTTACCTTTTTACCGAAGAGAACTCTCGGATATATTGATGCTTTCCCTTTTATATTATTTTCAAAATTAGTTGAGTTTGAAGGCAAACTTGAAACCAAACTGTGATGCTGTATGT
Source organism: uncultured Thalassobaculaceae bacterium (assembly GCA_964276085.1). Classification (GTDB taxonomy): domain Bacteria; phylum Pseudomonadota; class Alphaproteobacteria; order Thalassobaculales; family Thalassobaculaceae; genus UBA7326. Next base: position 56,362 of record CAXYEO010000008.1, on the reverse strand, counting down.
AAAGGGAAGCCAGAGCTTATACAATGGTTTATAAAGCGCTTTATATTTCCTACTCCACACTCACTATCTAATAAAAATTGGATGCTCCAATATGGTTCCAACCTCAAATTATAATGTGTCTTCTAAAGACCATAAAAATAAAGATTGGAAAACCATCAAGACTTTAATGCCGTACCTATGGCCAGAAAACGAGTGGGGTATAAAAGCCCGGGTTTTGATAGCACTAACCTGTTTGGCATTGGCAAAAATAGCTACAGTAATGGTGCCCGTCTTTTATAAGGATGCTGTGGATTTAATCTCTCAAGATCAAAAATTTGTTATTTCTGCTCTCTTTGGCATTCTAATCGCATACGCGATTGCACGGATAGCTCAACAAGGCTTTGCCGAATTACGCGAGTTCTTTTTTGCGCGAGTTGGTCAACGCGCTATTCGCAAAGTAGCTTTAAAGACATTTAGACACCTCCACTCGCTATCCTTGCGGTTTCATCTCGATCGGCAGACGGGTGGATTATCTAGAGCTATTGAACGTGGCATTAAGGGAATTGAATTTCTTCTAAATTTTATGCTTTTTAGTATCTTACCAACATTAGCTGAAATAATTTTAGTTTGCGGTATTCTTTGGGCGCTTTTTGATTTTTGGTATGCTTTCGTAGTTTTCATAACTGTTACTATTTATGTTGGTTTTACAGTTACGGTAACTGAGTGGCGAATGAAATTTCGCCGGCGAATGAATGAGATGGATTCTAAGGCAAATACACGGGCGATTGATAGCCTATTAAATTATGAAACAGTCAAATATTTCGGCAACGAGGAGCACGAGGCAAAACGTTTTGACCGAGCACTTCGGCGCTACGAAAACGCCGCGGTTAAAAGTAAAACCACCCTATCTTTAGTAAACATTGGCCAGGGTTTTATTATATCAATAGGCCTCACACTCGTAATGGTAATGGCCGGCCTCGACATTGAAAGTAAAGAAATGACAGTAGGCGGTTTTGTTATGGTTAACACCTATCTACTTCAACTATTCATACCCTTAAACTTTTTGGGTTTTGTATACAGAGAAATTCGACAATCTTTAACTGACATGGAGGCCATGTTTAGTCTTTTAAGCGAAGAAGTCGAAATCGAGGACCCTGTTGATATCAATCCGTTAAAGGCGACTGGTGGAAGCCTTCTTTTTCATGACGTTCATTTTGCTTACAAACCTAATCGTCTAATATTGCAGGGTATAAGTTTTAATGTCAGAAAAGGAGAGACACTAGCGATTGTTGGAATGTCAGGAGCCGGAAAATCGACGATTGCACGACTACTATTTAGATTTTACGACGTAACCTCAGGAAAAATCGAAATCGATGGTCGAAACATAAGAGAAGCAAGCCAAAAAAGTCTCCGACAACTAATAGGCATTGTTCCTCAAGATACAGTTTTGTTCAATGATTCTATTTTTTATAACATTGCTTATGGCAAACCAGAGGCCTCTCCGTCCGAAGTTGAGAATGCGGCTCGATTAGCAAGTATACACGACTTTATTATGACACTTCCAGATGCTTATAATACATCCGTCGGGGAACGCGGACTAAAATTGTCAGGCGGAGAAAAACAGCGCATCGCAATAGCGAGAACAATATTGAAAAAACCAGAGATATATCTTTTCGATGAAGCAACATCGGCTTTAGATTCACATACAGAGAAACAAATACAGGCTAGCTTATCGAAAATATCAAAAGATCACGCTACGCTAATAATAGCACACAGGCTCTCAACAGTTGTGGAGGCAGATGAAATTATAGTGCTGAAAAATGGAAAGATCGCCGAGCGTGGCCAGCATTTACAGCTTTTACATGAAAAAGGAATCTACTCTGAAATGTGGTATAAACAACAAAAAACTGCAGAAAAAAGTTCAATCAAAACTCAACCTATTTTAAATAATTCCGTTTAACAAATTTTATTTTGAAGCGACACTAAACTTCTATTTAATGCGGATTATCGGTTTTTAACCGGTATAATTTCTATTCCCATATTTTTATTACTTATTTTTGGTCAATCTCGACATTAAATTTCGTCTCTGCCATAATTATCTGATTAAATCTTACCCCACAAGGTGCACAGAGATGGAGAAGGAGGCTATGTCCAGGAACCCAAAGCAAGTTTTGAAGGCGATGGAAGCCTTAGAACAGAAAGTTCTATGGCTATCTATGTGGACTATTCATAATGCTAATCATATTCGAAAAAATTTAGACGGCTTAAAGGTAGGAGGACACCAAGCGTCATCAGCTTCGGTCGCCACAATCATGACTGCATTATATTTTGATATCTTAAACCCTGAGGACCGAGTTGCTGTCAAGCCTCATGCCAGCCCAGTTTTTCATGCCATTCAATATATGATGGGACGACAATCTAAGAGCGCCTTGGAAAGATTCCGAGCATTGGGTGGCGCTCAATCCTACCCTTCAAGAGTTAAAGATGCAGATGAGGTCGATTTTTCCACAGGCTCCGTAGGTCTAGGCGTAGCAATGACACTTTTTGCTTCTATGGTACAGGATTACACCCGGCTCCATAAATTAGTCCAAACACCCAACCAAGAAACTAGTCCAACAGGCCGTATGATAGCTGTTATGGGCGATGCTGAATTAGATGAAGGCAATGTATATGAGGCAATGTTGGAGGGATGGAAATATGACGTTAGAAATTTGTGGTGGATCATAGACTATAATCGGCAAAGTTTAGATGGAGTAGTTTCCGATGGTTTATTTAAAAAAATACAAGAGTTTTTTAGGAATGTTGGCTGGAATGTAGTTTTACTAAAATATGGGAAGAAACTAGAGCGAGTTTTCCCGCTACCAGGTGGAGACGTTTTAAGAGACTGGATCGATGATTGTCCGAATGATTTGTACAGTGCATTAACGTATAAAGGCCAGTCAGGAGAGAAAAGCGTGTGGCGCGCACCATTAAAGAAAGATCTGCGAGGTGTCCACGGAATAAAATCTATACTAGAGGATCATGATGATGAAATGCTCCATTTGCTCATGACAAACTTAGCAGGCCAAGATATGGAATCTGTATTAGAAGCTTTTAATGGCGTACAAGATGACACTCCCCAGTGCTTTATAGCTTACACTATCAAAGGATACGGTACACCCTTAGCAGGGCATCGAGATAATCACGCAGGGCTAATGACGCCAGAACAAATGGATGTTTTCCGAGACGAGTTAAATATTCCACATGGAGGAGAATGGTCACCCTACGATCATACCAGAATTGCATCCAGCGAAGCAGAACGATGGTGTCTTGATAGTCCATTCAATCAAAAAAAATCTAGGGTTTATGATGCGGCAAAAGTACCAATTCCAGACACTTTACCTAATAAATATCGTAAAAAAATTTCAACCCAAGCGAGTTTTGGAAATATCCTTCATGAATTAAGCCGGGGCAATACGGCCCTCGCTAGTAGAATAGTTACCACTTCTCCAGATGTATCCGTATCGACTAATTTAGGACCATGGGTCAACCAACGTGGCGTGTTCAGCCTTGACGTAAGGAATGATGTGTTTCGGGATGAAAAAGTAGCATCTGCCCAAAAATGGCTGAGGCATGGTGGTGGGCAACATATGGAGTTGGGAATTGCCGAAAACAATCTATTTATAATGTTGGCAGCACTTGGACTTTCAGGCCCTGTTTTTGGGACACGCCTGCTGCCAGTGGGAACTCTTTACGATCCCTTCATAGCTCGTGGTTTAGACGCTTTAAATTATGCATGTTACCAAGATGCTCGATTTATGCTGGTGGCCACACCGGCCGGCATCACGCTAGCGCCAGAGGGAGGGGCTCATCAGTCTGTATCTACTCCCCTAATAGGCATGGGACAACCAGGTCTGATATCTTTTGAGCCCACTTATGCAGATGAACTGGCTGTTATTATGAAATGGGGCTTCGAATACATGCAGGCAGATGAGGGGGGATCTATTTATCTAAGACTTTCCACTAGGACCATTAACCAACCACAACGAACGATAACGCCCCAATTAGAAAAAGATATTCTGGGGGGCGCATATTGGGTGATTGAACCAAGTAAAGACAGTCCGCTGGCGATAATATATACAGGAACAGTCGTTCCAGAAGTATTGGATGCATTCAACGATTTAAAAGAGGATATACCCGGTTTAGGTTTGTTATCGATAACATCTTCGGACCGGCTTTATCACGACTGGCAAAGATCGCTAACAATCAGTGAGAACCGCGAACAACCGCATCTGGAGCGTCTTTTTTCGCGACTTAACAGGAAGGCGGCACTTATAACTGTTCAAGATGGTCACCCGGCTAACTTATCATGGCTTGGGGCAACAACAGGGCGAAGAGTATACCCTCTTGGATTAACAGAGTTCGGTCAGTCCGGTAACCTCCCAGATCTCTTTCGCACTTATAAAATTGACGCTGATGCCATTATTCAAATGGCGGCAAGAGCGAGCATTGATCTAGCTTCTCCGAGATAATGGCCGTGCCACTTAAAATAGCTTTTCAGCCCATTTCAGATCCTCCGGACGATTGATGTTGAAAAATGGATCTACCTCTTTAAATTTAAATTTCACTACCTTCAAGTTATAACGGCTTGTCCAGTCATCTATCTTTCTAACTCCATCTTCTATCACTGCTTTCTTTAATTGATCATATAGAGAGACGGGCCAGATACCAAAGACAGGATGGCGCCTATCTCCTGAGGATGCACACGCTAATTGCACGCCATCTTTTGTAACTGCACCATAGAGTTTAGATGCGAGATCCATTGGAAAAAATGGTGTATCAGCTGGGAAGGTAACCAACCACTCACAGTTGGGACGATGCTTCATGCTCCACTCCAAGCCCGTTAGGACACCTGCTAAAGGACCTGCAAAGTTTTCGGCTTGATCTGAAGCAACGGGAAGATTGTATTGGTCAAAACGATCGGCATCACCATTGACATTCAGCAGTAAGTCACTGACTTGCGGAGAAGCGCGGTCAATTACATGTTGTAAAATTGTTTTTTTCCCCAACTTCAACAGGCACTTGTCCCCACCGCCCATTCTTCGCGATTTACCGCCCGCCAACAACACACCCAAAATATTTGCAGAAACCATTTTATCTAACCGTCCGTCTCAATACTCGACTTGCGTTTCATATTCTTTGGCTCAGACTTAACCTCTTTTAAATTTGCATCGTATAAAATTCTTTCCATCCCACTTAGTACAGTAAATCTGCGTCCCTTCGCCCTACCTATTAATGTTAAACCCGCTTCTATAGCTAATTCAACACCCCAAGCTGTGAAACCTGATCTCGATATCAAAATCGGAATTCCCATTTGAACAGTCTTAATAACCATTTCACTCGTCAACCGACCAGTAGTATAAAAAATCTTATCCTCCGCAGATATCCCTTTTAAGCACATATACCCCGCTATTTTATCAATAGCGTTATGACGACCAACATCTTCCATATATACCAATGGTTGATCTTCTCGACATAATACACAGCCGTGAATAGCACCTGCCTTTAGATATAAACTGGGTGTAGAGTTAATTTTTTGGGACAAAGAGTAAAGCCATGTTGTTTTTAAGATAGTTGATGAGCTTATGGATATCTTCTCGAACTTCTCCATTAAATCCCCAAAAACTGTTCCTTGTGCACAACCCGATGTTAAGGTTTTTTTCTTTAATTGCTGTTCAAAGTCAGTCTCTCTTTTCGTACGGACAACAACAACATCGATATCACTGTCATAGTCAATTGAAATTATTTCATCATCCATGCGTAACATATTCTGATTTAACAAAAACCCAACCGCTAACATGTCTGGATAATCACCAACAGTCATAACTGTCACGATCTCTTGGCCATTTAGAAAAATTGTCAGTGGACGCTCGATCACAACAGATGTTATGATCTTCGTTCCCTCCTGATCTTGCCCAACTACACTTTGAGTAAGTGATGGGTTTTCTGGAAGAGGGCCTAAAATATAATCTTCAAACACTTTTTGCATAGAAAACTCACTCAAAATAAAACGATAAAGACTAGGATAAATTATATATCCTTCTTATTTAATACGCTCAGCAGGAAATCATACCAAAATTTTTATTTTCGAGCATCTTCCAAAATAATATCAGAAGCCTTCTCTCCAATCATTATCGTTGCTGCGTTTGTATTTCCAGATACCGTTGTGGGCATTACTGAAGCGTCCACTACCCTTAACTTTCCTAATCCATGAACGCATAACCTCTCATTGACAACGGCATTTCTATCATTCCCCATTCGGCATGTGCTGGTAGGGTGCCAGTTAGATTGAATGATATCTCTAGCTGCTTCTAGAAGGTTTGCCTCGCCTTCAATACTTTTCCCTGGGGTTAATTCTTTTTCAAAAAAATCACGCATGGACTCTGCTTCCATCAACTTGCGACAAATCGTCATCGCTAATACTGCTGACTTTCGATCCTCTTCAGTTTCCAATAAATTATGAAAAATAGCTGGTGCTTCTTTTGGGTCACTTGATTTTATATGAACCCAACCGCGGCTTTGAGGACGAAGTAATGTTGCACCTAATGTAACACCTGGGTAGATATCTAATTTCCTAGCTTCCAAACTTTCATACGTTCCTGGAAACACTTGTATTTGCAGGTCAGGTGAGGACAGCTCCTCTCGTGTTTTTGTAAAGGCACTGATCGGAAGCGTAGGCATGCTTAGAACCCCTGACCTCTTGAACAGATATCTCAGTGCTGAATAAACTGCACGGAAACCATGTACTTGTTCGTTAAATGTGACTGGTTGGGCTATGCGCCAACGCATTCTTATAATTTGATGGTCCTGTAAGTCGTGCCCAACACCACTCAAATCATGAATAACCTGTATTCCAAAGTTTTTGAGACGCTCTGCTTGTCCCACGCCGGATAATTCCAATAATTGCGGTGAGTTAAAGGCTCCTCCTGATAATATAATTTCACATCTAGCATTTGCTACGTGTGAAGCGCCATCAACCAAATAACTTAGCCCCGACGCCTCTTTCCCTGTGAATAATATTTTTTCTGCTAACGCTCCCGTTAAGATATTTAGATTAGCTCTTTTTTTAATAGGATCCAAAAATGCCCGAGCCGAGCTGCATCGCCGCCCATTTCGAATTGTTGCCTGATGATACCCAATTCCTTCTTGATCTAAACCATTAATATCATCGTTTTGGGGGATACCAATTTCTATGCCCGCCTTAATCAGTGCGTCACACAATTTATTCGGCTCGGATAAATCAGATACAGAGAGTAACCCTCCAGCACCTCTTAGTTCGCTAGCTCCTCTTGAATTATCTTCAGACTTCTTAAAATAAGGCAATACATCGTCATAGGACCAGCCTCTGTTACCAAGTTGAGCCCAGTGATTAAAATCATCTACTTGGCCCCGCACGTAAACCATACCATTGATGGAGCTAGACCCCCCAAGAACACGCCCCCGAGGCAAAAAATGTGCTTGATTTCGGCAATATGGTTCAGGCTCACCCTGATAGCACCAATTCACAGCCGGGTTATTAACGTTTTTTCCAAACCCTAGCGGGATATGAACCCAAAAGTTTGTGTCAGTTGGGCCAGCCTCGATTAGTAATACGCTAGTACTCGGATCCGCGGACAGTCTATTAGCCAAAACGCATCCCGCAGACCCAGCTCCAACGATTATGTAATCATAATCCATGTCCAATCCCCCCATCAACTTTTAGTAAGCTTATGGTGATGGAGCTCCTTCGGAACTTACAATCACCTGCGTGATTGATTACCTTTTCCAGGCAACATCCAGCCTTCTGAATCAGAAGTTGCTTTATTTATTTTAAAGAAATACGTTTTATCGTCATCAACTTTTCAAGAATACCTGTTTACCATATCGGAAAATTTATCAAGCATTGGCAGTATGGTTTCCGCCTTCTCAGAAGGTAACCCAAAAACCACTCTATCTATTCCAGCATCTGCCGCTTTAGCTACTAGATCGCTCTCTGGTTGAAGGCCAAACGAAGTCACGGGTATATCATCCGGTTCTCTACCTGCCTCGGCAGCCATTTGTCTGAAACCGAGGTAATAGTTCAATAACATCTACTCGATCGCCAATCGGCATCCACCCGTCCCCATAAGAGATTGCCCGTCTAGCTCCATATGGAAAACCACCCCCGACAATAATAGGTGGGTATGGTTTCTGAATGGGTTTAGGCCAAGTCATCATTGGCCCAAAATCAACGCTAGCACCATGAAACTCTGGTTGATTTTGCGTCCAAATATTACGCAACGCCTCAACGCGTTCATCCATAAGCTTAAACCGCCCTTTGAAATCGACGGTCCCATGATCCGCCATTTCCTCAGCGTTCCAACCGCCACCAACCCCAAACAGAAAACGGCCATTTGATATCTGATCAAGTGTCGCAACCTCTTTTGCAAGCTGAATAGGGTCGCGTTGCACCACCAGACAAATCCCCGTCGCTAGTTTTATACGTTTTGTGACGGATGCCGCAGCACCTAGCGAGACGAATGGATCCATGACATCGTAATACATCTTAGGGAGTTCACCTCCTCCCGGCCATGGAGATACTCGTGGTAAAGGTATATGAGAATGCTCAGGAAGCCAAAGCGATTCAAACCCTCGTTCCTCAACCGCAATTGCTAACTCATGTGCCGCAATAGAGTAGTCAGTCGTGAACATCATGACACCAAACTTCACAATACCCTCCCTTATCTAAAAAATTAATATCAATTAGATACGTTTTTAAGTTCTTTATTGAACTGCGATACCAAACTTATTTCATAAAAATTTAGTTTGCAAGATGCCCGCGAGCCGTTTCCAATAGCTCGGTAATCTCGATGGCTCCTTCTTTTAAATCACACATGACAGGAGTATTTTTTTCAATCGCCGTTAAAAATTGTTTGAAGCACTTTTCGAGTAATATTACCGGTGTAATATTCGGGCATCTTTTAGTAGTAATGCCTTCCACAACTGGAGTAAATCCTCCTTGGGTCTTCTCATAACTAACCTTCGAGACCTCCATCGTATTCTTATTGAAATCGAATTCAATTGATCCTTTATCACCGATCAAAGTAAACTCTTTCCTTGTAATTGATCCAACTAGATAGGGGTCTAGTTGCTTCCCTCCAAACATAATTCCAAGCCTCAAAAACCCTTTTATATCTCTCGGATAATTGAGGCGAAGATGGATTATATCCGGCACAGTGCCGCCCAGTAGCTTATCGCCTGTAGTCTCAAAGCTATTGGGTTTCCCTTCTGAGAAAAACCTCATGAGGTCGAGCATGTGTACACCATCGTTCTCTAATATAGTTGAATCTGACCGCATACGTTTCCATCCCGTGAAAACTCCATCCATCGCTCTCAGATTACCAATCTCTCCAGTATTTAATAGTTTTTTAGCTTCAATTACTAAAGGGTGAGCTCTTAGAACAAACTGAATTTGGACTGGTGTATTATTCTTGATTGAAAGTTCACTCAACCTTTTTGCTTCGGTTAATAACTTTACTGCCGGTTTCTCTATAATAGTGGGAATTCTCTTTAATAACGCTGCTGACGCTATCGAATAATGAGAATTTGATGACGATACGATATCGACTATATCGGCCCTAGAAAGTAAATCGTTGAAATCTCCTTTGATGTCCTGTTCTGCAAATCCCATTTTCAAAGCTAAAGCTCGGGCAACGGGGTCGACCTCAGCCAACAACAAATGGGGTTTTGGGGATATGGCCCGCCAAGCTAAAGTATGCTGTTGCCCAAAGGCACCAAAACCACAGAGTAAAATATTAGGCTGCATCATATCGCTATGCTAAGAGGAACCCTTCATAACCATTAGCAACAACGGATTTACAACGCTCAACATATCTCGGGAACCCCCCAATGTATGGTGTAAAAACTCTTGGTTTTCCGGGAACGTTAGCACCCACATACCAAGATGCACAAGTAGAGCGCAGTGATAAATCGGCTACTTCGTTTACATGGACGCCCCAGTTCAACTCTGCTTCTAATTCGGGTTCAATCTTTGAGTGCCCATTCTCTCGCATATACGATATGCAATCAGAAATGAAATTCACATGTTGCTCTATCGATGGCAACATATTGGTTAAAACTGATGGACTCCCAGGACCCGTTACAGTGAACATGTTAGGAAACCCATTAGTCGTAAGCCCCAAGTACGTCTGGGGTCCACCATCCCATTTTTCTTTTAAAGACCTCCCATCTCTGCCGCGGATGTCTATATTGAATAATGCTCCAGTCATGGCATCAAAACCAGTTGCGAAAACAATCGAATCGAATTGATGTTCAATGCCTTTATGAGCGATGCCGGAGGGTACAATCCTATTGATTGGTGTTTCTGAGACATCAACCAACTTCACATTCGATTTATTATAGGTTTTATAATAATCGGTATCGACACAAAGACGTTTACAGCCAATTATATTAGTGGGACAGAGTAACTCTGCTACAGTCGGATCTTCTACGGTATCCCGGATCATTTCCTTAACAAACTCTGCCGCTTTTTCATTTGCTTCAGGCTTAAGTAAAAGATCGCCATAAGCTGCTAGAAATTGTGTTCCTCCTTTTTCCCATCGAGCCTGAAATTCTGATTTAAATTCTTCTTTAGATACATCTAAAACCGACTGAGGATTTAAAGGGATGTCATAGCCAGCAGGTTTTTGCCTTGCTCTTTCTCTTAACCCTGCATAATCGTCTTTTATCGACCGCACATAGTCTTCACTCAATTTAGCATTTCTTGCTGGAATGGTATAATTGGCAGTCCTTTGGAATACCGTTAAATGCTTTGCCTGTTTTGCTATTTCGGGAATAGACTGAATAGCTGACGATCCAGTGCCAACCACCCCAACACGCAGACCTGTGAAATCGACACCTTCATGGGGCCATTGTCCTGTGTGGTAGGTTGCGCCCAAGAAATCATCAATGCCATCGAATCTGGGCTGATTAAAGGAGGATAAACACCCTGTTGCAAACACACAAAATTTCGACCTATGGGTAACGCCTTTGTCCGTCACTATTTCCCATTCAATTTTATTTTCATCGTAGGTTGCAGAATCTATTCGGGTGTTAAAGCAAATATCTTTTCGAAGGTCAAAACGATCGGCAACATGATTAGCATATTCCAAAATTTCTGGCTGTGGAGAATATTTTTCTGACCATGTCCATTCCTGTTCTAATTGCTTATCGAACTGGTAAGAATACTGAACACTTTCAACATCACATCTAGCCCCCGGATACCGGTTCCAATACCATGTCCCTCCTACTCCATCACCGGCCTCAAACACGATGGCTTTTAATCCCATCCGACGCATACGATGAAGCATATACATACCGGCAAAACCAGCACCAACGATTGTGACATCGAAGTCGTCACTAGTAGCTTCAGAATTTTCCCAAACCTTGCCCAGTTCACGCATAAATCACTCCATTAAATTATCTTATTTTCAATACTTAATAACTATTGATCTTTCAAAAAAATGACTCTAGTTCGAAAATTTCTCAAAATATATAAATACCTTTAATATTCATATATTTTACACCAGAGACTGAAGTTTTGAAATATATTTCAAATATTTTCAATCTCCTAAGTGCTCTTTTTATAAAAAAAGCACTTAGGAGACAGATAAACAATATAGCCAAAAACTAATCCCCAAAAAGGTGAAGCGATATTCAATATTGCAATATCACTAATGGTGACAAGAAAGGTAACGACTACAGCAAAGTCATTCAACGTTGAGGAACGTTCGAAACTAAATGCTTGGCAAAAAGCTGATGTAAGGACAGGTAGCATCGCAAGTCCTCCCAGAACTAATATGAAATCGCGAGGCATACTTGTCGCTGTTTCTATTAATAACGGCGAAAACAAACCCACTAGCGCGAATAAAAGACCAAAAAGCATTGCGCCTAAGTAGTGCGTACCCTTTCTCCCACTCGAAACAAGGATCGCATTAGCAGGGCCAGTTACGCAAGTAGGCACACACCCTAACATCCCCATCAAAAGCGAACCATATCCACAAACAATAGTCAGAACATTAATGGGCGCTTCATATCCAACAGTCTTTAGAACAGACACTCCCTGCATATTTTGAACTGCAATAACCGAAATAACCAAAGGGACAACCAATTCAATCATGGCATCTATTGAAAATATGGGTGTTATAATTATAGGTTCTGCAAACCAGGACATATGTTCAGGAATTATTGGCCCCTTGCCAACTAATGAAGCTGTTATGACCCCAAAAATAAGCGCAGTCAGCATTGGCGGGAAATACCGGCCTATCTGCGAGAATATGGATGCTATAACAAAACCAAATATAGTTACACCGCATATCAACGGAGCATTTGTAACACCGGCGATTAAATTTAATCCAAATGGAAGGAATACCCCAGCAACCATAGCCATAACAATATTACTGGGGAAATTTATCATTAACCAACGAGCTATACCGCTAAGTCCAAGTACAACCATCAAAAGGCCACTGACGAGAAAAGCACCAACTGCCTCTGAGAAAGTCAGATGGTCAAGAGATGATATGAGAAGAGCAGCACCTGGCATTGTCCAAGCCATAGCGAGAGGTTGGCGGTAAATGTAACTCAAAACCAGGGTCAACACACCTCCAATGCCAAAAGCGGCAAAGACCCAGGTGTTGATTATATTTTTTTCAAGATTAGCTGAACTAGCAACAGATAAAATAATTGCGACCGGCCCCGTGACGGCAAATACTGCTGCTACCAGACCGTTAGTCAAACTGTTACGATCTAGTGACTGATACAGGTTTTGAAAGTTTGTGCTTACCGAAGGAGGACGCTCGAGTTTCACGACTTGCCAGATTATTTCTTAATTAGTCATCGCCACATGTCTAGCTCAAAATAATCCCTCTATATCTCCGTTATCATTGAGCGTTATTTTAGTGGCGGCAGGCACTCTTGGAAGACCAGGCATTGTCATTATTTCTCCCGCGATCGCAATTACAAATTCAGCGCCATTGGACAATCGAACTTCGCGAATAGGTAACTCATGTCCGGTTGGAGCCCCTTTGGCATTTGGGTCTGTTGAGAAACTATACTGAGTTTTAGCAATACAGATCGGCAAATGCCCCAAACCCATTTGCTCCCAATCTGTTAACTGTGCTTTCACCTGAGGCGAGGCCGATACACTGCTTGCATGATAGATTTTACTTGCGATTGTCTCTATTTTCTCAAAAAGAGACAATTCATCTGGGTACAATGGAGTAAAATTAGCCACTCCACTATCGGCGAGTTCCACAACTTTATGCGCCAACTCTTCAGCACCTGCACCACCATCAGACCAATGTGTGCACGTTATCGCTTGAACACCATGGGTTGCCAATGCCTCTTTAACTGCATCCACTTCCGCATCCGTATCGGTGATAAACCTATTCAGGGCAACAATTACTGGAACACCAAATTGCTGTGTATTAAGAACATGTCGTTCAATATTTGACACCCCGCGACGAACCGCCTCTATATTTTCCTCTCCTAAATCCTCGCGTGCTACACCCCCATGCATCTTCAAGGCTCTTACTGTTCCTACAACGACCGCAGCAGCAGGCTTTAATCCAGCTTTTCTACATTTAATATCAAAAAACTTTTCTGCACCCAAATCAGCACCAAAACCGGCTTCCGTAACAACGTAATCAGCTAATTTTAATCCAATTTGTGTGGCCATAACAGAGTTGCAACCATGAGCAATATTAGCAAACGGTCCACCATGAATGAATGCTGGATTATTTTCTAATGTTTGAACAAGGTTAGGAGCTAGAGCGTCCTTGAGCAAAACGGTCATTGCACCGTCCGCTTCTAATTCGCGCGCATACACAGGTTTTTTAGCTCTTGTGTAACCTACTATAATATTTCCTAAGCGCCGACGCATATCCTCTAAACTCGTAGCCAGGCAGAATATCGCCATGACTTCTGATGCAACAACAATGTCGAAACCATCGGACCTAGGAAAACCATTTGCTACTCCCCCCAGCGAACCAACTATAGATCGCAATGCCCTATCATTCATATCTAGCGCTCGACGCCATGCGATGCGTCGTTCGTCTAATTCTAATGAATTTCCCCAATAGATATGATTATCAATCATAGCGGCTAATAAATTATTAGCGGCACCAATCGCATGAAAATCTCCCGTGAAATGGAGATTAATATCCTCCATTGGAACAACTTGAGCAAATCCACCACCAGCAGCTCCGCCTTTAACACCAAAACAAGGCCCTAGACTTGGTTCGCGCAGGCACATAATCGCTTTTTTACCTATTTTATTGAGAGCATCCCCCAGTCCTACAGACGTCGTGGTTTTCCCTTCACCCGCCGGCGTAGGGTTGATCCCGGTTACAAGAATAAGTTTTCCATCCTGTTTTTCAGAGAGGCTATCTACATAATCCATCGACACTTTGGCTTTGTAATGACCATAGGGATCGAGAGACTCCGACGGTATCCCAAGTCCAGCCCCAATCTCCAAAATTGGTTGCATCGTTGCAGCCCGGGCAATTTCTATGTCGGTTTTTACCATGTCTACTAACCTTCCTTTAATAATCTATTTATATTTTCAACGTTTTTATCAGCCAATCGCACCACTGTTTAACACAACTTCCAGTTCAGTATCCTCGTAGTCAAGCAAGCTTTTAAGAATCTCTTCATTATGTTCGCCAAGTAGCGGTGACCTCACAACCTTGGCCGGGGAGGCCGATAATTTAACGGGACAACCGACTGTCAAATATGTGCCCCGTTCTGGGTGTTCGACTTCAACTATTGTTCCTGTTTCTCTTAAGCTTTTCTCTTCGGCTATCTCTTTCATCGATAGTATTGGGCCAACAGGGATATCTAATGGGTTACAAATCTGCATAACCTCAAATTTGGTTTTGGTCATTGTCCAATCCTCAATGGCACCAAAAACTTCGTTTAACTTCGTGAGGCGCGCTTTTGGCGTTGCATATTCCGGATCCTCAACCCAATCAGCCTTTCCTATTGCAGAGCATATATTAGGCCAGGCTGCTGCCTGAGTAATAAAATATGTATATGCGTTAGGGTCATTTTCCCATCCTTTGCATTTGAGAATCCGTCCAGGCTGCCCCCCACCTGAATCGTTACCTGCCCGAGGAGTTGTTTCTCCAAATTTTATACCCTCACCATGTTGAGAATACTCCTCCAATGGACCTGCTGCCAATCGTTGTTGGTCACGCAGTTTAACGCGGCAAAGGTTTATCACACTATCTTGCATCGCAGCCAATACACGCTGACCTTTACCTGTAGTTTGTCTTTGAAATAAAGCGGTGACTATACCCAGCGCTAAGTGTAAACCAGTACCACTGTCACCAATTTGTGCTCCTGTGACAGTTGGCGGCCCATCTATAAACCCTGTAGTTGATGCGGCGCCGCCTGCGCATTGGGCGACATTTTCATAAACTTTACAATCTTCATACGGACCAGGTCCAAATCCTTTTACTGAAGCCATTATCATACTTGGATTGATTTGTTGAATTTGTTCCCAACCAAATCCCATCCGCTCCATTGCGCCTGGAGCAAAGTTTTCTACCAAAACATCACATTTTTTTATTAGTCGTTCGAGGACCTGTTTACCCGTTTCATTTTTTGTATTTAGGGTCAAGGATCGTTTATTATGGTTAAGCATAGTGAAATAAAGACTGTCTGCATTTGGAACATCAATCAATTGTGATCGTGTAGGGTCCCCGGTGCCTGGACGTTCAACTTTGATAACATCCGCACCAAACCATGCCAGCAATTGAGTACATGTCGGACCAGACTGAACATGTGTAAAGTCAAGCACCTTGATACCTTTAAGCGCTTCCATCTGATAGCTCCTCAATCCTTTTATTTATACATAGTCTGAGCTTTTGTGCCAGGCGCATACTCATTTGGATCGACCCAAACATTTACAACTGCACATTTACCAGTTTTACTGATAGCTTCTCTAGCTCTTAAAAGGGCTGGTTGGATTTGTGAGGCTTCACGAACCTCTTCTCCATAACCACCAATCATTTTACCAAACAATGAGAAGTCTATATCTCCAAGTTTGTTTCCTACACCACCGCGCTGAGCACCGTATTTTGAAATTTGACCGTACCGGATTTGGTTCATAGCAGAATTATTTCCCACTATGGCAAGATAAGGTGCTCCAAAACGCTGCGCTGTCTCCATATCGAACGCGGTCATGCCAAATGATCCATCTCCATAAAGGCATACTACCTCTTTGTTCGGGTGGGCTAACTTAGCCGCCATTGAAAAACCAGTTCCAACTCCAAGAGATCCAAGAGCACCGGGATCCATCCATTGACCAGGACCTTTAGGTCTTACTGCTTGGGCTGATATCGTTACTATATCACCACCATCACCAATATAAATCGTATCATCCCCCAAGAACTCGTTAATCTCGTATGCTAGACGGTATGGGTGGATGGGACTTTGATCACTTTTAAATATTGGAATCAATTTTTCAAGTTTCGCTTCTTCAATTATACGCAGTTTGGACATCCAATCCTGGCGTTTTTTCTTCATATCCTTAGAAATTCGACCCGACGCAGCTTGCTCAACAGCATTTAATATAGCACCAGGGTCACCAGCTATCCCCATGCTAATATCGCGATTTTTCCCGACAGTAGCATAACTTTGGTCTATTTGTATTAGAATGGCTTTGTCAGAAATTCGCTTACCATAGCCCATTCTAAAATCAAAAGGCGTACCAACTATCAATATAACATCTGCTTCCTTGAAAGCGTCCGATCGTGTTCGATCAAAGTGATGAGGATCTCCTTCTGGCAACATTCCCCGACTAGCGCCATTCATGTATGCGGGAATATCCAGTGATCTAATGAAATTTATTGCCGCATTGTGACTACCGCTTGCCCACACCTGTTGGCCGAATAAAACAGCGGGTCGTTCTGCATTTAACAAAATATCAGCCAGTCGTTCAATATCATGAGGATCACCTATCGATTTTGTGGAAGACCGATAAGAACCTGGTGTTGGGATACGCGCATTTTCAATGGGTATTTCAGCATCCAATATGTCCCTTGGAATTTCCAAATAAGAAGGACCATACGCACCATTGAAGCATTCCCTAGCCGCCATTGAGACCATATCGGCTACTCGCTCAGTGGAAAAAACACCCGATGCAAATTTTGTTATTGGTGTCATCATGTCAACATGAGGAAGATCCTGAAGTGAACCCTGTTTATGTTGAGTTAATGAGCTCTGACCGCCTATATGTAAGATAGGACTCTCGGACCTAAAAGCCGTAGCCACACCTGTCACAGCATTTGTGCATCCAGGGCCTGCTGTTGTCACTACACAGCCAAGTTTTCCTGTCTGCCGAGCATATCCATCCGCTGCATGTGCAGCGGTTTGCTCATGCCTCACATCAACTATGCGAATTCCCTCGTCGATACAGCCATCATAGATATCAATGATATGGCCGCCGCAGAGCGTAAAAATTGTGTCAACTCCTTCAGCCTTCAAAGCCTTGGCGACCAAATGTCCACCCGAAACGATACCTTCTTTACGGCTCTTCTTTACGAGTGTATCGGTTGCAGTAGTTGATGTTTCTTTTTTATCGTCGAGGCTCACCTGTTAATCTCCCATTTTTCCTTATCAGCTCATTAGCCTATAATATCTTTTTTGGAAACTCTAATATATCTACCCAAATTGCTATTACGCAGCACTGTCTATTTAGACCCTTTTATTTCAAACTTTTCAAGCAACCTGTCAACACTCAAAGAGTTTCAAAAAATTGCCTTTATTTAAAAGATAAAAGTTTACGATTTAAGTACCT
This sequence comes from uncultured Thalassobaculaceae bacterium, assembly GCA_964276085.1. Taxonomy (GTDB): domain Bacteria; phylum Pseudomonadota; class Alphaproteobacteria; order Thalassobaculales; family Thalassobaculaceae; genus UBA7326. The sequence goes on along the minus strand of CAXYEO010000008.1, from coordinate 38,526 downwards.
TTGAACTAAGCTTGCCATCGTAACAGGGGGAACGGCGGTTCAACAGAATTGATGGGACCGTGGATACTGTTGCCAAAACAATGCTTGAACATTAAAACTTGCTTCAATAAGTTCATTAATTGGAGGATAAGATCCTGATAAAACCACGCAACAGCGTATAAAAGAATCCATTTCTAAAATAAGTGAGTTTATTTAACAATATGGCAATATAAATGTAGAGAATGGTGACGAAAGTGAACCATAATTCAATTCAAAAAAACTATACGTCTCAATAATGGCGGTTAATTTTTAAGTACACTAAAGAATAATATTATCTCTTTAGGCGCTCAATAGAAAAAGTAAAACCATGCGTAATTCAAATACATTGGCAAATTCTCTCGAAAATCTGCAGTTTGACAATTCCTATGCTCGTCTCCCAGAGACCTTTTTCCAAAAGACTCATCCAACAACAGTTAGAGAACCCAAACTTATACGTTTAAATCATAAATTATGCGAAACTTTGGGATTAAATCCGATAAATATAGGGAAAAAGGACCATGAGATATTGGCAGGTAATAGGATCCCAAAAAATGCAGATCCCATAGCGATGGTCTATGCAGGTCATCAATTTGGTAATTGGGTTCCCCAACTTGGAGACGGACGGGCGGTCTTACTCGGTGAGGTAATAGACTTGGAGGGTTTACGCTGGGATATCCAGCTCAAAGGTTCCGGGCCAACAGCATACTCGCGAATGGGTGATGGCAGAGCCGTCTTAGGTCCGATCATGCGAGAGTATATTATCAGCGAAGCTATGTTCAATTTAGGTGTACGAACCACGAGAGCCCTAGCAATTTCTATGACGGGGGAAATGGTAAGGCGCGAACATATGGAGCCTGGCGCAATTTTAACCCGAATAGCTTCAAGTCACATAAGGGTCGGTACGTTTCAATACTTTCATGGCCTCGGTGATGATGAAGCCGTCAAGCTGTTGGCAGATTATGCCATCAAACGGCATTATCCACATGCGGAAAATACAGATCAGCCATATCTAACATTATTGGAGGGCGTGATTCAAAATACAGCTGAGTTGATATCATCTTGGATGCTAATTGGATTTATTCATGGTGTAATGAATACTGATAACACATCAATTGCTGGCGAAACAATCGACTATGGTCCGTGCGCATTTATGGATGGTTTTAAGCCCAACAAAACATTCAGCTCTATAGATAGTGGCGGACGATACGCTTACGATCACCAACCGATGATTGGGCAATGGAATTTGACGCGCTTTGCTGAAACACTTCTTAAACTCATAGATAAAGATCAGACTAATTCAATAGAAATAGCTAAAAGGTCTCTTGAGCATTTCTGGAGACACTTCGAGAAAGCATTTCACAACGGTCTATGCAAGAAAATAGGAGTGACCGGGTTAGATCAAGAAGGCACGAAATTAGCATTCGATTTTTTAGATCTTTTATCAAAAAGCGAGGTTGATTTTACAACCGCCTATCGAACCCTGGGTGACCATCTCGAGCAAGGAAACAACAAAAATTTTATAAAGCTTTTTGATGATACAGCGGCTATCGAAAAGTGGTTAACTCGTTGGAATAAAAATCTTAGTAATGAGGGAAAAGGGATAGAGGAAGTAAGAAAACAGATGAAGATGGTTAATCCTGCCTTCATACCAAGGAATCATCAGATCGAAAAAGCCATCGACCTCGCAACAAATGCAGAAGACTTCAGCTTAATGGAGGATCTCATTACAGTTCTGAACTCTCCATTCGAAAGTAACGACACATTTTCTGAATTAAGCCAGCCCCCCAGAAAAGAAGAGGAAGTTATTCAAACTTTCTGCGGCACCTAGATTTATTTTGATTAAGTGCTTGGATCTTGGATAACTCTCACCTCGCGAGTTATTTCCACTGAAGTGTTTAACATCACGGAAACTGAGCAGTATTTTTCGTTCGATAAACGAACTGCTTCCTCCACGCGCTTTTGGGACAAGTTATTACCTGAGATCGTATAAACTAGATGTATTTTTTTATAAACTCTTGGAGAATGTTCAGCCCTTTCTCCCTCCAAGTCCACCTTGCATGCTGTAACGGGTTGCCTCATTCTTTCTAAAATATGCATAACGTCTATTCCCGAACAACCGCCTAATCCCATTAGAACCATCTCCATTGGACTTGGCCCAAGGACACCCTCCGAACCAGCGGTTTGAGATCCGTCCATTATTACACCATGTCCGTTACCCGAACCGCCAATAAACCTTAATCCAGAAACCCATGTGACTTTTGATGTCATGGTGGTCATTTAATTTTCCTAAAACTACTGTCTTCTCGTTTAATCGTTTAAAAAATTACTTTATCATATTTGACGAATGTAGACGCCATATTTTTAGTAGTACTTTTATTAAATACTTAATCTATAATAAAATCGCTACTTGACGATCGGATGCGAGATATTTGGTTTGATAACTTCCAGTGTCCTTTAGCCTGTATTTAAAACGAGGTATTCTTATCGCTTAGTCAACTTTGCAATGGCCAAGCATTAAAAAGGATTAAATGATGAACCGACTTGATGGGAAAACTGCTTTGATTTCTGGTGCTTCACGGGGGATTGGCGCAGCAACGGCTGCTTTGATGATAAATGCGGGGGCGAATGTAATTATTGGTGATGTCCTAAAAACTAAAGGAGAAGAGACCGTTCAAAAATTAGGATCTAATGCTATATTTACCAGTCTGAACGTTACTGATGAAGGTGATTGGTCCAACGCAGTCGAGCTAGCTGTGAATAAATTTGGGAGTCTAGATATTTTAGTTAATAATGCTGGGTTGTTTCTTGGGAGAGACTTTGCTGATATATCTCTGGATGAATGGAACCGACTAGCTAGTGTCAATATGACCGGCGTGTGGTTGGGGACCAAAGCAGCGACAGATGCTCTTGCAGAAAGTGGCGCTATAAGCAATCAGGGAAGCGCAATAGTTAATATTTCATCTGTAGCGGGATTAGTTGGATCAGAACTTGACCCTTTATATTCCATGACTAAAGGGGGAGTAACCTTGTTCACGAAATCAACAGCATTAAACTTTGGCAGAAAGGGTTATAAAATTAGGGTTAATTCCGTCCATCCAGGCGTGATAGAAACGGATATGGGCGAACAAACTTTTGTTTCCCGAGCCCAACAGCATGGCACAAATGACGTAAAAAAATCCCGTGATGTAGCATTAGCTGGACATCCCATAGGACGCCTAGGTATTCCCGAAGATATTGCAAACGGGATTGTATTTCTGGCTTCCGATGATGCTGGCTTTATGACGGGCTCTGCATTAGTAATCGATGGTGGCCTTACCGCTCGCTAAGCTCAGTGCGGTACATCTCGATATACTGCCCTTTTAATCTCAAGTGCTATTCAGCATTTCTCGAGCCAAAAAACGTGATGGAGAAACGGCAGTCATTAAAGTTCGCTCGATAGGCCAAGGTTCACCGAGCATCTGGCTAGCTAGCAACTCCGCGGAAATCGCAGAGGTCATAATCCCTTTTGATCCAAGCCCAGCCAAAATAAATAGATTTGGCTCATAATCAACGGTAATCGGAAACCTTCCCTGGGGACCGTGGCGCAGACGCTCGAAATCCTTTTTAAATTTTTGTGCTTTTGGGACAGCTCCTACAACGGGTAATCGATCAGGTGTTGTACTACGAATAGCTGAATAGCCTGCCCATTTATCATACCGGGAATTTGAAAACATAGAAGCCAATTCAGGGCCCAACATTTTGTAGTTTTCTTGATGTCTCGCGAGAGTAACTGGTTGTGGCCACTGGTGTTCGTCAAAACCAGCTCTAGAATAGGTAGAGCCCACCACGTGAAACCCAAAGGAGCTTGGCGTGAAGTAACCAGCACCCAGAACGCTCGCCTTCACCTCAGAACTATTTTTATTTGAAGGAACGAGAGAAATTTGTCCCAGAAGAGAACTTAAAGGTAAAAAGGAAGTAGGTTCGAAAAACTTACTATTTTGTGCTGACGCCACTATTAATGTATCTACTTTTGCTATTATCTGACCTAAACTGCCATATAAATCCCAACCATCCTCCCCACAAACAAATTCAGTTATACTCTCTCCAAATAAGCATTCTGATTCTTGAGATAGAAATTTAGCATAGTTTTTTGGACTAAGAGTTCCAGCATCTGGAAACCAAGTTCCATGCGAGAATATTTCCAACCCTATTTTTGAAGATGCTTCAGAAGGTGATACGGTTTGAGCACTTCCATTCCATAAGCTGGCCGCATCTCTCATAAACTGGACCCGGCGAACTGCTTCATTTTCGTTAAATAGCTGCAATACACCACGACTAACCCAATCTATGTTGCTGTCTTCTACAGATTGTAAAGTCATTCTATACGCTCGATCGTAGAAACGATTCATGTCACTTGCATTCAAACCTAATTGAGGAGCTATTAATCCGACATCAATGCCCGAAGCCCGCTGCGCGACGTCACCCTGCTGATCGAACAAAAGTGCCTTTTTTCCCCTTCTGGCTAGCGCTCCCGCTAAAGCGCAACCGGCGATTCCCGCACCGATAATACCTATGACACCTAAACTTGGAACCGATCGGGGAGGTCTAAACCAGGGAGCCAGATATTGCCGCTCATTTACCCCTGTAAACTTGCCCTTTAAAATTCCTCGCTTAGCCGAGAAACCATCTCTCTTTGACAAACTAAAACCCTGCTCAGTTAATCTAGATTGGATTTTTTCATCGTCGTTAATAGATATTAGATCGGCTTTTGGCCTACTAAGTCTTGCTAATTCCCGGCACACATTTTGAGACCATGTTTCTGGATTCTTTTCTAAAGAAAAGCCATCTAAAAACCATGTATCTACTTGCGCTTCTAGTTCGGCCAAAGATTCATCTACTGAGCCAACTATCAAAGTAAGTGTTATTTTATTATTTGCCAACCATACACGATGGAAGCCCGTGTGTGGTTTTGGATAAACTGCCACTAACTCACTTCTCTCTAAGTCCAACTCACGAAAATTTGACAAAAAACTGTCAATTTGATGAACCTCTAGAGGGTATGGTTCGATCGCTATGTAGTGAAGCCTTGCTCCAGGGTAGCAGCCTTTTTTCCAATAATTGCATGCAAGTGCGAAATTTAATCCTGTTCCAAAACTTAATTCACCAATCACAAAGAAATCTCTTTGATCTTTAATTTGTTTTGAAGGGAAATCGGTAAAGAAAATATGTTTTGCCGTCTCTATCGATAGAGTATCGTGGTAAAAGTTTTCAAACCGTGAAGAAAATGGCCGGCCCTCAGGGCCAAGACAAAAATGCGGGTCTATGTCTATTATCTTATTACCAACCTCAGAGCGTTGCTTTGGCCGGAAATATTCGGTTAAATTTAACGGGGTGACTTTCATTGGCACAACATGCATGTTACGACATGATCAATCAACAATCATAATTTGGAATCCAAGCAAATGTCGGACCAAGATGAGCCATTTCTTGCAGAAGACGAGCAAAAACAGTTAGCACTGAAAATTATGCTTGAGGCGTGGGAAGATGCTTTGTCTCAGGGCGTTGCGCCTGAAATGGTTGCCTCCTCCGCAATATTCGCAGCCCTTACAGACATGATTGAGCATTACGGAGAGGAATCTGTGGCAGAAATGGTCGCAGAATGGCCAGATAGAATACGCAATAGCGAATTCACTTTATCAGAGGATGCGCAGTTTTCAGGCTAACGCCTACGTCCCATCAAGCGATCTTAAAAATATTAATAAGGTCAAATAGCTTTAATGCGGCCAGCAACGGATTAATATCTAACTGATAGGCTTGCCGACATAAAACCGACATCAATATTTATAAAAACAACAATCCATATATAATAATTAAAGCTAGACGCTGTGCAATAGTTCTATAATCTTCAGCGGTTAGTTAGGGTTATTATTAGTTATACTTCGACTGGTTATCGTTTTTCATTAATCGTACGAGGAGAATTGAAGTGAACCAACTACAAGTCGACTTTAAAATAGATCGCTCGGCTATAAGCGATGTTGAATGGGATCTGAGAGTACAGCTAGCGGCAGCATATCGTCTAGTCGAGCATTTTGGATGGACTGAGTTAATTTATGGTCACTTGACGGCGCGAGTACCCGGTTCTGATCCACATTTTCTTATAAATCCATTTGGCCTCAATTATGATGAAATAACAGCGTCAAACCTTGTAAAAATTGACGTAGATGGAAATATAGTTGATGAGACACCGTTGGGTATTAATCATGCTGGTTTTGTGATTCATTCCGCAATTCACATGAAACACTCTGACGAAAACCAAGTTGTCATGCATACTCATACGCGAGCAGGAATGGCCGTAGCTGGCGTCAAAGAGGGGCTTGTGCCCATTAGCATGTTTGCAACTACCTTTCACAAACGGCTCGCCTACCATGAATACGAAGGGCCAAGCCTTTTCTTGGACGAACGCGAGCGAATATTGGAATCATTAGGCAACCATAAAGCCATGATCTTGAAAAATCATGGGTTGCTGACTGTAGGTAGAACTATTCCAGCAGCCTTTTTGAGACTTTACCGACTAGAGAGAGCGTGTCAGGTACAAGTGGATGCGGCTAGTGCTGGTACAATTAGTATGCTCGGAGATAATGTAGCAACAAAATCTGGAGATGATATTGACGGTCCTGAGGGAGTTTCGAAGGATACAGATGGTTTTGGTCAGCTTGAATTTGCTGCATTGATGCGAAAAATTGATAAAATAGATTCCTCGTATCGAGATTGATTAATTAAGCGGTGGATAACGAAAAAGAACCTTTTTGGAAGACAAAGACACTTAGGCAGATGACACCACTTGAGTGGGAAAATTTGTGCGATGGGTGTGGGAAATGCTGTTTAATAAAACTCATCGACGACGTCACAGACGAGCTCCATTTTACATCAGTTTCTTGCCGACTATTAGATTGTAACAGTTGTAAATGTGGAGATTACGCAAACCGCAAAGTCGCTGTACCAGATTGCGTCGCCTTGTCCCCGCGTCTTGTTCAAGAGTTACAATGGATGCCTTCTACCTGCGCATATAGATTGATACATGAGGGAAAAGAGTTGGAATGGTGGCATCCCCTGATATCGGGGGATGCCGAAACAGTTCACAAAGCAGGCATTTCGATTCGAGATAGAGCCATCTCAGAAAGGAATATTTCAGACGAATGTCTGCCAGATTATATTGTTGAATGGCCCAAATAAAATTTTCTAGAATCGGAATACATAATGAACAGACCTATGTGGATCATCGCTGCTATTTTTGGTGTAATGGCGATAGCCATGATTTATCAATCAAGCACTCCTGAAGGGATAAATAAGCCTTGGGCTGAATGTAAAGAAAATCTTGCTACACAAATGCTATCCAACGTATGCACCCCGCGTAACAATACTTATAGAACGAACTAAAAATCACTAAATTCAAAGTAAAATGGCCTCCAAACTTAGGGATTATGATAAATGAAAACCAACCCTGTATTATTCTCAGCTAGCGAGCTTTTAACCGCTTACTCAAATAAAACACTCTCCCCAGTGGAAGTCACCAAGGCCACCTTAGATCACATTGCGAATTATGATGAAAAAGTAAATGCGTTTAGATTAGTGGATGAAGAGAAAGCTCTGGAAAATGCGAAAGCATCTGAAGATCGGTGGTCTCAAGGAACGCCAGCAGGGTTAGTTGACGGTATTCCAACAACGATAAAAGACCTAGTTGCGACTAAGGGTTGGTCAACCCGACGCGGGTCCTTAACAACAAATGATAAGGGACCCTGGGACGAAGACGCGCCTTTGGTAGCACGCCTCAGATCTAACGGCGCAGTATTACTTGGAAAAACCACTACTCCAGAATTTGGATGGAAAGGAGTGACGGACAGCCCACTTACGGGCATAACTCGTAATCCATGGGACTTGACTAAAACACCTGGAGGTTCGTCCGGTGGAGCAGCGGCAGCAGCAGCGGCGTGCTTTGGAGCCCTTCATCATGGATCAGATGGTGGGGGCTCAATACGAATGCCCAGTGGGTATACTGGAATATACGGGCTGAAACCAACTTTTGGGCGAGTTCCTACCTGGCCAGCCAGTGGTTTTGGGACTTTATCACACCAAGGACCAATGACACGAACCGTGGATGATGCTGCTTTAATGCTTACGGTGATGTCGGAACCAGATTCTAGAGACTGGTATGCGCTTCCCAAAAAAAATTATGATTGGCGCAAGAGTATTGGCAAAAGCGTAAAGGGGTGGCGAATTGCATATAGCCCCGACTTGGGCCACGCAAAGGTTGATCCAGAAATAACAAGTTTAGTAAAAAAAGCGGCTATGACATTTCTATCCCTAGGTGCACATGTAGACGAAGTAGACCCAGGATTAGGCGACCAGCACGACTTATTTAAAATATTCTGGTTTATGGGGGCAGCAAGACTTCAAGAATCCATGACCGATGATCAACTTGCTCTACTTGACCCCGGCTTTAGAGAGGTTGGCCTCGAAGGTAGTGAAATAACTATTAAACAATATCTTGATGCTACTGCTGAAAGAGAAGGCGCCGGAACAAAACTAAACCAATTTTTTGACAAATATGATTTACTGCTAACCCCTACATTGCCAATCACCGCATTCGATGCAGGAGAAGAGGTCCCCGTCGGCTCAAATATGGATCGTTGGACAGAATGGACACCATTCTCATATCCATTCAACCTAGGGAGGCACCCCGCCGCATCAATACCCTGCGGCTTGTGCGCCAACGGATTACCCGCTGGATTACAGCTAGTAGGTCCGATGAATCGAGATGATAAAGTTTTGACAGCAAGCCGGTCCTACGAAATGTGTAACCCAATCCAAATTCCAGAGTTACCTTTTTAGTATTTGCATGAGGTATCAATATAACTTGTATTCTATATTGTATTTATGGGTACAAATTCAGCCCCCATTCCGGAGCACATGACCTGGACGACGGCCAGTAGCACCACCACTTTCCCACACTATACTCCCATTCACTAGTACAGTATCTATACCTGCAGCAGGGGTCATCGGTTTATCAAAAGTAGCACGATCCAAAACCGTATCTTCATCAAAAATTGTAATATCTGCAAATGCTCCTGGTTTGATAATCCCTCGATCAATTAAACCAAACGTTTCGGCTGAGTATCCTGTCATGCGACGGACAGCTTCCTCTAAAGAGAATAGTTTAAGATCTCTACAATAATGTCCCAAAACACGGGGGAATGTACCCCAAAGTCGTGGGTGGGGATGCTCGTCATGTGGCAGTCCATCTGACCCAATCATTGCATTTGGGTGTGATAATATTCGCTGCACATCCTCTTCCGCCATTGCAAAATAAACTGCTCCCGCAGGCTGTAATTGAGCGGCCGCAGAAAAAATATCACAGTCTAATTCTTCTGCGATATCTGACAGCTCTCTTCCTGCTAAATCTGGTCGTGCTTTTGACCATGTTATAAGGACACGTTCCGATAACTTAATTGAGTCTTCCTTCAATACGGTTGAAGACGCTATATATGGATATACGTCAAAGGCGATTCCATGGTTATGACCGTCTATATGCTTATCGATGTGTGAAAGTGTTTCAATTGAACGGCCAAAATTATGTTTTCCTTGAACTTTATGATGCGAGACAATCACTGGGGAACGCGACTCTGAGCCTATTCGGAAGGTTTCATCAAGAGACCGAATGACATGGTCACTCTCGTTCCGCATATGAGTAACATATCGGGCTTTATGCGCATGCAATGCTGCGGCGATTGCAACAACTTCTTCTGTCGGCGCCATGATGGCTGGTTTATAAAAGAGCCCGGTTGAAAACCCAATTGCCCCAGCCATCAAACCCTCTTCAAGCAGGGACCTCATTTTTTTTATTTCGGATGTACTAGCTGCCCTATCAAGAGAGTCCATTGTCGCAACACGTAGAGTGGAATGCCCCACCAAAAAGGCAGCGTTTACTGCGGGAGGCGCACCTTCCACTTCCAGTAAAAATTCTTCAAATGTGGAATACCGGCATGCACCAGCTTCGGCGATAAGATCCAATGGCGGTGGTGGATTGTCGGCAACCAGCGGTGCCAGACTTATTCCACAATTTCCAACCACGACAGATGTTACCCCTTGGCTAATTTTCATATCCATTGTTGGATTAGCCAATATTACTCTATCATCATGTGTGTGCACATCTATAAAACCTGGAGCCACAATTCTATCAGCCGCATTTATTTTGTGTCCAGATTGAGCTTGGCTCAAATCACTGACCGCCTGTATTCGGTTATTTTTTATCCCAACATCGCACTTAAAACGAGCGTTTCCAGAGCCGTCAACTATCGTTCCACCTTGTATAATAGTATCAAAAGTAATTTGTTTAGCCATTTCAATTCATTCCTGATTAACTTTTCAACTCAAAAAGAACTATTGAAGAGTCCTCCGTCCAATAACAAGCTCTGCCCAGTAATGTAGCCCGCTTGTAAACTGCACAAGAAAGCGGCTGCTTCACCAAATTCTTCCGGTGTTCCAGCTCTTTTTGCTGGCACCTCTTGAATACGCTTTTCATGCGCTTGATCATGAGTAATTTTTAACTTATTAGCCATAGCATCAATCCCTGAACGATATCGATCAGTATCAAAAAATCCTGGTTGAATATGATTAATAGTCACCCCAGTATGTGCTACACTCCGACATACTCCCGCACAAAATGCTGTTAAACCTGCTCGAGCACCACTAGATAGATCAAGTCCAGATACCGGCATATTCACCGACACGGACGTAATGTTTAAAATTCTACCAAAGCCACGCTCTGCCATACCATCTATATAGCGCTGTATTAATTCGATGGGAGTAATCATATTCCAAGTAACACCGCTAAGCATGGCATCACGTTCTAACTCCCTAAAATCTCTAAATGGCGGTCCGCCCGCGTTAGTGATTAAAATGTCTGGGTTACTGCACTTTTCAAAAAGAGCATCCTGTCCAGCATGCGTGGTCACATCTCCGACAACTTTTACTATTTCGGAGCCTGTTGCTTTCTGAATTTCAACGGCGGCGGCAGCCAGTCTTCCTTCATTAATTCCATTTACGACGACTTTGCACCCTGCTTTGGCGAGTGAATGCGCGCAGGCCCGACCAAGCCCCCTACTAGAGCCGCAAACTATTGCTGTCTTTCCAGCTATTCCCAGATCCATAGTCACTCTCTATAACTAGTTTGGTAAGTTCTACCTATTGTGCAAAGTTGTTTATTATGGCGCAAGCCTAAAAGAAGTTAAAAGTGAGCTTTGACTTATATGAAGTCGAAACGTAAAAAAGATTATTATTCACCAGTTTTGGCAGTTGGACCCAATGGATAGATTGGATACACTAGAAGCACAAAGCATCTATATTTTAAGGGAAGCCTACGCTAACTTTGATAATTTAGGGCTGTTGTGGTCGCTTGGAAAAGACTCAAACGTGATGGTTTGGCTAGCAAAAAAAGCATTTTGTGGGCATATACCATTCCCGCTAATTTTTTGTGATACCGGAAAAAAATTTCCTGAGATGTATGCGTTCCAGAGAAGGTTCACAGCAGAATGGAATATTAAGCTAATTGTTGAACAATGTCCGCCAATAGAAGAGATCGACCCAACCCTACCCCCTGCCTCTAGATCAGCTGCCCGAAAGACAGAAGCTTTAAAGAGGCTTATTAGAAAGAAAAACCTACAATCTGTGATAGCAGGAATACGGCGAGACGAGGAGGGAACAAGAGCAAAAGAGAGAGTATTTAGCCCACGAGGCACTGAAGCAGAATGGAACTTTAAGGATCAACCCGCAGAGTTTTGGGATCAATATAAAACTGACTTTCCAACTGGAACACACATTAGGGTTCACCCTATTTTATCTTGGACGGAATTAGATATCTGGCGTTACATAAAGAGAGAGCAAATCCCAGTAGTACCCCTATACTTTGCCAGTAAAGGAAAGAGATATAGGTCTCTTGGCGATCATGACATCACCTTTCCAGTTTCCAGTTCAGCTGGGACCATAGATGAAATCATAACTGAATTAGAATCCACCAAAATAGCCGAGCGTTCTGGACGCGCTATGGACCATGAAAGCGAAAATGCGTTTGAGCGACTTCGCACCGATGGCTATATGTAAGGCCCAAAGAGATGGATAAAAACCCAGAAAACGCCATGCTCCCGCCGATTAATCTAGTAATCGCCGGACATGTAGATCACGGCAAATCAACCTTAATTGGAAGATTACTGCATGACACCAATAATTTAACAGAAGGCAAGATCGCATCAGTCCAGGCCATGTCAGATCGACGGGGAATGCCGTTGGAATATGCTTTCTTATTAGATGCATTACAGGCCGAACGAGATCAAGGCATCACGATAGATACCACCCAAGTACTTTTTACTTCACGAAAACGACCCTATTTAATCATTGATGCTCCAGGGCACAAAGAATTCTTAAAAAATATGATTTCTGGTGCCGCACAAGCTGATGCTGGAGTAATAGTAATTGATGTCAAAGAAGGTATCAGAGAGCAGTCGTACCGCCATTGTTATTTGTTGCGAATGCTTGGCTTAAAAGAAGTTATTGTTGTTATAAATAAGATGGACCTGATTGATTACTCACAGAAAAAGTTTAATACTTTAAAACAACAAATCGTTGACTACCTCTCTGAGATCGACCTGCATTGTAATAGTATTGTGCCTATCGCTGCCCGGGATGGTCAGGGCTTGGTAGAGCCATCTAGTAAGATGCCATGGTATTCTGGCCCAACCTTTATCGAGACTTTAGATAATATACCACAACCAAACTCGCCAAATGAGCTACCTACTAGACTACCTATTCAGGATATTTACAAATTTGACGAGCGACGGATAATTGCTGGAAGGATTGAAAGCGGTACATTAAAAATAAATGATACACTGCTATTTAGTCCTTCTAATAAGAGAGCAGCTGTCGCGTCATTTGAAACTTGGAATACGAAAGAAAAAAAAACGCAAGCACTAGCAGGTGAATCTGTTGCTATTGTTTTAGATGAGGAAATATTTATTGAGCGAGGCCACGTTGCAAGTCTTGCTCATAACGCTCCAATCGAAACGAACGTATTTAGAGGAAAAGTTTTCTGGGTTGGTGAAAAACCGATGAATACAGGAGACCGTTTAAAAATGAAAATTGGTACGGCAGAGCATGTTGTAGAGATTGAAGCTGTCGAAAGCATAATCGACGTAAGTAACTTAAAAACAAGTAATAGCGACCTGATAGAAAGAAATGATATTGGTGAAGCTATATTTAGAACAAAATCCACCATAGCTTTAGATTCTTTTGAGACTAATCATCGGACTGGTCGTTTTGTTTTGATAGATGGATACGAAACAGTGGGAGGTGGCGTTGTCTCAATGCATGGCTATCCTGATCAGCGAGGTCTTTATGATGTCACCTCACGAAATATTGTTGCCGTTTCATCTCGAATAGATAGTGACGCGCGCTCCGTTATTAACGGCCACAAAGGTGGAATTATATGGCTAACAGGATTATCGGGCGCCGGGAAATCTACTATCGCTATTGAAGCCGAACACCAGTTGTTTGTGAAAGGGTACCAAGTACACGTCTTAGATGGCGATAACGTGCGCTTTGGTCTGTCATCAGACTTAGGTTTTTCCCCAGAAGATAGAACAGAAAATATTCGCAGAGTAGGCGAAGTCGCAAAATTATTTGCCGAGGCCGGTGTATTAGTTATAACCGCATTTATCTCACCCTACAAACACGACCGCGACCGAATTCGAACGATAGCCGCTGACGTATTTCACGAAGTATTTATAAATGCTGATTTATCAATATGTGAAAATAGAGATCCAAAGGGCCTTTATCAAAAAGCTCGGAGTGGAGAAATATCTGAATTCACGGGGGTTTCCGCGCCATACGAAGAACCTAAAAACCCCGAGTTAGAAATAAATACAGGAAAGTACGATATAAGTGAGTCAACGGCAGAGTTATTGTCTTATATTGATAAAAAATTTCGAATGTAAAATGCTGGGAGTGTATACTAGCTATTGTGTTCTTTTAAAAACCTTTTTCAGAATTTGGTCCGCCTCATTATTGCGGCCTAATTCACGAAGTAGTTTTGCATAGCTTACATGGATCGCTCGTTTTACCTCTTTAACTTCTAAACTATTATTTGTATCAATGGTCGCTATGGCTAATTGGTACGCCTCCAAGGCGTCATCGAACTGACCACGCCGATGGTTTAGGTCAGCTAGATTTCCTAGTGTGCGTGTCACATTTGGATGATCCGTTCCTAATAATTGAGCCCATAAGCCTATCACCCTTGTATACAAACTCTCAGCGCCATCCAAGTCGCCGTTTGCCTCAATAACTATTGCAAGGTTATTCAAAACAGCGGCACGTGCTTCTGTACCTTCAAGCGTCAGTTCAACGGCCCCTTTTAGAAGATCCAAGGCTTTAGCAGGTTCACCTTTCTCATATGCAGCCCCAGCTTCATCAACTAGCTTTTTCCATCCTTGATCTGCCTGAAGAGGATAAATAACAAATATGATGCTGGTCATAATGCCCAGCATCAAATAACCTGAAATTTTATTACATTTTTTCTTTTTATTCACTAACATTAATTTAAAGCCTGCTCGTTCACTTGATCATGGTGTTGTCGAATTTCCAGTGACCAAGTACTCTTTATAAAAGATAGAACGGAAATTATTTGATCATCGGTGAGTATCTGCTGATATCCCGGCATGGCCGATGGTTGACCTGTTTTTCCTGATCCACCATATTTGGTTAACGAAAATAAAGCCTGATCTGAATGATGCCAGGAATGTCCAGTCTCATCATGGGGCGGTGCCAATATATTCGCTTTCGTATCATTTTCAACCCAACCCTTTTGTCCTTCTAAATTAATACCATGACAAACGGCACAGTGCGTTCTGTATATTTTTTTACCTTGAATTAGAAAATTTGGGTCATTTAATCGTAGTTCAATTTTATTAGCATTCAGTTTGAAGTCATTGGAAACATTAAGTGACGTCCCACGGGGAGATTCTTCAATAATCTTTGGTTTGGGAACCGATAATTCTGGACTTATTTTATAAACGCCAGAATCTGATAAAAACGAATAACCCAGTGCCAGGATTAGCAACCCGACTGCATAGAAACTCGATAAAACACTGGTTATTTTCGAATAACGTTTTTTTGACAATGAAAACAATAAACTAATACCTCTTTAAACGACTGGACCCTGCAACCTTATATTTATTCGGCAAATATTAAAAAAATTGCAACTCATATTATTTTTAAAGTTCAAAAAATAATCTCTATATTGTCTAGTATATTATTTAGCCGAAAGAACCTGTTCTAACCAGGCTGCAGCAGCGAGTGTTTTAGCATCTGAACCGCTAGGACCAATTATCTGCACACCCAATGGTAGGCCACTAGCACCTCGGCCGAATGGTATAGTAACACATGGCCATCCTAATAATGTCCACACTCTGTTGAAAAGAGGGTCGCCAGTAAAGCTTAAACCCTCCGGCGCTTCGTCTCCAGAAGATAAAGTCAAGATTACGTCAGTTTTCTCAAATAACTTTGCATACTCTAAACGGGCCTTATCAGCATTGCCCTTCATGTTAATTAACCCATTTTTCGATATTGTTTGTCCAGTAGCGATACTATCCTTATAGAACTGTATCAATCGTTCCGGATGAAACTCGTATTCCCACGCCAGAGCTTTTCCTGCATCGCCAAGCATAATAACGGCCTGCATATCAGCTAATCGTTCGAAACCCGTTGAAGAAGCTATATCCAAAACTTTAGCCCCAGCTCGTTCTGCCCGATTACCTGCTGCCTCCAGATTATCTAATACATCTTCTGATGCATCGTTTCGAAAAGGAACCATTAACCCAAAATTTGGGGCTCGCTCATCAAAAATGGACAAATCCGGTGTTGCTTGATTCCTCAGCGTAAAGTCAAAGAAGCTTACATCAGCAACACTTCGACCAAAAGTACCCAATGTATCTAAATAATTTGATAATTCTTTAACTCCAGTCCGATCGTGCGTTCCTATACTTGGTTTAAAACCAACCACTCCACAATAAGATGCGGGCCTGATTACCGATCCAGCTGTTTGTGTACCAAAAGCAAGCGGCATCTGAAAATCGGCGACGCCGGCTGCTGAACCACTCGATGATCCACCTGGGGTATGCGCCGGATTATTTGGATTTTTAGTTTTTCCGGGGTTACGCCAAGCAAACTCCGTTGTCACTGTTTTCCCTAAAACGATACCGCCATGTTCTTTAACGTTTTGAACGCATTTAGCGTCCTTCTTTGGCTGATTTAGTCCATAGATCGATGAACCATATGTCGTGGGCATCGCGCTAGTATCGATAATATCCTTTACGCCAATAGGTAGTCCTCCCAGCGGACCCGGGTTGCCAGCTTTATCAGACTTAATAGCTGACAATAACGCTAATTCTGGGTCAATAAAAGTCCAGGCCCCGACTGTCTCTGAGTGCATATCACTACGTTTCAGACACGATTGTATTAGGTTTTCAGAGGTCAGAGTACCCTCTTTGATTTGACGCCTTGCATCTAATGCTGATAGTTCGCAAGCTTCAACCATGTCTCGATTCTCCGATCAATCGCCGTTACAACAACAAATAGTGAGGAATAATAATATTTCAATATCTAATAAGTCTCTTACAAAGACTAGCTCCTAACATCATTCTATTAACAGGATAATAGATGTCTTTAAACATAGAAGTAGAGTCTTTAAAATTAGCCGTTGTTGATCCTGATATGCAATCTCTAATAAATAATTTTGGCCTACCAATGCAAAGGCAACGGCAGCCGGGGTTTGCAACATTGATAAATATTCTAATATCTCAACAAATATCCCTACAAGCTGCCGATGCAATTTGGCAGAAATTGAATGCTGTGGGTACTATTTCGCCCGAAAATATTATTTGTTTAGGTCACCAAGGACTACGCGATGTTGGGCTGAGTCGATCAAAATCAAACTGGTCTATACAACTTAGTGAGAAATTTTTGAATAAGGAGTTCATTCCAACTCTTCTAGATGAGATGGATAATGAAACGGCTAGTCGATACATCATGCAACTAAATGGTTTTGGTGAGTGGAGTAGCGCAATATATCTAATGTTTTGTCTCGAGCGTACTAATATATGGCCCGCTGGAGATATCGCTTTGCAAGAAGCTGTTCGACGACTTAAGAAGCTGTCCATCCGTCCTAATACGAAAGAAATGTGGGAAATAGGTACACTCTGGACACCACACAGAACTACTGCGGCTCATTTATTATGGCACTATTATGCCAACGCAATTAGAATTCAAAAGGCACCTACCAACATTGGATTTCAGTGACAAAGTGAGAAGAATATTGATATCTTTCAGATTAATTTAGATAACTCACTAGGCTGGCTTATAATATGAGCGTTATAAGTAAACCTAGTTTGTATTTTAAGTGTAGCATTCATCGATGACCAAAAAGTATAGCGGTTTTGGTCAGTTGGAGGTAAATCCTTTGAGCGAGCAAAACGCCGACAAAAGAGGGCTAAGAGAAGAACGTTATTCTCTCGCTTTGCGAGTCGCTAATGACGGTCTTTGGGAATGGGATCTAGAAAAAAACGAAATTTCCTATTCAGCAAAATGGAAGTCAATGCTTGGTTTCAAAGACGATGAAATCGGCCATTCCCCCAATGAGTGGTTTGAAAGAATTCATCCGGAGGATCATGACCGAGTTGAGGCGTTAATAAACGCATATTTAAATGGTACCACATCTAATTTTGAGATTGAATATCGGATAAATCACTTTAATGAGACTTATCGTTGGATGCAGGCAAAGGGTCTGGCCATCAGAACGCCAGAGGGAAAAGCAACTATGTTTGCTGGTTCCCAAACAGATGTAACAGAAAGGAAATTATCTGAGAAACAATTAATACATGATGCCCTTCATGATACTTTAACCGGCATCCCAAATAGAACACTTCTTCTGGACCGCATCCGCCAGTCCCTTGTCAGACGGCAACGGTATCCAAAAACCTCATTTGCTGTTATTTTCATTGATCTAGATCGCTTTCGACTCGTAAATGAGAGCCTTGGACATGTTCATGGCGATGAACTCTTGATCTTAATTTCACAACGCCTGAAAGAAAATATCCCCATTAGCGATACCGTTTGCCAGATTAGGGGGCGATGAATTTTCTATTTTTCTTCAGGATATTGAAAATGCAGGAGAGGCTTTAAATATAGCAGAAACCATACAAACAAAATTTTCTAAGCCATTTTTATTAGGGGATAGAGAAGTTTTTGCGTCCGCGTCCATGGGCATATCTCATTCAGATAATGACTATAAGAACCCAGAAGAAATTCTTCGAGATTCAGAATTAGCAATGTATCGTGCCAAACGGGATGGGAAAGCACAAAATATCATTTTTGAAACAAAACTTAGACACTCCAGCCTATCGCCAATAGATTTAGATACAGATTTAAGGCGTGCGCTGGATCGCAACGAGATGGAATTACACTATCAACCCATTATCTCGATGCGAGACCGTACGATATCAGGATTTGAGGCACTTTTACGATGGCGTCATCGTACCCGTGGAGCAATATCCCCTAACGAGTTCATTCCGCTCGCAGAAGAAACTGGGCTCATATACGAATTAGGGCAATGGGTTTTAATGCAAGCCTGTGAACAAATAGCAATTTGGAATCAAAATAAAAACGAAGAAGAGCAGCTTGAAATCAGCATTAATCTCTCGAGCCGACAATTCTCGGATCCCAATTTAGTAGAAGGGATAATTGGAAATATTGAAAAATCTGGCTTTAACGCCGAATGTTTAAAACTAGAGATAACCGAGAGTGCTCTCATGCAGAATCCCCAACGTTCTGTGAACATGTTAAATCAATTAAAGAGCCTAAATATAAAAGTTTGTGTAGATGATTTCGGAACGGGGTATTCATCACTTAGTTACCTACATACGTTCCCCATAGATACTTTGAAAATTGATCGATCTTTCGTTCATGATATGAGCAGAAACTATCGTAATATGGAAATAATTCGAACTATCATAATGCTAGCTCATAACTTAAAACTAGACGTGATAGCAGAAGGAGTAGAGACGGCCGAGCAATACGCTCAATTATCCGCCCTAGGCTGCCAATTCGCTCAAGGGTTTTATTTCGCCCGCCCGGTTAATAAAAATGATGCTACATTTCTGTTACAACAAAACAAAAAATGGTAAAAGAAAGTTTCCAAAAAATAACGATAGAAAGATCACATTTCCTGCTTCAGAAAGGAAATGACTTAGAATGGAAAACAATCAAAAAATCATATTTACTAGAAGACATAAGAATTGGCTCCATCACAAAGGTTAACAACATAACCGACAAAAAAATTCGTATACTATATTGTTCGTTCGATACTGCACTAGGCAAATGGCTTTCCCAACTAGTATTATTAGTCAATCCTGATCACATTAACCCATCCTTCGTGGAGGCTCATTTTAACCCACCAAGCCCCATACGAGTTCAAAAGACTCGGAGGACTAACGGTACAGATATCAAAACATCTTTCAAAATAAATGCTTCGCACAATAATATTAAAAAGAAACACCAAGCTCTGCTGGTTCTCACGATTGCTTTTGTCTTTTTTGTTTCCGCATGCGCAACAGTCGGAGGTATCTTATATTTTAAATTCCCACTAGTTTTCGAACAAATAAACGATTTAATACTGGAATAATCATTAGAAATTGAAAAAATACGCCTAAGCCTAACTCTCTAAGCGGTCACGTACAATCAAAATAATGAGAGTTGAGTGTCACTATATTTATTGAGTAGAGCCGCTGAGTCATTTTCTGTATTTCCTAGCATAGGGGAAACTTTATAAGACCGAAGTTCCAAACCAGTACAAGACTTAAGTGTCGGAAAAGCCAACTTTGGGTCTCCATCTAGCCAGCTTGCGTAATCCTCGCGTTTTAAAATTACCGGCATTCGTTTATGTATATGACCTATCGAAGGTAACGCTTCAGTGGTGATAATAGCAAAATTTTTTTGCGTTCCCTCGTCAGAATTACATAGATACTCATCTTCCCAAAGTCCCGCAAACGCAAATGCATTATTGTTCGCTAAATGAATCCTATAAGGTTGATTTTTATTATATTCCTTTTTCCATTCATAGAACCCATCTGCTAACACCAAACAACGGCGATTTGTACATGCTTTTTTTAATGAATGGTTTTCCAGGAGGGTTTCAGCCCGTACATTTATAAAATAATTTTTTGATGATAGATTTGTCTGCTCCCGTGAGGGGACTCCCCACTTTAACAGTGAAAGTTTTCTATTTGTTTCATCTTTTGTGACGATAGGAGCTAACTGAGAGGGTGCTATATTATACCGAGGCTGGATGTTAAGGGATGTATTAAATTGAAACTGTGACTTTAGTACGTCCGGCGCTTCCTTGAGGCTATATCGGCCGCACATTCTTTTATCCTTATTTCATTTTTACTACTTACATAAACTAGTCTTGGCAGTATAACAAATCACGAAAAGCGTTGTAAAACATAGCAATCGGTAGAGGTTCAATGTCAAGTTTAATAAAAACTAAAGAAGATATTGCTGAGATCGCACAAAAAGCAGGTGATATTATCATGCAGTATTATAATAATGAGATTATAGTCGCAACGAAGTCAGACGGCTCACCCGTGACAGCTGCAGATCAAGCGGCAGAAGATTATATCATCCCAGCATTAAAAAGCGTAGTTCCTGGGATCCCGATCGTAGCCGAAGAGAGCGTTTCAGCAGGCAATATTCCAGATATTTCTAATGGAACTTTTTGGCTAATTGATCCTCTGGATGGAACAAAAGAATTTATAAATCGTAACGGTGACTTTACTGTGAATATTGGATTAATTGAGTCCGGAACACCAACTATGGGAGTAATAGCAACACCAATCAACAATTGTGTTTGGACCGGTTCACTAACTGATGGGGCATGTAAACTTTTAAATGGGACTCAACAGACAATTAAGGCTCGACAAGCTAATAAGACAAAAATGACTGTTGTTGCTAGCCGGTCTCATCGAAGTCCTGAGTTGGAGAGTTTTATCTCCAAGCTTGAAGTTGAACACTCTATTTCCAGAGGATCTTCCCTAAAATTTTGCCTAATTGCGGAGGGGGGAAGCAGATATTTATCCAAGAACTGGACCAACTATGGAGTGGGATACAGCTGCGGGCCACGCAATTCTTATTGCCGCTGGTGGTAAAGTCTCAAATTTTGATGGTACCACTTTGAGATATGGCAAAACAAACTTTTTAAACGGCTGGTTTATTGCTCAAGGGAAATAAAATTAAATCCAAAAATTTACTCTCAAATACGCATCCGAGCATTTCCCCACAAATTCAACGTACGTCGATCATGCGGCCAATGTCGAACAGGTTGATTAATATCCATATGTTCCAATTCTGCGGAAAACTCTATTTTATTACCATCAGGGTCTAAAACCATAAAGAATAAGTTATTACCAGCACCATGTCGCCCTGGCCCCCACCAAATGGGAATATCAAATGCAGCTAAGCGATCAGCCCAATCGCGAAGATGGTTCCAAGATGGGGTTTCGAATGCAATATGATCAAATCCTTTTTCTGCCGCAGCAAATACCGCAAGACTGTGGTGTTCAGGGTTTGATCTATAAAATGCTGCCACTATTTTCCCATCCTCCTTCATAACGTAATCTGAAGGAAGGAACCCTAACACTCTGCCGTAAAAATCAACCATTAGATCCAGACGAGCACTGGCTACAACGACATGCTGAAGTCGGCCTCCCACCCCCTCTAATTTTTTAGAGACTGGTGCCTTAACTCCAAAACAAATAATATTTCCATCCGGGTCAGTTAACTCAAATGCTTTTTGTTGAAATAGAGCGGCTGATTTTTCTATAACCGTGTAACCTTCAGCCTCTATATGTTTGCGAAGGAGCACCATCTTATTGTCATCAGCGACTTGAAAACTACTGAAAGTAAGTTTTTTAGACATACCCTTTGTCAAGACAAGACGTCTTTCTGGCCCTTCCAGCAACCACGACCTCCTTCCAAGTTCTGTTTCTTGCATGCCTAATGCATCACGATAAAATGACCTCATAGTTTGGGGAGAAGATGTTTCCAGACAAACATGATCTAAAACAGCCGACCAAATTGGAGTTTCCATCAATCAAGATCCTTAGATAAAGTTGCGTTGATTATTTTAAAACTCGATTAACCGCTGACACACTATTCAGAAAAGATACGAATAAATTAGGTATACATTTTCCCCAATTCAATAAGATTACTTTTTTATCGTACTACATTACTATAATTTGAAAATATGTTTGGCTTAAAGTTAATTTCTTATATCGACCTCTGCTTACCGGCTAGTTAAACTATAACCTAGCCAATTAGAGTATTGGAATATTTTTGAAATGACTACCGATGCCATAATGCTGAAAGAAATTAAAGCTGCAGCGATCCAGATTCAAGAAGGCGAGTTGGTAGGTTTTCCAACTGAAACTGTCTACGGTCTTGGCGCGGACGCCACAAGTGATGATGCGGTTACTAAAATATTTTCCACAAAAGGGCGGCCAAAATTCAACCCCTTAATCATCCATGTTACATCGATTGAAGAAGCGAGACATTACGGTGTTTTTTCAAAAGTAGCTCTGGATATAGCCCATCACTTCTGGCCCGGCCCACTAACTCTCATTTTACCACGGACCACAGAATGCTCTATCTCCTGGCTAGCGACAGCTGGCCTTTCTACTATTGCTTTAAGAGTACCAGATCACCCTATTGCAAATGAACTAATAAAGCGCGCTGATCGTCCTATTGCGGCTCCAAGCGCAAATAGATCAGGAAAGATAAGCCCAACCCGAGCAGAAGACGTCATCGAGGAATTTAGACACAAAGTAGAAACAGTTTTAGATGGAGGCAATTGTCAGGTGGGTCTCGAGTCGACAGTCATAGATATTTCAGGCTCTAATACTGTATTACTTAGGCCCGGATACATTACCCAGTATGATATAGAAAATAAGGTTGGCCCCATTAATAAGACAGTTAATAATGCAAAAATTATAGCGCCAGGAATGCTCAAAAGTCATTATGCGCCAGATTGCAAAGTAAGATTAAATGCCAGTTCTTCTAAAAACGGAGAATTATTTTTGGGCTTTGGTGAAAACTCAAAAAATACAACTCTTAATTTAAGTGTGACCGGTAATCTTAATGAAGCAGCATCAAATCTCTTCCAGATGCTCAGAGAGTTAGATAAACGAGGCGCCTTGGCTATAGCAGTTGCTCCAATACCAGAACATGGATTAGGGATAGCAATTAATGATCGGTTGAAGCGTGCAGCAGCACCTCGCTAGGTTTTCTAAGTGATTGATAGAAAGAATAGATTTCTGTTATTTAAGGACTATTATCAAAAGTAAGATGGAACGCACAATGGCAATACCAAATGGGAATGCGGCTGAACTACAAACTTACAAATTGACAGCGGCACAAAAAAATGCGGTGGACCAAATTAAATCTCTTGTTGGCCCTCGCGGTTATGTATCCAAAATGGACGAAATGGAACCTCACTTAGTCGATTGGAGAGGTGTATATAGGGGTAATGCTGAATTAGTTTGCTACCCAATAAACACAAAGGAAGTGTCTGATATTGTCAAAATTTGTTCGGCAGCAATGATGCCAATTGTTCCTCAAGGAGGTAATACGAGTATGTGTGGTGGCTCAGTTCCGCTCAAGAACAGTGCATCAATTATTTTAAACCTCTCTAGGATGAATAAAATACGATATCTTGACAAAAATAACTACACCATGACGGTAGAAGCTGGTTGTGTACTTCAGAAACTGCAACAGCTCGCAAGTGATTCAGATCGATATTTTCCATTGAGCCTAGCGGCCGAAGGGAGTTGCATGATTGGCGGTAATCTCGCAACCAATGCCGGGGGAACAAACGTTTTACGATATGGCAATGCAAGGGAACTGGTTTTAGGTCTTGAAGTAGTCCTGCCCGATGGACAGATACTAGGTGGATTAAATGCACTAAGGAAAGATAATACGGGGTATGACCTGAAAAACCTATTCTTAGGCTCAGAAGGAACTCTCGGAATAATAACGGCTGCCGTCCTAAAGCTATTTCCGAAACCGCGAGGTATTTATGCTGCTTATTGTGCTGTCAGTAGCGTTTCTGCTGCTATAGAGTTATTAGATAGAGCAAGAAAAGAGAGCGGTGATTGCGTTGAGACTTTTGAATTGATTTCAAGATTAGTTATGGATTTAGTACTCAAGCATATTCCCAACTGCCAAGACCCACTCAAAGAACGTTATGAGCATTATGTACTTTTGGAGTTGGTATCAACAGCAGAAAACGATCAAGAACTTTATAACAGATTTGAAAGGATCCTTGAGAGAGGTATGGAAGACGGTTTAATACTAGATGCAGCTCTCGCTCAATCTGAAATCCAAAGGCAGGCGTTTTGGTCCCTCCGGGAAAATGCTACAGAATCTCAAAAAATCGAAGGGGCCTCTATTAAGCATGATATCGCCGTTCCAGTTTCCGCGATACCGTCGTTCTATGAAGCAGCTTGGCAAGCTATACTGGAAGTAGAACCCAGAGCTCGACTTATCGCTTTTGGTCACGCAGGGGATGGGAACCTCCATTTTAACGTTGCAGAACCTGAAAACGGAAAAACACAAGACTTCATAGATAATTGGGGCAGAATTAATACTGCAGTGCACCGTACGGTCCAAAATTTTAACGGTTCTATAAGTGCGGAACACGGGATAGGTCAATTAAAACGGGATGAACTCACGCAATACAAACCTGCAGTAGCGTTAGATCTAATGCAGAAGATAAAAAGCGTGATTGATCCAAATTCGATAATGAACCCTGGAAAAGTAATTTAACATGGGGACAATAATGCCGGAACTAATGAAAAATTTTCCCAATCATCCTGATCAACAAGTTACACTCTCGAATTGGAGAACAGCACCTTTCAATTCTTGGGCCTTTCACCACGTTGGAGAAATTGTGCCAACCGCTACAATTTCAAATGACCCAACTTCAATACAAAACCCTTCGGTCAAAAAGCAAAACCTAAATGACATAAAAGTAATGACGCCTAACAATCAATCTATGAATTACCATGAGTTCTTGCAAGCCACACACACGAATGCAATTGTCATTCTAAAATCTGGAGTGATCGTAGAAGAAAAATATTTCTCAGGGATGACTCAGAACAGCCAACATA
Source organism: uncultured Thalassobaculaceae bacterium (assembly GCA_964276085.1). GTDB lineage: Bacteria > Pseudomonadota > Alphaproteobacteria > Thalassobaculales > Thalassobaculaceae > UBA7326. Next base: position 13,210 of record CAXYEO010000008.1, on the reverse strand, counting down.
TACTTATGTCTGTTTCAAAATCTTTACTTGGTCTCTTAATTGGTATTCTTATTGATCAGAAATACCTGCAGCCTGATCAACTGATTACCACTATAATTCCCGAATTAGAAGCTACTGCATATAAAGGAGCATCAATCCGGCAATTGCTTGATATGAGGGCAAGCATATCATTTGATGAAGATTATTTAGCCACCCAGGGAAGAATAATTGATTATCGTAAGGCCACTAATTGGAATCCAATTCCAAAAGACGAACCACAGACCGATTTGAGGTCATTTTATAATTTATTAACAGCATCCGACGGACCACATGGCCAAGAGTTTCACTACGTTTCACCCAATACTGATTTGTTAGGCTGGTTGATAGAAAGAGCCTCTGGCTGCCGATATGTTGACTTAATGGAAGAGTTATTATGGCAACCTATTCAAGCAACATTTCCTGCCAGTATAACAGTTGACAGGCTTGGTGCTCCACGAGTAGCGGGCGGCATCAGCACAACCGCAAGAGATTTGGCGCTTATTGGACAACTTATTATTGATCATGGCTCTTATAATAACAAACAGATAGTACCATCAGATTGGATCAGCGATATTACTGATAATGGTAGCAAACAAGCTTGGGATGAAGGAGATTTTGCGCAATATTTTCCATTAATGGATATGCGTTACCGATCGAAGTGGTATGTGGAAAAAAATGGTGTCCATACAAAAACAATATTTGGCGTTGGCGTTCATGGTCAAAATTTATTTATAGATATGGATAAAGAGTTGGTTATCGCAAAATTTTCTGCTCAGCCTTTACCTCTTGATAAAGCTATGATCCAATTGACGTCACACTGGGTTAATGTATTAAGAGATAATATTTGAGCTTGCATATAAAAATATAAGGGTATTAACAGTAAATAAAATTATATTTTATACCAGATTCTCAACTGAACACATATGGTAGACACATTTAATAACTTAGGCTACCACAGCATTCGAACCTGTTAAAAAGTTACTAAGGGATAATGAGCAAATGACACCTTACAGTGCACCTCTTCAAGACATGCGTTTCGTTCTGAACCACGTAGTGGGTCTAGAAAATGTGGCTCAGCTGCCAGGTTTTGAAGGAATAGATAAGAATCTCACAGATCAAATTCTGGAAGAGGCGAGTAAATTCTCTAGTAATATTTTAGCTCCTTTAAATCACTTAGGCGATACAAAAGGAGCTCAAATAGAAAATGGCGTTGTACGTCCAGTAGAGGGCTTTGGAGATGCTTATAAGCAATGGGCTAAGGCAGGATGGAACTCAAGCCCATTCAATCCAGACCACGGTGGGCAAGGACTTCCATGGACACTTACTACCGCACTTTGGGAAATGTGGGATTCGTCAAACATGGCGTTCTCTTTATGTCCCCTTTTAACCCAAGCTGCCATCGATGCACTGGAACGCCACGCAAGTATGAAACAGAAAGAAACTTATCTCGAAAAACTCGTTTCGGGAGAATGGACAGGCACTATGAACCTAACGGAGCCGCAATCTGGAACTGACTTGGGAACTATAAGAACCACCTCAGTGCTGGAGGGGGAACATTATCGGATAAAAGGACAAAAAATTTATATTACATGGGGCGACCATGATATGACTGATAATATTATACATCTTGTGCTTGCAAGATCGCCCAACGGACCCCCTGGTTCAAGGGGATTATCGCTATTTATTGTGCCAAAATTTTTGATAAACCCAGATGGGTCTGTAGGGCAGCGTAATGACGTTCGACCTATCTCAATTGAAAATAAAATTGGTATACATGCAAGCCCAACATGTGTGATGTCATTTGGTGAAAATGATGGTGCTATTGGTTACTTAATAGGAGAAGAAAACCGCGGGATAGAATACATGTTCGTGATGATGAACAATGCGAGATTAGCAGTCGGCCTGCAAGGATTATCAATAGCAGAGAGAGCGTATCAACAGGCTGTGAATTTTGCAAAAGAGCGTGTTCAAGGAAAACCAATACAAGGCTCTGAAGGCCCTACACCTATTATTGAACACCCAGATGTCCGTCGAATGTTACTTGATATGAAAAGTCAAATAGAAGCTATGCGAGGGTTATGTTATGAAGTAGCCGCTGACTTGGATCGCGCTAATAAGATTGAGGAAGCGGAAGAACGGGAAAAAGCTAAAGCGATGCTTGATCTGATGATACCTGTTGTCAAGGCGTGGTGCACAGACACTGGTTTAGCTATCACCTCTACTAATATACAGGTGCATGGTGGAATGGGGTTCATGGAAGAAACTGGTGCAGGACAACATTATAGAGATGCACGAATAACAACGATTTACGAGGGTACCAATGGTGTCCAGGCTATGGATTTATTGGGCAGAAAGGTGGTTCGTAATGGAGGTGCAACAGTATATCAATTTATAAAGAATGTTTATAATACAATTGATAACCTTGATCTTAAAGATATAAGCCAGTTGAGCTTATCTACTCATTTACGAAGTAGTCTGGTCGCTTTGGAGTCAGCCGTAACCTGGATGTTGGAAACATTTCCATCTCAGCCTGGTCAAGCTGCCGCAGGAGCCACATCATTTTTGGAGATGATGGGCCTTATCAGTGGCGGGTGGATGCTTGCTAGAGGCGTGATAGAAGCAGACCGACAACTTAAAAATAATGAAGGCGATGAAAGCTTTTTGAAAAGTAAATTGAAGACCGCCCAATATTTTGCCGAGGCCCACTTAAGCCGAACAGCTAGTCTCTTGCACCCAATTACTGGGGGCGGCGATTGTGTGATGGAATTTGAGGCTTCGAGTTTCTAGAGTTTCTTTTATTTTTACAAAAAGGGCTAATTTAGATGCAAAAGAAACCACATGTCTTGATCTATGCTCCCTGGTACGAACCCGCAATGGACCGATTAGACGAAATTGCCACAACGCACCACCTTTACAAAGCGGAAAATAAGAAAGCATTCCTTGCAGAGCATGGCCCCAAGTGCTCAGTTATAGGCACAATGCACTATTGTCCAGACTCCTTGATGGATGCCGTTCCCAACTTAGAATTAATCTTAAATTTTGGAGTGGGTTACGATGGTGTCGATATACCAGCCGCAACAAAACGGGGGGTTAAGGTTGTAAATACCCCAGAAGTACTGAATGACTGTGTAGCAGATATGGCTTTAAGTCTCATACTCGCAGGCAGAAGAAAGTTAGTTGATGCTGATCGGTATATTCGTTCCGGTAATTGGGAAAAGAATGGCAACTTTGAGTACGTTCACAATGTGCATAGTTCTAAAATTGGCATACTAGGTCTTGGACGTATTGGGTTAGAAATTGCTACCCGCTGTGATGCATTTAAAATGGATATAGGTTACCACCAAAGGACAAAAAAACCTGATTTAAAATTCAAATACTATGAAAATCTCCTAGATATGGCTAAAGAATGCGAAATCTTAGTTGCTATAATCCCGGGTGGGGAAGCGACGAAGGGTCTTATCAATGAGTCTATAATAGAAGCAATAGGGCCAACAGGCCTGCTTGTTAATGTTGCCAGAGGCACAGTAGTTGATAACGAGGCTTTGGCGCGATGTTTAAAAGATGGCAGGATTGGAGGAGCCGCACTTGACGTATTTCCAGAAGAGCCAAACGTCCCTAAAAGTTTACTGGAAATTGAAACTAACTTAATTTTAACCCCTCATATGGCCAGCGCTACTCACTTAACAAGAATGAAAATGGGAATGATTTTATATGATAACCTTAAGGCGTTAACTAATGGAACTCCATTTACAACACTTGTAAATTGACTAGACTTACAAAAACTTGGAACCAGCTAGCTTTTCCATGGCTATCTTCATATCACTTGGAATTGTTGCAGATGCCCTTTGGATCAAATCGAAATAAACGCTCACCCCCATCGCAGTAGCCGCGCAATAATCTTTAGCAAAAACGCCATGGTGTAGGATCATGGAGCTGTTTCCAAACTGGGTTACGGCTATACCAACGTCTATCTCTCCGGGGTATCTGAGTTCTTGCAAAAAATCAAACTCCAACCTACGAATTACCCAATCTTTAGTTTGTAACTCTTTATCACCTAAGCCAGATATTTTCTGAGCATCATCAAATAAAAGGGTGCGTGCATTTTCTACTAATTGCCCATAGGCATTATTATTAACATGGCCCACAGGATCAAGGTCACTGTAACGAAGAATTTCTTTACTCCATTTTTTGTAGGAAGTTCGTTCATTTGCTACAAAATCACTCATAAGAATACCATCTTAATGTTTCGTTTAATATATTTCTAAATATGCTAGTGAATTTCTGGATCAACAGTAGGTTCCGTTCCTTCCAAAATATCAAAATCACAACCTGCGTGAGCCTGGGTAATATGATTAGCATAAATAGCACCAAAGCCGCGTTCAAATTTACGCTTGGGAGGCAACCATGCTTTTTTACGCTTGATGAGTTCATCTTCCTTCACATGTAGCTCTAGTTTTCTAGCGGTAATATCGAGTTCAATAAGATCACCAGTTTCAACTAATGCTAAAGGACCACCAATAAAACTCTCCGGAGAAACATGCAGAACACAAGTGCCATAACTTGTACCACTCATTCTTGCATCAGATATTCTCACCATATCCCGAACCCCTTGCTTAAGAAGTTTTTTTGGTATTGGTAGCATTCCCCATTCAGGCATACCCGGCCCCCCCTGCGGCCCACTATTCTTCAAAACCAAAACAGAGTTCTTGGTAACATCAAGATTATCATCATCTATTCGAGAGGCCATGTCATGATAGTCCGAAAAAACTACAGCTGGACCTTTATGTTTAATGAGAGACGGATCGCACGCAGTCTGTTTTATAACTGCTCCATTTGGAGCAAGGTTACCCCTAAGTACAGCCAATCCTCCTTCTAGCGATAGTGGCTTTTCTCTCCGACAGATAACATCCGTATCAAAAATATCTGCTCCTTTTAAATTTTCTCCTACAGTTTTACCATTTACAGTCAGGCAGTCTAAGTGAAGAATATCTTTCAACTCAGCCATCAAACCGCGAACTCCGCCAGCATAGAAAAAGTCTTCCATCAAATATTCTCCAGACGGCCTTATATTTGCCAGCCATGGAGTACGCTGTGATATTTTATCAAAACGCTCTAGATCGATTTTTACTCCAAGCCTACCAGCCATCGCGATTAGATGAATGATAGCATTTGTAGATCCTCCCAGAGCCATGACGCAAGTAATAGCATTCTCAAATGCTTTTTCTGTTAGGATATCACTTGGTTTGAGGTCATCCCAAACCATTTCGACAATGCGACGACCTGACCGCGTGGCCATACGTGAATGATTTGAGTCAACCGCAGGAATTGAGCTAACCCCCGGAAGGGTCAATCCTAATGCATCAGCGGAAGACATCATAGTAGCAGCCGTTCCCATAGTCATGCATGTCCCAGGGGCCCGGGCTATTCCGTCTTCTATTTCTTCCCAATCACCCTCATCGATATTTCCAGCACGAAGTTCAGCCCAGTATTTCCAACTATCGCTCCCAGACCCAAGCGTATTTCCACGCCAATTGCCTCTGAGCATTGGTCCGGCCGGTAAGAATATGGCAGGCAAACCCATACTAGCAGCTCCCATGAATAAAGCGGGTGTAGTCTTATCGCATCCACCCATGAGCACGACCCCATCACAAGGATATGAGCGCAATAATTCTTCAGTCTCCATCGCTAAAAGGTTCCGGTACATCATCGTAGACGGTTTCTGGAAGGGTTCTGCTAAAGAAATTGCCGGCATTTCAATTGGAAAGCCTCCCGCCTGCCAAACACCCCGCTTTATTTCTTCAGCTCTCTGTCGAAAATGAGTGTGACAAGAATTTATCTCAGACCACGTGTTTATTATGCCTATTATTGGTTTTCCTGACCAATCCTCACGACTATAACCCATTTGCTTTACTCGGGACCGGTGACCAAACGAACGAAGGTCATCAACCCCAAACCATTTATGGCTGCGTAAGTCCTCAGGCCGTTTTCTGGTCATACTTATCCCCACCAAGCAAGTCGCATTAGAATAAATGGAATCAAACGTGTTTTATATGATTAAAGTTTTCTCCCAAAAGAATCTATTTTCCGTCTAATTCTATATAAATTTCTCAAGTTTAACTTCGAACGGTTCAAAACCTGATGCCCTACAAGCTGTTATAACGGGACCATTCCTAGCTAACGAGCTGACAGATAATCTATTGGCCCCAGCTGAAACTAGATGTTTTTCTATCGCACCAAGTAATATATTGGCGATATCTTTTCCACGATGATCTTGACCAACAAACAAAACAGATACGTAACCATGTTCTCGATGGCTCATATCTTGCAACTGGTCTTCGTCAATAATCATCCATCCTGCCGTTAAACCAACTATCTCTGATTTTTCGATCGCTACTAATACGGCGCCATCGAAACTTTCTGCGGCATCAATAATTCTCTTGTATCGATACTCAGCCACGTCACTACCCGGCCGTCTCCCCGGATGCAATTCGCGTTCATAATCCTGCAAACACTCTAACATCTGTATAATGGGAACCTTATCGTCAAATTCTGCTAATCTAACAACAATCTCTGTCATCACTTACCCTCGAGATCTCAATATTTTTCAGATAATAGAAGCTAATTTTCCTATTACCAATTTAATATCCAACAAACTTACAACCCACTGCTAAACATTATAAAAAGTAACACTGCATACAACAACATCATTAAGGGAAAAAAACGAACATTTGAGTAGTCTATAAATATGGTGCCGACAAAACTACAGATGAATCTGAAAGGCGAAGTTTTGGCTCCGTTCGCTGCTGCAATTCTTCAAGACTCATCCCCTCAACCATACCTTCTACGATTAATTCATTGTCTCCAATTGTCATAATGGCTAAATCCGTATAAATTCGCTTCACACATCTGGCTGACGTTAGTGGGTACGAACACTTATTCACTATCTTTGCGCCGCCATCTTTAGTTTGATGCTCTGTAAGAACCCAAACCTCTTTAGCGCCAGCCGCTAAGTCCATCGCTCCCCCTACACCTGGAGGAAAGGTTGGATTGTTAGTCGTCCAATTTGCAAGATCTCCATTACCGGATACCTCAAAAGCTCCAAGCATTGCTATATCTATATGTCCGCCCCTTATCATACCAAACGCGTCGGAGTGAACAAAATACGAACCTCCTTTCAACATAGTAATCGGCTGTTTTCCTGCATTTACTAGATCTGCATCCTCCTCACCCTCGTCGGGCCGAGGGCCAAACCCAAGCACACCGTTTTCGCTATGCAGAAGTATTTCTTTTTCTTCAGGCATATGATCTGCACATAATGTTGGGATTCCAATACCGAGGTTTACATACGATCCATCTGGTATTTCGTTAGCCACCAACCACGCTATTTGACGTCTCGAAAGCCTATTGGTATTGCCGCTTGCAAATGTTTCCTTATCCATCTCTAGGTCCTTAGCTAATAAGAGAATATAACTATACCGAACGTATAAAAATACTTATAGACATGCCAGTTGAAAAAGTACTTAAAAATTATATTTCCTTTTGTACAATAGATATGTATGTTCCCGAAAAATCAATGGGTTAAATTAACGTCGTATTAAACAAAATGGAGTCCCCGCATGCCTACTAAGCGCGGTAGAAAGTTCTTGAATACACCCGGCCCTACTCACGTGCCAGATCGCGTCATGAACGCTATGCATCAACCCACTTTAGATTTGTCGGATCCAGAATTTCTAGATGTCTCCATGTCATGTTTTCAAGATATGCGAAAAGTATTCAAAACTGAGGGTGAAGTCTTTCTCTATTCTTCCAATGGACACGGTGCATGGGAGGCAGCTTTAGCAAATATTTTTTCTCCAGGTGATAAAATTTTAGTGCCTGAAACAGGTAATTTTTCAAAGGCATGGGCAAACATGGCCGAAGCTTTAACATTGAACGTAGAGACCTTGCCAGGGAATTGGCGGAGGGCAATCGATATTAATGCTTTAGAGGAGCAGTTAAAAAAGGATAACACAAGGTGAAATTAAGGGCATTTGATTATCCATACTGAAACTGCAACGGGTATTACAAATGATTTACCAGCGATCCGTGCAGCCATTGATGCAGCCAAGCACCCCGCACTCTTGGTGGTAGACACAGTAGCAGCAGCTGGAACAGTAGACTACAGAATGGATGAGTGGGGTATAGATGTTACCGTTGGAGCATCTCAAAAAGGTCTAATGCTGCCGCCTGGTCTAGGAATTGTGGCAGCAGGAGAAAAGGCTATATCCGCATCAAAAAAGGCGACCATGCCGCGCCTCTATTGGGATTGGAAAACAAGGCTAGAAGCAGAACACTATAGGAAATTCTGCGGCACGGCGCCCCAACTAATGGTCTTCGGAATGCGCGAAGCTCTTGATATGCTTTTCGAGGAGGGCTTAGAAAATGTTTTTGAGCGACACAGAGTTTTAGCTGGGGCAACGCAAGCAGCTGTAGAAGTTTGGGGGCAAGCAGGGACCCTCTCGCTCAATGCAACTGAACCAAAGGAACGTTCCAACGCTGTTACCACAATAAGGGTCTCTGAAGATATAGATGCAGACGAATTAAGAAATATCTGCCGCGATGAAATGATGGTAGCGTTAGGAGGAGGCCTGGGTGATCTCAACGGAAAAGCGTTTAGGATAGGTCATATGGGAGATATCAACGCTCCAATGTTGTACGCCGCATTATCTGCTGTTGAATCGACCCTTAGATACCTGAACATCAAATATGGCAGTGGGGGAGTAACTGCCGCTATAAATCACATTACAGAGACCAAAAAAAATCAGTCTGGACCATTCTCGTATTGATTAAATCTAAAGTAGGTTTCCTAAGACCATTGTTAACTTTGGTAGATTTTCTTCAGCTTATTAGGAGGATTCCCCAAGGCCAGGGCCTGCCATTTTAACAACTCTATTCACAAAAATAGACGGTGTAACAATGGTTTCAGGGTCTAACGTTCCCAGCTCAACAATTTCGTGTACCTGAACAATTGTCAGATCAGCTGCAGGTGCCATAACCGGTCCAAAGTTTCGGGCTGATTTATTATAAGTCAAATTTCCCCATCGATCTGCTTTTTTTGCGAGAACGAAAGCAACGTCGCCTTTCAATGGATACTCTAAAACCTGTAATCGCCCATTTATCTCTCTAACTTCTTTTCCCTCGGCCAACTGGGTGCCTACCGCTGTTGGTGTATAAAAGGCACCTATACCGGCTCCGGCAGCTCTTATTCGCTCACTCAAGGTACCTTGGGGAACAACTTCTAATTCCACTTTTCCTGCAGCCCACATTTCTTCAAAAATCACCGACCCCCCAGATCTGGGATATGAGCAAATTACTTTTCTAATTTTTCCTTCAGATAAAAGCCCGCTTATTCCCTCACGCCCCACCCCAGCGTTATTTGACACAATCGTAAGGTCCGTCGCCCCTTGATCTCGTAGTGCATTTAAGAGCTCAGTTGGCATACCCGCGCCACCAAAACCAGACACTAAGATAGTAGACCCATCTCTTACTCCCGCGACAGCATCTTCAAAATTACTCATAATCTTATTTATCGCCATTTTAGCAGCCTTTTAATAATAAATTTTTATACTATGTCTGGAAAACATGTTTATGGGTGTCATCTCTCAATGTTGTACAAAAAAAAATCCAAAAAAAATAGTGGTAAAAACCTAAGTTTAATCCATTCCATCTTAATTTGTTACATCAGCACTATAAAACCAACTTGCATCCCCTCAAGATCAACCTTAGTTTCATAAAAACACTATATCTTTAGCTTTTTTAATAACATTATAAAAACTGTTAATTTTAAGTATATTGGCCATAAAATGGAATTACTCGAATCAATTGAGAACTCTTTTTCCAGCTCCTATTTGGAAGCAAGAAATAAATTTTTAACTACGTCTGAGGCAAACCAACTTAAAATCCAAAATTATAAAAACTCAAATTTAGGCGCATTACAAGAAGAGTTGAGCTGCGATACGGCTTGGTTAGGGCCAGATGATGCTAAGCAAATTTTAGTAACGATATCAGGAACACACGGCGTAGAGGGTTTTTGTGGATCCGGTTGTCAAATAGATTGGATAAATTCAATCAATATCCACTCTCTACCATCAAATATGGCTATGCTTTTCATTCATGCAATAAACCCATTTGGATTTTCATGGTGCCGGCGTGTGACGGAAGAAGGGTGTGATTTAAATCGTAATTATTTAGATTTTTCAGAACCACTGCCAGAAAACCAAGGCCACGACGAATTGGTAGATTGCTTTGTCCCTGCGTCACTAGACTCTGTGACAATGAATAGAGCAGAGATGGAAATTAAACGTTATCGCGATAAGAACGGAGAAGAAACGTTTCAACGAGCCAGGAAATCAGGGCAATATAAACATCCTCACAGTATGTTTTTTGGAGGCTTTGAACCAACTTGGGCTCGAAAGACGTTGGAGAATATTATTAGAGATTATAACCTGCCTCAGGCAGATTTTGTTGCAGTGGTTGACTACCATACCGGTCTTGGGCCATTTGGATATGGAGAACCTATATCAGCTCATTTACCGCAAACATTAGGTTCTGAATGGGTAAGCCGCGTTTATGGTGAGTCTGTCGGCGTTCCTGAATTGGGAACGTCTTCTTCAATCCCATTACATGGCACCAGCCGCGATCTTTGGGACCGAAAACTACATAATCAATATTCATATATAGCACTCGAATATGGAACTTACTCTCAAGAGCGAAGTAGAGCTGCCCTCCGAGAAGATCATTGGTTGCATAATCAAAGAAACTTCAATTGGAATTCTGAAGAAGCACAAAGAATCAAAAGGGAAATAAAAAACCATTACCACCCAGGGAGTGCAGACTGGCTTGAGATGGTGCTATGCAGATCCCGTCAGGTACTGAGGCAAGCAACCCAAGCTTTGGCTGGAAGTCATGTTAACTAGTGATCAGTTTTTTTTAAGTTTTTTAACATCTTTAAAAGTTCTACTAATTGCTCATCCCGTTCTTCTTCCAATTGAGAGATAGATCTTCCTCTAGCTTCTTCCTCTATACCAGTAATAAGCTCTTTTTTTAAAACTTCACTTAATTGGGGATTCTCGTTCATTGTTTTCCACCATCCTGCGATACCAGGCCCAAAGTCATCAAGCATTTTGCGATAACCACTTGCACCGCCAGTTAAATTCATAATCATATGTGGCCCCATTAGAGCCCAACGTAAACCAGGTCCCATTGCTACTGCAGCATTAATATCTTCTACCGAGGCTAAGTCGTTTTGAACTGCCAGCACAGCTTCTCGCCACAGTGCTGCTTGCAACCTATTTGCAAGATGGCCAGGAACCTCTTTTTTAAGTTTTATAGCATGCTTGCCAATTTGATTATAAAAATTGATAGCCCAATCAACGGCCAAGACATCAGTGTTTTTGCCCCCAAGCACTTCAACTAAGGGAATGAGATGAGGAGGATTAAAGGGGTGCCCCACGATAAAGCGACGAGCATTCTCTAGTCCATCCTGCATATCACTCATGATTAAACCAGAGGTGCTTGAGGAAACTATTATATTTTTATTGGTATATGCATCAATTTGTTTAAATAATGATTGCTTAAGTTTTAGTTGTTCAGGGGCACTCTCCTGCACAAAGTCTATACCCATAAGCGCTTCTTCAAGACTGGAGCATAATATAATATTTGTTTCTTTAAATTCGCCCGTAAAACCTAAACTTTGGATTTGAGGCCAAGCATTATTGATGAAGCTTAATATCCTTTGCTCCCAACCATCGCTAGGATCCCATGCTTTAACTTTAAAACCTTTTGATAAAAAATAAGCAGCCCAACTTGCACCAATTGTTCCTGTCCCCACCACACTAATATTTTTGACGGAATCCAATGATTGATAACTAAACATTTTTGAACTCTCCTTTCCCTATGATGGATAATTATCATCTGAACCGTATAGAGCAACCTTAAAGCAGATAACAACCATACCAATTATCCCCAACCACGTTTCCTGCCAGAAACCAAACGAAACTAGTGAAGTAAAAATAACCCCGACTGCTGTAGCTGATGCTAAACATAAGCATGTTGAATTGATCTTACGTAATGGCTGAATGACAAACCAAAGAACAAGAAGAAAAATAATTACGCCAATCACGCCCAGTTCAAGCCATAGTTGAATAGCTGAATTATGTGGGTGAGTTGTAGCGGTAACATGATATTTATATTGATCCATAAGTTCTGGTGGAATTACTAAATATCTCGTAACTCCAATACCATTCCCCAACCAAGGAGCTTCCAATACTGCGCTGGCAGTGCGATGCCAGATCTCTATTCGGTCCAACGTAGATGGGGGAATATGGTCCACAAATAGTTTGACCCAATTTAGTAGAAATAAAAATATTATAGGTGATAAAAGGGTGAATATGCCCAAAGATGAAAGCCCAAACCAAAAAATAAAGGTTGGAAAAAAATATGCTATTATAGCAACCAATGGAATTAAAATAGAAACAACTAATGCTGAATTAGAGTCGCTTAATGCAGCAGTAAAACAAGTTATTAATATTATAATTACCGCTATAGAGGGGTTCCCTTTTCGGTAAACCCAATAGGCAATAGGCCAAACAAAAATGACAAGGGCACTCGTCACTCTATTATACCGAGAAAGGGCAACCTCTGGATCATTTAATCGGTCACTAAAAATTCTATATATCACTGCGTCGTTAAGAAATTCAATTATTAAGAAAATAGAAGTTGTGAAAAGACCTAAAATCAAGGCCATTGGTATTTTAGGTCGAGGCGAGTGAACAAAACGAGTCAGATTGGAACTTGCAACCCAGAACACAAGGCCGAGCATTGGAATTTTAGTCAGCAATAACGATTTACATGGAACACATTGAACTGAAAAAAAATGCACCCATAAAATGTAAACAAAGAAAATAAAAAAACTTATAAAAACTGATCTATCTGGTATTAACTGCCGCGGGCTTGAAAGAAATGTTGTCACTATGAGCAGGGATGCCAGTAATATGAAAGTGGTAGCCATAGATTGCTTGGTGGCAGCGCCTAGCGGTATGAAGATAGCCAACCCCCAGATTAGAGAGAACCGTTTAAAGCGTTCTGCAAGTAGAGCCATTTTACGGGTCCTTTTATTCGCACTGATATTTCGCGTAGGACTTTTCTTCGATTA
>CAXYEO010000007.1:0-32185 GCA_964276085.1 uncultured Thalassobaculaceae bacterium | reverse complement strand
CAATTAATTATAAATCCTATAGCACTCATTGAAGCTAAAAGAGCTGTTCCACCATAAGAAATAAAGGGTAAGGGAACACCAACAATTGGAACAAGCCCCATGACCATTCCAATATTGATAAACACGTATAGAAATATTGTTGTAATCATGCCTAGTGTTAATAGGCGCCCAAATTGGCTTTGGATGAAAAAGCTGATAACATATCCGTATGCAATTATTACCATGAAAAGAATAATAACTGATAATCCACCCATCAGTCCAAATTCTTCAGCTAGCATCGTGAAAATAAAATCTGTTTGTTTTTCTGGAAGAAAATTCAAACGGCTTTGGGAACCATTGAGAAATCCTTTACCAAATAAACCACCAGATCCCAAAGCTATTTTTGATTGAAATAAGTGGTAACCAGCACCAAGGGGATCTATCTCTGGATCTAAAAAGATTAAGATCCGACGTTTCTGGTAATCAAGCAAAAATTGCCATGCTATAGGAATTGAAGTAACGGCCATGACCAGTAATGTAACAAATTTCCAGATTCTTACGCCCGCCAGGAAAAATATGGCTCCTCCTCCTAATAGAATCATACCCGCCGTACCCAGGTCAGGTTGACGCATCACTAGGATTACTGGTCCTAAAACCATTAAAATTGGGATGAGTAAGTAGACTGGCTTAGCAACTTCTTCTACTGTGCGGCCATGAAAATATCGAGCCAACGCTATTACTAAAACTATCTTCATAAATTCAGAGGGTTGAAGCTTTATGAAGTGCAAATCAATCCAACGTTGCGCCCCCATACCAATATCCCCTACGAACTCTACAGCTATAAGCAGGACCAGATTTAATGCATATAATAGGTAAGCACTGCGTAATAATAATCTTAAATTAATCAAAGTAATCACAGTGATTAGTATCAAGCCAACAACATATCTCTCAACGTGCTTAGTAGCCCATGGAGCCATATTACCATTCGCAGCGGAATATAACATAGCTACGCCGATACCACACATAACCGTAACTAAAAGTAACAATCCAAAATTAAGTTGTTTAATTTTAGAACTTAAAGCTGAACTATGCTCTTCCTTCAAATTTGACCCCTTAATATTTAACATATTTAAAACTCTATGAGCGGTCTTGGACTCAGAACCGCGATGGGTCTAGTCTCATTGTTTTTTCCAGAATATCCCGGGCGATTGGAGCTGCCATTGTACTGCCACCTCCCCCATGCTCCACCACGACAGCCGTTACATATCTCGGCGATTTAACCGGCGTGTAAGCAACAAACATCGCATGATCTCTCTCGTTCCATGGTCTATCTTCATTTTTAATTTTACCGGTTAATCTATCGTTTAATGATATACGCTTAACCTGAACTGATCCACTTTTCCCCCCAAAATTAAAATCTGAAGAGGGATTTGGAACCTTTCGTGCCGTACCTCGGCTTCCATTTGTTACTCTATTCATTCCATCCATAACAATTTTCAGATGTCTAGGGTTTAACTTTAAAGAAGGGCTAAATTGATTCATCTCTCCTTCAAATTTCAATAATTTCGGTTTAACCGCTCGTCCACCATTTATGAGACGCGCGGTCATAACTGCCATTTGTAATGGAGTACAGAGAATGAAGCCTTGACCAATACTTGTAATTAAGGTCTCTCCCTGGTGCCAACTTTTTCCAAGAGTTGACCTTTTCCATTTTTCCGAAGGGACAAGACCTTTACTTTCTCCTGGAAGCTCAATATCTAATTTTTCGCCAAAACCAAATCTTCGTGCCATATTTCCTATGCGCTCTATGCCTAATTTCTTGGCTACTTCATATAAATAAACATCACAGCTTTGTTCAATCGCTCCCACCATATCAACCCACCCATGGCCATGTTGTTTCCAACAGTGAAATCGAGAACCTCCTAAATCAAGATATCCTGGGCAATGAACTCTTTTTTTCTCATGCCAAATTCCCGCCTCTAACGCGGCCAGACAAACAATCATTTTAAATGTTGATCCTGGAGAATATTGTCCTGCAATTGCTTTATTAGTCATTGGAGATCGGGGGTTAGCTAAAAGTCGTTCCCAATCCTTCGCAGTCAATCCGTCATTAAACTGATTTGGGTCAAAGCCAGGTGTAGATGTTATTGCCAAAACATCCCCATTAAAAGCATCCATAACAACCGCAGCACCACTTTCTGGAATTGTAATTTTATTGAATTTATTAAAATTCACAAAACCAGTTGTAGGGTGTATTTCTGGGGGTATCCGTTGACCAGCCCTGACTGCAGCTATAACTCTTGGGTCATCAACAGCCATAGACAGAGAATTACCTTCAGAAAGGCGTTGATTAAGAAATGTTTGCAATCGCATATCTATCGTGAGCCTAACATCATTCCCTATTTTTCTACCCTCACTCGGTAAGCGCCTTACCACTCGGCCAAAAGCATTAACCTCCACCTGCTGCTGTGTTCCTACCCCTCGCATACTTTTATCGAATGCTTTCTCTATTCCACTTTTACCAACCCTAAAATCTGGAAGTTCCAATAAAGGATCGCCGACCTGTTCGTTGTGTGAAACTGCTGCAACGTATCCAGTTATATGGACTGCACTTTCTTTAAATGGATAAGACCTACTTCTCCCAACGTCTACCCGAATTCCAGGCAGATACGGTGTGTTTATAGCAACAGACGAGATCTCTTCCCATGTTAAGTTATCCATAATTGAGATTGGCACAAAGCTTCGTTTTAACTTTATTTCACTTAAAACTCGTTTTAGGTTAGATCTATCTACCTCAATAATTTTTCCAAGTTTATCTAAAGTGTTTCCAATATTTTTAACTCGTTCAGGTATAATTTCTACCCTAAAATTATCCTTATTTAACGCTAAAAGAACACCCCGCCTATCGAGGATACGGCCTCTAATTGGCGGCAATAACTCAACATTAAATTGATTATTTTCTGAAAGCGTCTTGTATTTATCTGAGTCAATCACCTGCAGATAATAAAGACGCCCAGAGAGTATGCTAAATAACGTTAATTTTCCACCTGCAAGAATTAGAGTGCGACGGCTTATTAATTCTTTAATTTTTTGGTCTCTTCTAGTTTTCATGTTAGCTTTACCTTAGTCCACTAGGTGACGTTGTAGTCGAACAAAAAACCAAATAACCAGGGGGAATATTAAAACAGTAAGCATATAATGCATGATCGGGATCATCAGTACACCGACTTTTCCTAAAAATAAAGCTGACATTATCCAGATAATAAAAAATGCAGCTGCTGATATCACGGCAAAACCCAGCCATGTATAATAAAATATCTTTCCTATAAAAAATCTTCGTTGACCAAAGGAGACGCCATAAATAATTAGAAAAACACTTGCCATTAAGCCAGTAGGAGTTCCGGTACCAATATCCTTTAACAAACCAATCAAGAAAATAAAAACTGGTGGGACTAGATCTGGACGGTATATCGCCCAGTAAAATATTGCTATAATTGTTAGCGACGGAAAAATTACCGCTTCTTGGGATAAGTTAAAAGGTAGAAAACCACTAACTACCAGCAAAGTGATTGTTAAAACAGGGACTATTAACCGTACAGTGTTAAAAATGGTATGCACGCATTTTGCCCAAATATTTGTAAAAATGTTTTATTACTTTGCTAGAATCGCACCGTCAAATTTATAGTTTAAGACCTTAATATAACTTAAGTTTGACCAATCTTCAAAAGGTTCAACATCGAATAATGCCCCCGAACCTCTTCTGACAATACCTATTGGGAGGTCTGGCGGCAGTACTCCCCCTCCCCCTGAGGTCACCACAATATCACCTTCAGATATCGCTGAATTTTGTGGCAGAAAAAACAAGCTAGCCATTTTTGAATTATCACCCATCAATATACCCGGGTCACCAGTATTTTGGACACGTACGGGCACTTGAGAGTTTAGATCAGTTATTAATAAAACGCGTGAAAAATTATTACCAGTCTCAACTATTACACCGATTAAAGCTACTCCTGACATGACTGCCTGACCTATTTTAGCTCCATTTATTTTTCCAATGTTTATTAGAACACTTTTAGTAAATACTCCACCCGAAGAGGCTATAACACGGCCAGAGATGGGATCTGCAACAGGTAAAGGAATAAAATTATGTAGATTGCGTAATGCTTCATTTTGGGAAGCCAATGCACCAGCTTTGTGTTTCCAATCACTTAGTAATTGGTTCTCTGTTTTTAAACGG
This sequence comes from uncultured Thalassobaculaceae bacterium, assembly GCA_964276085.1. Taxonomy (GTDB): domain Bacteria; phylum Pseudomonadota; class Alphaproteobacteria; order Thalassobaculales; family Thalassobaculaceae; genus UBA7326. The sequence continues at coordinate 27,966 of CAXYEO010000007.1, read as the reverse complement.
TCCAACTCATTTTTAAGATTACTTATTTGTTTTAGAGTATCGAGGTTATTACGGATTATACTAGTTGATTGGGTTCCTACTTCTAGAAAAATCCCCATAATGTCAAGGACACTTGATTTGAACTGTTTAATTGTTGCAACGCCTGCCTGGTCGGAAATCATCAAGAAGAGGGAAACTCCGACAAGTCCCCCAATTGAAAACCGCTGCCACAAATTTCGTAGCGGTTTGGCAACTTCAGAAAACAATATAGGGCGGCGAGACATTATTTAATTTCAACTCAAAAAAAATTTAAATCAATACGCTCCAATTAGAACATTACGCATAACGGCCATTTCTTCTAAACATCGCCCAGTTCCCAATGCTACACATGAAAGAGGTTCCTCTGCTATTGATACAGGAAGGCCCGTGGAGTGACGAATAACATAATCTATATTATGCAGTAAAGCACCACCGCCGGTTAACACTATTCCCTTATCTACGATGTCTGCAGCCAATTCGGGGGGAGTTTGTTCTAAAGCTACTTTAACAGCCTCCACTATCTGGCTTACAGGCTCTGCTAAACTTTCAGCTATCTGATGTTGATCTATAACCAATTCTTTTGGCACACCATCCCTAAGGTCACGACCTTTAATTTGATATGTTTTCTCGTCATCACCTTCTAAGGGAAAAGCAGAGCCCACTTCCTTTTTAATTCTCTCAGCACTACTCTCGCCTATTAATAGATTATGGTTGCGACGAATATATGCTATAATAGATTCATCCATTTGGTCCCCACCAACTCGAGCTGAGCGAGAATAAACAATACCTCCCAACGATAGGACAGCAACCTCTGTTGTGCCTCCTCCTATGTCTACAACCATCGACCCAGTTGGTTCTGTGACAGGAAGATTAGCACCAATAGCAGCAGCCATTGGTTCTTCTATAAGAAAAACTCGCCGTGCTCCCGCGCTTTCTGCTGACTCTTGTATAGCTCTTCGTTCTACAGCTGTTGATCCTGAAGGGACGCAAACTATGACCTGAGGGTTTGCAAAGCTCCGCCTGTTATGCACTTTCCGAATAAAGTGTTTAATCATTTCTTCGGCCACCTCGAAGTCGGCAATAACACCATCTTTTAAGGGACGTATTGCCTGGATATTTCCTGGCGTTCGACCTAGCATTAATTTTGCTTCTTCTCCAACCGCAAGAACCTGCTTTTTTCCTCTTACTGTGGCCATAGCGACAACAGATGGTTCATTAAGGATTATACCACGGCCACTCACATATACGAGCGTATTCGCTGTCCCTAAATCGATGGCCATGTCGGCCGATAACATCCCAAGTAAAGCTGAAAACATTAATTAGTAATCCATCTAAGCATCATAACAAAGCAAACCTAACCTCATAAACAAGAGCTCTGCATCATCAGGCATCGCACGTAAACTTTAGCATCTTTATGAAGAAGGATAGCACGTTACAGATTACGAAGCCAGAAATGGAATTTTATTTCTAATTTTTTAACTCTAAAGCTTAAACAGCATTTTATAAAGGCGCACTAAGTTCAATTTGGCTACCGCGTGCAATAGCAACTACTCCTCCACGACAGACCTCAATATTTCCCATTGCGCTCATTAAATCTATAAAGGCATTTACTTTGCGCGGGCTACCCGTCACTTCAAATACAAAACTCTTCAAAGTGCTATCGATAGCTCGAGCCCTAAACATATCAGCAATACGCATTGCTTCAATTCGTTGTTCACCCGTATTAGTGATTTTTATTAATGCTAACTCTCTTTCTAAGTGGGGGCCTTCTGTCGATAAATCATGAACTTCATGAACAGGTACAAGTCTTGAAAGTAGCGCTTTTATTTGCTGGATAATCAACTCCGTACCTGAAGTGACTATGGTTATACGAGAGTATCCTTTTACGGTATCGACTTCGGATACAGTGAGGCTTTCTATATTATAACCCCTTCCTGAAAAAAGACCTATGACGCGAGCTAAGACACCAGGTTCATTGTCAACGAGAAGCGCAATCGTATGCCGTTGCTCTAAATTTACAGACATTTATTTCTCTGAACCTTCCTTGAACCAAGTACACGATTTACTCTTCAAATATTAATTTTGGATATCCGTTTAATTTCAACAAAGGTATTCAAACTAACGCCATACCAGCGGTAGTCGTCTTAGGAGTTATTACACTGTCACCTGAATTCAATATCATTTCGTTATGAGCCGCCCCTGAGGGGATCATTGGAAAACAATTTTCTTCTTTCGCAACTCTAATATCCGCCAAGAAGAACTTTTCAGAACTCAACATAGCATCTATGACGCCATCAAGTTCATCAGCAGTCTCAGCCACCATACCTTCTCCACCAAAAGAATCTGCCAGTTTAACAAAGTCTGGCAAAGACTCAGTATAACTTTGTGAATATCGACTTCCATGGTTTAGTTCCTGCCACTGCCGCACCATTCCCATCCATTGGTTATTTATGATAAAAGCTTTTACAGGCATCTTATACTGAGCCATTGTCGATAACTCTTGTATATTCATTAGAATTGAGGCCTCACCTGCGATATCAATAACTAAAGATTCTGGGTGAGCAATTTGAACTCCCATAGCTGCAGGAAGTCCATATCCCATAGTACCTAAACCACCAGACGTCATCCATCTATTTGGTTGCTCAAAGCCATAATACTGTGCAGCCCACATTTGATGCTGTCCAACCTCAGTCGTGATAAATGTATCTTTGTTCGCAGTTTTCTCAAACAGTCGTTTAATGGCATACTGCGGTTTTATGATTTTTCCTTCTTGCTTAAATCCAAGACATTTTTTCCCACGCCATCCTTCGATATTCCCCCACCAATCTTTTAATTTAGAGTCATTTTTCTTATACCCTTTGTCTTTCCAGACCTTAATCATTCTCTCAATAATCATGGTAGCATCACCAATTATCGGTAAGTCTACTTCCACATTTTTATTGATTGATGAAGGATCAATATCAATATGTATCTTCGTCGAACCTGGCGAAAAACCTGATAACCGTCCCGTGACACGGTCATCAAATCGAGCACCAATATTTAACATTACGTCACATTGATTCATTGCTAGATTAGCTTCGTATGTCCCATGCATTCCAAGCATTCCAAGGAATTGTGGGTTTGAGGCAGGTAATGCCCCCAGCCCCATCAAGGTTAGTGTGACCGGATAACCTGTTAATTCCGCAAATTTTAACAAAAGTTCACTAGCTCTCGGCCCTGAATTTATTAATCCACCACCACCATAGATAATTGGCCGTTTACTTTTTGCCATAAGATCGACAGCCATCTCAATTTTTTCTAGATCGTCTATAACTTGGGGCTTATAGGCACAAGGACGGACCTCTTCTTCCTTATAATAAGGACCTTCCGATAAAAGTATATCCTTTGGTAAATCGACAACTACAGGCCCCGGTCGACCACTGGCCGCAACATAAAAGGCCTCATGCATCACATCCGCTAAATCTTCTGACTTTTTTACTAGGTAATTGTGCTTTGTACACGCTCTAGTAATCCCCGTTGTATCTGCTTCTTGAAAAGCATCCGTCCCAATAAGATGGGTAGGTACTTGACCTGTCAAACAAACAATAGGGATGCTATCCATAAGAGCATCTGTAAGTCCCGTTACCGTATTAGTCGCCCCTGGCCCTGAGGTAACAAGCACTACACCGGGTTTTCCTGTGGATCGAGCATAACCTTCCGCTGCATGCACAGCGGCTTGTTCATGCCTCACTAAGATATGTCTCAGATTATTTGTTTTAAATAATTCATCATATAGTGGTAGTACGGCGCCCCCAGGATAACCAAAAATTACCTCTACACCCTGCTCCTGGAGAGCCTTCACTATAATTGCAGCGCCACTCATACGGTTGTTAGACTTCCGATTTTGGTATTTAGCGAATTTCATCTTAAATAATCTCTTCTGTAAGGCAAGACTAGAGGTGCTAATGTCAAAATACACAATGTATCTTGGAGAATTTTGATCCAGTACACCAATTCATTGTATTACGTCAAGAAAAAATAATTTTCCGAAAGTTTTTAATCATATAAAGATATTTAATTAGTAATTTCTTATTATCTAAGAAATTTTATTACTGTACGAAAAATCTCTGATGTGTGACGGCCCGTGTGAGGTGAATAATCAATATAATCTGCATCCAATTGATTTCGGAACCATGTCATTTGACGCTTTGCATAATTTCTAGTTTTTTGTTGAGCTTGCGCAATGGCGACATCAAAAGTTATTTTACCTTCTAAATAATCTATCAGTTGTAGAAGTCCCAATGCCTTCATTCCAGGTAAAGTTGGATCGAGTTCCAAATCCCTTATAGCTTTAGCTTCATTTAAAGCCCCATTATCGACAAACTCTAAAAAACGACGATCACACGAGGCATATAGAAATTCTCTATCCGGCATAAGCAAAATATTGCACACTGTCAGATTTGTTTGACTCGCGTTAACGGCTTGCCAGTCGAATAAAGATTTTCTTGTAACCTCAAATACTTCCCAAGCGCGTACTAACCGTTGGCTATCACCGATTGGAATTAATCCTTCCATTTGCGGATCTAACTTAGTTAATTCTTGATAGAATTTTTCGTTACCAAGTTTCATCAACTTTTCGCGCGCTATTAACCTGACCTCAGCAGGTATATTAGGAACCGTTGCAAGTTGTGTAGACAAATATTTTATATACATACCGGTTCCTCCGCAAACTATGGGAACACGTCCTCTACTAACAGCATTTTCAATCGATTTTTGCGCTAAGTTATTCCAGATATTTACTGAACAAGGGTTAATAATCTCTCTGGTACCAAACAATTTATGAGGTACAATTTCCAAATCATTGCGATCAGGTCTAGAAGTCAACGTTTCAAGCTCTTTGTAAATCTGCATAGAGTCAGCATTTATTATCTCGCCCCCTAATTCACGCGCCAACGTGATGGCTAGACTAGATTTGCCAGACGCCGTTGGGCCGCAAATAACTATGCATTTATTTTTTCGTTTCTCACTAGACATAGGTTCTGCCGATACGCCATAAACTTATATTATGCAATATGTGATTACACTAACAGCCAATCCAAATTTAGCTCCACTAACTGACCAGCATGTTATATTAACAGATACATCGCTTATCTCTCTAGGTGCACATATCTGCTCTAAACGCTGGTTATCCATGAATTCGGCAATCGATATTGTTTTTGAACAAATCTCAATGGAAACAGCCAGAAAAGCAGTTTCCATCGCTCTAGAGAATTTTCCAATAGACGTAAATATTCAGGAGATTGATCATAGACGCAAAAGAATTCTCGTGGCAGATATGGATTCAACCATAATAATGAATGAATCTTTAGATGATTTAGCAGATTTTATAGGATTAAAAACAAAAGTAGAGTCAATAACCCAGAAAGCCATGCGTGGTGAAATTGATTTCGAAATAGCACTTAATGAACGCGTAAAGTTGTTTGAAGGTCAGTCTGAAACACTTATTGATAGGTTTCTTATAGAAAAAATCAATGTCACTCCAGGAGCTAAATGCCTTATTAAAACAATGAAGGCACATAAGGCTAAGACCGCATTAATTTCTGGTGGCTTCTCATATATCACAAAATATATAGCAGAAAAACTTGGTTTTGATATCCACTATGGCAATCAATTGATAATTAAAGATGGGAAATTAACGGGTAAAGTATCAGCTCCGATATTGAATGCAGATTCTAAAGAGGAAATATTAGTCAACTTTGCAAAAAGAAATAATATACCACTAAAGCAAGCAATGGCTGTAGGAGATGGTGCTAATGATATCAAAATGCTACAATCTGCAGGGATAGGTGTCGCTTTCCGCGCGAAGCCCATGGTGAAAGAGTCTACACCACATCATGTTCAATATGGAGATCTAAAGTCACTGTTATTTATTCAGGGATACCACGAGGATGAACTCGTAGAGTAAAGCCCACCATCTCCCCAAGATCGCAGTATTAGATAGTTTTAATAGCTACTAGTTTAATTTCAATCCGATGAACCTAATTGATCCTTGCCGATTAATTGTAAAAAGCACAGATTTTTTCGCACCCTTTTTGAGTATTTTGTCGACAACTGCAATCACTTCTGACGGTTTGTTTACAGGACCCTGGTCAACTTCGACAATCACATCTCCCATGCGAACACCCTTCCCTGCCGAAACGCCATCAGGTACTAAACCAACTACAACGACGCCTTTAATCTTATCATCGATAGAAAACTTTTTCTTAAGTTTCGCATTCAAACTGGATAATGCTAGGCCCAAATTATCTATTTTAACAATCTTATTCTCTTTTTTCTTCTGATTATTTTTTGATACTTTTTTAGACGCAACCAAATCCTCTTTAAGCTCTCCGATCTTGACCATTACTTTATTCTTCTTACCGGCACGCCACAATATAACAGGGACATCAATACCAATCGGTGTTTCGGCCACTATCCGTGGCAGCCTCCGCATTGTTTCTACCTTTTGATTATTAAACATTAATATAATATCTCCAGCTTTTATACCCGACTGCCTAGCTGGCCCATTCTCCGAAACCTCAGCCACTAACGCACCAGTGGTTTCTTTCAATCCAAAACTATCAGCGATTTCACTAGTTACCATCTGAATACGGACACCCAACCAACCTCTCCGGGTTCTGCCAAATTTAGTCAGCTGTGCAACTACTGGTTTGGCTAACCTAGAGGCGACCGCAAATCCAATACCCACGGATCCCCCACTCTGGGAAAAAATAGCCGTATTAATGCCAATAACCTTCCCATTTAAATCAAATAATGGGCCGCCTGAGTTCCCTTTATTAATTGATGCATCGGTTTGGATAAAATCATCGTATGGTCCTTGGTTGATATCTCGACCACGAGCAGACACAATCCCCACAGTAACCGTACCACCAAGACCAAATGGGTTTCCGATAGCCATCACCCAATCACCCACCCTTAACTTCTTCGAGTCTCCGAACGCCACAGCTGTAAGTTTTGTTTTTCCTGGTTTAATTTTCAACACCGCAATGTCAGTCTTCGGATCACGGCCTAAAATTTCTGCGTCAAATTCTGTATCATCCTGAAGCCGAACTTTTATCTCGTCAGCTTCTGCGATCACATGATTATTTGTTATAATGATACCCTTTTTATCGATTATAAACCCCGACCCTAACGACTGCGCTTTTCTGCGTGGCCGTTGTCCCCGACGTTCGCCATTTTTACCGCTTCGTCCATTACGTTCCATGAAATCCTTGAAGAATTCTTCAAACGGAGATCCGGGTGGGAATTGTGGCATACTCTCTTGGGGGTTAGCACCACCTTCAATCGCCTGCATCGTAGAGATGTTTACGACGGACGGAAGTAGCTTAGCCGCTAGATCGGCAAAACCATCGGTTGGGGTTCTAGCCTCCAATGATCCTATCGGCAAAACAAAAAAAAGCGCTATTACCTTCAAGCTCAGTATCGGTAATCTAAACATTTTAAAAACCTTATTTTTCAGTTTCATCTAAGTACAACGTCTTATATTTACAAAACTTACTTTTTGAACAATCAACGACAAGCATGGCATATTCAAAATAAAATATAGCCAAAACGCGTCTTAGCCTTGACGATTTTAAGGCTTTAAAGCTTTGTATTACTCGGACTATTCATCCTCTTATTAACCAGACCAAGGCTACGCCAATGGCTGTTGCTATGAGTCCCGAATTCCTCAATGACTTATCTGGAACATCTACCATCTTAACAATCAGCTGCCGCATTTTTGTTGGAAATAATGCATACAAAACACCCTCGATAACAAAAACAAGAGCTAACGCCGTAAACAAGTCCTCCAAAAAGTAACCTCGATCCTAATGCCTGGGAGTTATCCTCTTATTATTTCTTTGCGGCTCCACGACCCGTTATATCGCCGAAAAACCTGAAAAAATCAGAGTTTGGAGATAGAACCATTGTAGTGTCTTGCGAATCCATCGACTTTTTATATGCCTGCATAGATCTATAAAATGCAAAGAATTCTGGATCCCGACCAAAGGCGTCAGCATAAATTTTAATAGCTAGGCCGTCACCTTCACCACGGAGGGTCTCCGCTTTCTTCTGGGCTTGAGCAAGAAGAACTATTTTTTGTTTACCAGCATCTGCACGTATCCCCTCAGCCATCTCAAACCCCCTAGCGCGGAACTCTTTTGCTTCTCGCTCGCGCTCAGATTTCATCCGGTTCTCAATATTACTCCTAGTTTCCTCAGGATAATCTGCTCTGCGAACCCGAACCTCCACGATTTCCATCCCAAAACGCTTCACTGAATCATTTACAGCTTTTTGAATATCAACCATTATCTCGGCTCGCTTACCAGAAAGGATTTCTAGAAGTGTTTCATTCCCCAAAACGGCACGCAATGATGAGTTAATTATAGGACTCATTTTTCCAGAAACTTCGGTAACGCGCCTAGTAGTTTGATAGAAAAGCAGAGGATCAACGATCCTATATCTTGCGTAAGAATCCACATCCAGTCTTTTCTGATCAGCCAAAATCATTCGTTCTTTAGGAGGATCTAGATCCAGTACCCGCTTATCGTAGTATACAACCTCTTCACCGAACGGTATTTTGAAATATAAGCCCGGATCCCGAATTGTTTTCTGCGGTTTACCAAAGAACAAAACAATTGCTTGTTGAGTTTGCTCCACAATAAACAAAGAACTACTCGCCACAACCCCAACTATAAATAGGATAACACCTCCTATAATTAATAGTTTATTCATTAGTTGGCACTCCCAGTTGATGCGCTAGATTTCTTCTGGCGTTTTTGTATCTCCGGCAAAGGCAAATACGGAACAACACCAGCCCCAGATTTTCCACTGCCAGCCACATCGCTATCAATGATCACCTTATTAACATTCGAGAAGATCCCCTCCAAAGTTTCTAAATAAATTCGAGTCTTAGTCACGTCTTTGGATTGGCTATATGCGTTGTACACAGCATTGAAGCGGTTAGCATCCCCCTCAGCTCTGTTAACGACCTCTTGACGATAAGCATCTGCCCCTTGAACTAACTGCTGCGCCTCACCACGAGCCCTGGGGACAATATCATTTCTAAAAGCTTCGGCCTCGTTCTTTAGGCGATCCATATCTTGCCTTGCCCTAGAGACTTCGTCGAAAGAATCTATCACATTCTTTGGCGGCAACACGGCCAGTAACTGAACTTGACGCACTTCAATTCCTGCTTTGTACTCTGACATTAATTTCTGCAATGACCCGAGGGTACGACTTTCAATATCCTCCCGCCTGCTCGTCAGAGCTTCCTGAATCGGAGTCTGACCAATTATGGCACGCATCACCGATTCCGCAGCCATTTTAACTGTTTCATCTGGATTTCGGATATTAAAAAGGTAGTTAGCAGCATTTGATATTTTCCAGAAAACAACAAAGTCAATATCTACTATGTTTTCGTCTCCGGTTATCATCTGGCTTTCTTCGGGCATGTCCCTTACTGACGCTCCCCTTCGGGTCGCCTCGCCAGTGGTCCGTAAGCCAATTTCAATCCTATTCTCAGCTGTTACATCCGGGGTATAAACATTCCCTATCGGAGATGGCCAGTTCCAGTGAAGACCTGGGTTGGTCGTAGTTCCTAGATAGCGCCCTAATACCAAGGGGACCCCTTCTTGGTTTGGTTGCACCCTATAAAACCCGTTGGCAGCCCAAAGCAAAGCAAGTGCTATTAGTCCAAGTATGATAACCTTTTTGCCGCCAAAGCCACCGGGGATCATTCCCTTCAACTTCTCTTGCCCTTTTCGGATCACCTCATCTATGTCTGGTGGTTGTTGATTGCCACCGCCGCCTGTTGGTTTACCACCCCATGGAGAACCTCCACCGCCGTTACCGCCGTTACCGCCGTTACCGCCCCATGGCCCACCGCCACCTTGATTACCCCACGACATACAAATCTCCTTAATGCGAGGTGTGTAGAAGCTAATAACAGATCTGCAATGGGTATTGCAAAACATTCAGTAAATTTTATTATTTTAATATCGCACTATTGTGACAGACTTGTTAATACATATGGTATTTATTTGGGGGTTTTCAAGAATGACTAATCTAACTGAAGGGCAAATTTTAAAAAGTTTAGAGAATGTCTTGGATCCTGCCACACAAAAAGATTTAGTAACATCGGGAATGGTGGCAGGGATAGTCATAAAAGATGGTAATGTGGGTTTCTCAATAGAAGTTGAACCAAGTCGCGGCGCTGATCTTGAGCCAACAAGGAAAGAAGCTGAAAATGCTGTTGCTTCTTTAAAAGGGGTGTTATCAGTCACGGCAGTTTTAACAGCGCACAGAAGCACTAATCCGCAAAGCCAGCCTAAAACTCAAACTAACCAAGAGGCTTCGTCACGCCAAATCAACAGAGACCTAGCGCCCAATGTGAAACATATCGTTGCTGTTGCTTCTGGGAAGGGTGGGGTTGGAAAGTCAACAACGGCAATAAACTTAGCTATCAGCTTTGCCTCAATCGGATTGTCTGTTGGGATACTTGATGCTGATATCTATGGTCCATCGCTTCCTAGAATGATGGGTATCAATGAAAAACCAACTAGTATAGACGGTAAGATTCTCCAACCAATTGAGAAATTTAATATCAAATGCATGTCAATTGGATTTCTGGTCCCAGAAGACTCTCCTACAATTTGGCGTGGTCCAATGGTTATGAGTGCGCTGGAGCAAATGTTACGGGACGTAAATTGGGGTAGCTTAGACATAATGGTCGTAGATATGCCACCAGGTACCGGTGATGCACAATTGACAATGTCTCAACGCGTACCTTTAGCGGGTGCCGTGATCGTCTCAACCCCTCAAGATATAGCTCTATTGGATGCGAGAAAAGGGCTAAATATGTTCCGCAAAGTTGATGTTCCTGTTTTAGGGATAATAGAGAATATGAGCATGTTTATTTGTCCAAAATGCGGCGAAACAAGTAACATATTTGGACACGGGGGAGCTAAACAGGAGGCAAACGAATTAGCCGTGGATTTTCTTGGTGAAATACCGTTACATATGGATATTAGAGAAACTTCAGATGCCGGAATGCCAGTGACTTTGAAATCCCCGGATAGCGATCATGCTGTGATATATAAAGCTATTGCTAACACAATTTGGAACAAATTAAGCAGAAACGGAAACGCCGAACAAAAAATAGCACCGAGAATTGTCATGTCTTAATTCTCAATAATCGCTTCTTTTTTATTTTTTTATCGTTCTATCTAACTGGACAAAACTGAAAGCACTCTTGTCCTTATCATTCGCTGGAAAAAAATGACGTTCAGTTTCTCTCCATTCCGCTTTATCATATTCAGGAAAGTATGTGTCACCATTCGGTGAACAGTGGACCTCTGTTTTGTAAATTGTTTGGGCCAAGGGGATTGCATTTGCATATATAGATCGCCCCCCAAAAGCAATGACCTGATTGCTCCCCATTTTGATCGCTTCATGACATGCATTAATTAACGCCTCTGAGAACGTCCGGTACACACTTACTCCAGGAACTGAAAATTTAAGATCACTCGTCAACACAATTGTTTTTCTATTAGGAAGCGGGAAACCTATAGAATCATAGGTTCGACGCCCCATCAACAAGGCTTTTCCCGTTGTTAACTCTTTCACGCGCTTCAAATCCGACGAGATCTTCCACGGCAGTCCACCTTTTGCCCCTATAACGCCATTATCGGCAATCGCTACTACAATAATTAAGTTTACCCCTTGAATCATCTTCGTCACCTTGATTAAACAGCAACCGAGGCTGCGATATGTGGCTCAGGGTAATAATCTACTAAGCGAAAACTTTCATAACAAAAACCAAAAATATCTTTTATCTCCGAATCTAAAATCATCGTTGGGAGCACTTTAGGGTTCCGTTGCAATTGCTTTTCAACCTGAAGACAGTGATTCTTGTAGATATGTGCATCTCCTAGCGTGTGGACAAACTCCCCAGGTTGCAATCCAACTACCTGAGCAATCATCAAGGTTAAAAGTGCATACGAAGCAATATTAAAAGGCACCCCAAGGAAAATATCAGCACTTCGTTGATACAATTGACAAGATAAGGTGCCGTTCGCCACATAAAATTGGAATAAACAATGGCATGGAGGCAAAGCCATTTGATCCACATCCCCAGGATTCCAGGCAGTGACGATTAATCTTCTTGAGTTTGGATTAATTTTCAAATCATTGATGAGATTAGAAATTTGATCAATTGTCGAACCATTTCTGCCAGGCCAAGAACGCCATTGAGCCCCATATACAGGCCCTAAATCTCCACTCTCATCCGCCCATTCGTTCCAAATACTTACACCATGTTTATTCAAATAACTGATATTCGTATCACCCCTTAAAAACCAAATTAATTCATAAATAATTGATTTCAGATGAAGTTTTTTGGTCGTTAGTAGAGGAAATCCATCCGATAAGTCAAACCGCATTTGATGGCCAAACACTGATAATGTACCAATACCAGTTCTATCTTGCTTCTCTACCCCTGTGTTCAAAACGGCCTTCATCAAATCCAAATATTGTATCATTTGCTAAAACCTCTTAAACATCATTATGAAATAAAACGTTTCTTGTTTTATGCTCAATAAAATAATAATCGCTAGTCTTATATTCCGGCACTATACTTTTAACAAATTTTACTCGTAGAAATTCAAATTATTTTAGAAGGTTTTCCAAGGATTAGAGGGTTTTCCAGAGAAATGATGGGGAAAATAGAAATTCAAAAAATTACAGATAATGTGCAAGCTCTACTAGGACAAAAAAAACTAGATACAGCTATGGCAGTATTAAAAAGAACTCAAAAAGAAATTCCTAACCATCCTTTAATAACTTTCCAACTAGGTTATGTTTTATTCTTAAAAAACAACCTAGAGGAAGCTGAATACTATCTGGAAATCACTTTGCAAAAAATCCCCATATTACCCGGTCTAATTGAAACACTAATAGCAGTCTATCAAAATTTGGGGAAATCTCAAAAAGCCACACAACTGTTAAAGAAGGCATTGATATGGGACCCAAAAAAAATAAATTTAATATTGGAATATGCCGATTTATTACATTCTAAACAGTCATTCGAGCTGGCGTTATTCTATTATAAAAGAGCATCAACTATTGACCCAATGGAGACAAGGGCCCAAGCGAATATTGCTGAATCCTTAACAGAACTTCAACGTCCCGATGAAGCCTTATCTTTCATCGAGATGGCACTTTTGCGAAATCCTAGCTCAAAGCAACTAGCGCTAAATAAAGCATTAACCCTTTTGTCGTTGAAAAAGTATAAAGAAGGATGGCACGCTTATGAAGCCAGACTTAGTGGTGAGATCGATGAGGCACCAAAGCGCTTAATCAATATTACCAGATGGGCGGCTCAGTCATTAACCAATAAAGCTATTTTAGTTTGCAGTGAGCAGGGGGTTGGAGATGAGCTACTTTTTTCTGCTTACCTTCCAAAATTAGCCCCATTAGCCAAACGAATAATTGTCGAAACAGATCCTCGACTAGTTGCACTCTTCTCAAGATCATTCGAAGACTTTGAAATTCATCCTTATTCAAGAAGATTATCAGGTACTCGTGTTATTTATGATTATCACTGGTTGAAACAATGCAGGACTTATCCAGATCTATTTGTGGAAGTAGCAAGTCTCCCCTATTTTTTAAAAGAAACTCACAAAGAACCGGTAGCCATCACCCCTCACCTGAAAGATGACACAAACGCAACTAAAGTCTGGACAAATAGATTAAAAAAAATGTCAGATGGCAAACCACTTATTGGGCTTTTTTGGCGCAGTGGCCTTTACACAAATAGTCGAAAACATTTTTATCCGACAATTGATCTCTGGCAACCAATATTATCTCTCAAAAACGTTACGTTTTTAAGTTTACAATACGATGATGATAGTCACGACATATCACTGGCAAAGCAACTTTTTGGTGTAAATATTTTAAAGGTTGAAGGTATAAATCTACGTGACGACCTTGATGAAATAGCATCGTTATGCAAGGCTCTAACAGGTGTTATTTCGCCTTCCACAACCACTGCCCATCTATCTGGCTGTATGGGAACTAAAACAATTATTATAGATAGGACGACAAATTGGTCACCAAAGATAAATAATTTTGATGCGGTCCTTCCGTCTATCCAACATATTTTTCCACCCCAGGTCGGCGATTGGAACTGGGTTTTTAAAAAAGCTCGATCAGTAGCACAGGGATGGATCCAAGATGAAATCCATGATCAAATAATACCATAATAGAGGCTTTTTAATTCTAAAATTTCTGCGTATACTGTAAGAGCTAACTTGTTAGCTATGGTAATAAACGGATCGTGGAATAAGCGTAGCGGACCCGGGGGCAGTACCCGGCGCCTCCACCAAATAGTATAGATACGCTAATGAGGGGGCGAAACAGGATCGACGCGCGTTGTAAAGACGTTACTTTTACTCGGCATGGTACCACCGTTATCGGACTATTAGAGTAGTTGCAAATGACAACTATGCGGAGGCACGCCTCGCTGCGTAAGCAGTCGGGTAGCCTTATTTAAGTCCATATGGTTCGCACCGTATGGCGGGGTTTGGGGTGCACCTGGCAACAGAAGCACCTCATATATCGACGAACTATAGCGGAATTTTTACAGAGGTGGGCATGTCAAACGAAACTTTTAAATACGACATGATGGTTGAAGAAGCGCTCAGAGGGGTCGTTGTGAAAGCCCTAAATCAGGCGGTGACGGAAGGATTACCAGGCGAACATCATTTTAATATCACGTTTAAAACAAATCGTAACGACGTCGATATCCCATTGTTTTTAAAAGAACGATACTCAAATGAAATGACAATTGTCCTTGAGCACCAATTCTGGGACTTAAAAATTCATGAAAATGAATTTGAAGTGGTTCTCAGTTTTAATGATAAAAAAGAGCGCTTGCTAATACCTTTCGATGCAATAATTGCATTCTCCGACCCATCAGTAAAATTTGGTTTGCAATTCCACGAAATAGAGATCGGAGAGATAGAAAATGCAAATAGCTACACTATTGGAAAAGATAGATCCGAAAAAAGCGAAATAAATACAACCAGCCCAGGTGAAATTGTTTCTTTGGATAAATTTAGAAACAAAAATAACGCTAACAATCCCAGTAAAAACAGATAGTAGTTTAAAGTTTAAGACTAAAATACGTACCCTCGTTATGGATCCAGTATTTAGTCCAAGGAGACAAGCTTAACAAAAAACGCTTCTCTATTGCACATTATATGTTTAGATATTTTAAAATAATAGTTTGCCTAAAATACCCAATTATTATTTTGGTCCAATCATACTCTCGGGCCGGACAGTATCTTCGAATGTCTGTTCATCTACATATCCTAGATTAACAGCCTCTTCTTTCAAGGTTGTGCCGTTTTTATGAGCAGTCTTGGCTACTGTTGCAGCGTTATCATAACCAATTTTTGGCGCAAGTGCGGTAACCAACATCAAACTTTCTCTCATCAGCTTATCTATCCGATCTGTGTCAGCTAGAATTCCAGAAACACAGTTATCAGTAAATGCGACGCTTGCATCGCCCAGAAGTTGAATAGACTGTAGTAAATTGTAGGCCATCATAGGCTTGTATACATTTAACTCAAAGTGCCCTTGAGAACCTGCGAATCCAATTGCCGCATCATTGCCAAAAACATGTATACAAACTTGTGTCATGGCTTCGGATTGCGTTGGGTTCACTTTACCTGGCATTATAGAACTCCCAGGCTCATTTTCTGGCAAAATTAGCTCTCCCAATCCACAACGAGGCCCAGAGCCAAGCAGACGTATATCATTAGCAATTTTGAACAAAGAAACAGCAACTGTTTTAACTGCTCCTGACATCTCTACCATAGCGTCATGGGCAGCTAACGCTTCAAATTTATTAGGCGCCGGCACAAATGGCAGGTTAGTGATTTCAGCAATATGTCTCACAACATCTCTATCCCAACCAATTTCCGTACTAAGTCCTGTACCAACGGCTGTACCACCCTGAGCTAATTCATAAATCCTAACAAGGGCACCTTGAATACGCTCTATGCCCATCGATATTTGGTGTGTATAACCCGAAAACTCTTGGGCTAGCGTCAAAGGCGTCGCATCCATGGTGTGTGTTCGACCAATTTTTATAATACCATCAAATTCCTTAACCTTAGTTTCTAAAGCACCATGAAGTTTTCTTAATCCCGGGAGTAAAATACTATGCACATTAGATGCCACAGCAATATGCATAGCTGTTGGAAACGTGTCGTTTGACGACTGTCCCATATTACAATCGTCATTGGGGTGAACGGGCTCTTTCGAACCTATAACCCCGCCTAATAACTCTATTGCTCGGTTAGCTATGACCTCATTTGCGTTCATATTGGATTGAGTGCCAGAGCCTGTTTGCCAGACAACTAATGGGAAGTTATTATCCCATTTCCCTTTAATAACCTCTTCAGCAGCTTGAATAATAGAATTAGCTTTTGGGCCATCTAATTTTCCATTGTCTCTGTTGACAATTGCGCAGGCTTTTTTTACCACCCCTAAAGCACGAACTATTGCTACAGGCTGTTTTTCCCACCCAATTGGGAAGTTGATAATCGATCGTTGTGTTTGCGCCCCCCAATATTTTTCAGCAGGGACCTCAAGTGGACCAAAACTATCAAACTCTGTTCGAGAATTAGTTGTCATTATCTTAAATGCCTTTACCATGGAGGTTTGTCGTAGTAGATAAAAAAATATAGACTTTATGAAATCTCTTTAAAAATTACACAAAATTTTATTAGACCTCAACATACTATTCAATAAACTTGGGTTGCAATACGATGTCAAAAAAAGTTCCACAACTTGCCTTTGATATAGACAATCATTTAGATAAAATACAAGACTTTCCAATTCCTGGTATTTTATTTTACGATATTTCTAGTCTAATTGGAAATGCTGAAGCATGGACAAAAACCATTGATAGTCTAGCCATGTCGATACAAGACTTAAACCCAGAAACACTTTTTGGAATAGAATCCAGAGGATTTTTAATAGCGGGGTCCCTAGCTACTAAATTAGGTATTGGGATGCAGATGATTCGTAAAAAAGGAAAGCTTCCAGGGAAGACTATATCATCAACTTATGAGCTAGAGTATGGCCAAGATGCATTAGAAATCCAAGAGAACGCCGTTAAGAGAGGGCAACGAGTGGTGGTTGTGGATGATATCTTAGCTACTGGAGGCACCATGGGTGCTGCCATAAGTCTTTTAGAAAACGCTGGCGCCAACATTGTCACAGGTTGTTGCATAATTGAACTTTCCTTTTTAAACGGAAGAGCAAATGTTCCAGCCCCATTTCAATCGTTGATCTCTTACTAATTCACTTATTTCCCCCTAAAAAAATCAATATAAACCGATCAAGCTACCTTAACGCCTCTAAAATTGACACATAGTTTGCAACTGCAACGCCACCCATATTAAAAATCCCTCCTAAATTTGCCCCTTCTACCTGCATTGGGCCAGCCTCGCCTCGAACCTGCATAGCTGTTAGGACGTGCATAGAAACCCCAGTCGCCCCTATTGGATGTCCCTTGGCCTTAAGCCCTCCCGATGGGTTTATAGGAAGTTTTCCATTTTTTTGAGTTATACCCTCCGCGATAATCTGTGCCCCTCGCCCGGGCTCCGCAAGTCCCATTGCCTCGTACTCAATTAACTCAGCTATTGTAAAACAATCATGCGTTTCTACGAGAGATAAATCATCTAGTGTAATTCCAGCCGAAGTGAGTGCTAAATCCCAAGCACGCGCACATCCCTCAAATTCGATCACATTTCTTTTTGACATCGGAAGAAAGTCATTCACATGAGCCCGAGCTCTAATAGCAACAGCTTTCTGACATCCAAAAGAAGTATCCACATTAGTAAGTACTATTGCTGCGGCACCATCTGAGACAAGAGAACAATCTGTCCGTTTTAGAGGGCCAGCAATGGTCGGATTTTTCTCCGACACATTGCGACAAAACTCAAATCCAAGATCCTTTCTTATTTGTGCAAACGGATTTTCTACACCATTTTTATGATTTTTTGCTGCTATGTGAGCCAATGCATCACTTTGATCTCCATATTTTTGGAAATAAGTCTGCGTTATTTGTCCAAAAACGCCCGCAAATCCACCCCGAACTCCAGCCTCTTCTTTCAAGTAACTTGCTGTTAGGAGCGCCTCACCGACTAACTTATTATCTATATCGGTCATTTTTTCTACGCCAACGACTAATACAACTCTCCCTCGACCTGCCTCGATAAAGTCGATCCCTTGGTGAACTGCTGCGCTTCCCGTGGCACACGCATTTTCAATCCGCGTCGCTGGCTTGAACCGAAATTCTGGCGATGCTTGAAGCACTAAGCTAGACGTGAAACCTTGTGAAGAGAATGCTCCACCAAAATGTCCAAGATAAATTGCATCCACATCCCGAGGTTCAAAACCAGAGTCGTAGACTGCCTCTGCAGCGACTTTTGCAATCATGCTTTCTACATCGTCTTGTTTTTTACCAAAAGGCAAATGGGACCAACCAACAATACATGCTGTCAAAATAGGCTCCTTAAATATAATTATTATTTGAAACTATTATCCTGTATTTCTGACAACAATCAAGGTAACAGAGACACCGGCATTTACCAAAGACGACTAAGTTGAGACGCTCTTTTTGGTTTTTAATCACAATAAATCTTAAAAAAGATTCTTTTTTATAGTTTATCTAATGGTGGAATTTTTTCATTAAATCATCTGAAGCATCTTTAACTAAGTCGTTTTGTACCTTCTTAGTCATTTTCTCTTCTATCAATTTTGTCGCAACCCCAATAGCGAGGTCTATAGCTTGATCCCTCACGTCTTTGAGTGCAGTCGCCTCAGCCTGGGCTATACGTTCCACAGCCTGTTCTTCGCGTCTTTTCAAAGTAGCGGTTAACATCACTTCAGCCTGAGTTTTGAGTCTCTCCGCATCCACTTTTGCCTGAGCCACAATTTCAGTCGCCTCGACTAATGCATCTCTTTGCTGTCGTTGATAACTTGCTAAAGCTGCCTGGGCCTCTTCTCTTAAGTTTTGTGTTTCATCAAGCTGCTTCCTGATTGCTTCTGCCCGTTGATCTAATCCCGCAGTAATTCTTTTTGTTCCCTTCCACGCGACTAGCACCACGAAGATAACAAAAGCAATTGCAACTGATAAGTCTGCTGTAATCATCTGGCTTGCTCTCTGACTATATTTGAGATCGCACTATCGATATCATTTGATGACACGCCCACACCTATCAATTTTTGCACCGTGTCTCCGACTATGTCACGAGCAACACTCTGTTCGAGAGTATCGACGGACGCATCTCCCCCGGCATCAACCTCAAGGCGGGCTTTTTTTATTCTACTCTCTGCATCTTTGAGCATATTAGTCACCTTCTGATTTGCTAAGGCTTCAACCTCTGCTCCATGTTTTGCTATTTCCTCTTGGGCTTGCCGAGTGGCATCACTAGCTTTTTCTCTAGCGGATGAAAGGGCCTTTTCATACTCAATTTTTACCAGATAGGCTTCTTTTTTTAAAGTTTCCGCTTTATCAAGATCATCCTCAATTCTTTCCTGACGTTCTTCCAAAACTTCAGAAATTCTAGGCATCGCGACTTTAGCAATTAAGAAATATAAAACGATAAAACTAACTATTAGCCAAAAGATTTGCGAGGCATAGGTCTGAACGTCTAATTGCGGCAACTTTGGCCCAGCCTCCCCGGAAGCGGCTTTTGCTTGGGGAATTAGGAGCCAAAAAAAACAATGCAATATAGCCGTAAGACTAAGTAAACTTTTGCAATTCATTTATTTGTCCGATTCAGCCTACAAAATACTCATTCAAAAATAACCGAGTAAATTATATAATTTTGACCTAATATTTTTAAGTAAAAAGAATTAAAAAAGAGACGAGCAACGCAAAAAGAGCAATCGCCTCGGTCAAAGCAAATCCAAGTATTCCTATACCGAAAACCTCTCCCCTAGCAGCGGGGTTTCGAGCGATGGACGACACAAGGGATGAAAAAATATTACCTATACCAACACCGACACCAGCTAGTGCTATCACAGCCAGCCCGGCACCAATCATCTTAGCAGCTTCTAATTCCATTTTATTTTCCTCTCTAATAGATTAAAATGATTTAAAATAAGTCTTACTCAATAAAAGTTACTTAGTGAAGATGTATCGCATCGTTTAAATACAAGCACGTCAAAACCGTAAAAACATAAGCTTGCAGGACAGCTACCATTATTTCAAATCCTGTCAGTGCCACTAACAGGATTATTGGTGCAAAACCAAGGACACCTAGTAGAACAGTGAAACCACCAAAAACCTTCATCATGGTATGACCCGCCATCATATTCGCAAAAAGACGAACTGATAGGCTTACCGGCCTTACAAAATAAGAGATAATTTCAATTGGAATTAGAAGTGGCGCCAGAATTAAGGGTGTTCCCGATGGCACAAACAATGAAAAAAAGTGCAGTCCATGACGGATTAGCCCGATAACTGTTACCCCGACGAAGATCGTTGCCGCCATTACAAATGTTACTATAATTTGGCTCGTAAAAGTATAGGCAAACGGGATCATCCCAACTAAATTTCCAACCAATATGAACATAAACAATGTAAATATGAATGGGAAGTACTTGCGGCCCTCGGCTCCAACGTTTTCCCTAATCATGTTAGCTATGAACTCGTACGACATTTCTGCCATTGACTGCCAGCGTCCCGGGACCAATCGTCCACCTCGCATACTAAGCGTTAAAAAAGCTGTAACAGTAGCCACCGTCACCGTCATCCAAAGGGATGAAGTTGTAAACGAAAGATCGACTCCCCCCAATTCGAGCGGAACAAGCGATTTTAATTTAAACTGTTCGACAGGCGAAGCCACTATTATCCCTTTCTTTCATCACTTACTATTATTTTGATCAGTTTCTGAGTTCTTGCTTGTATAACCTAACGCCATCCCCATACCGTTTACCGCTCTGTAAACATTCATCATACCTGCAGCAGATCCTAAAATAAAACAAACAATGAGCATCCAGGGAGACGATCCCAACCACACATCTAGTCCATAACCCACACCGGCACCTACTGCGACTCCCGCTACTAACTCCACTCCTGCTCTGGCAGCTACTCCAGCTAATGAAGGAGGGAGCGCCCCATCATTATTATTTAAAGATTCTCTGGCTACATTTTTTCTTAACGAACGAATTTTTGCGTCCAGTTCATTAAGCCCATCCGGATTTTTTTCTGAATCAACCGGCATTAAGCTCAAATAACCCTTAAATCTTCTTGCTTCTTTTTAATATTCTGCGTCCTTAGAAATTTGGGTCAACATAGGAAAATATCATATATAATGTCAAGAAAGAAGAATTCATATAATTATTTGAAAAAGCTTATATTTTTCAAACGCTAGCGTTAGGGCGCCCCCAAAACTCAATAGCCTTCTCATCACACCGCCTCTCTCAGTTCTTCAGCCCCTTCTAAATTTACAGAAACGAGTTGACTGACACCTTGTTCCGCCATTGTAACACCATACAAACGATCCATTCGTGCCATAGTGAGGCGATGATGCGTTATTATTAAAAATCTCGTTTTAGTCGTTTTAGAGATATTAGACAGCAAAGAACAAAACCGATCCACATTACTATCGTCTAACGGCGCGTCAACCTCATCTAGAACACAAATCGGTGATGGATTGGTCAAGAAAGCGGCAAATACCAAGGCTAATGCTGTAAGCGCCTGCTCACCGCCGGACAATAACGACATGGACTGTAATTTTTTCCCTGGCGGACTAGTCATAATCTCAACCCCAGCATCTAATGGGTCATCAGCCTCAACCAATGTTAGATGAGCTGTCCCTCCCCCAAACAATCTAATAAACAGCTCCTGGAAGTGTTTATTCACAGCATCAAATGCCTCAAGTAATCTATCCCGTCCCTCTTTGTTTAGGGAGGTTATTGCTTTACGAAGGCGGTCAATAGCACCTGTTAAATCACCCCTCTCTTTTTCCATAGTTGATAACTGAGTCTCTAACTCAGTAACTTCTATTTCGGCCCTAAGATTGACAGGGCCTATTCTTTCTCGTTCTCGGGTTAGACGTTCCAGCCTAGACTCAGTTGCTTCCAGATCAGGGAGCCCCTCTGAACTTTGAATATTTGCTCTCTCAAGTATATTTTCTGGAGAACACTCCAACCGTTCTTTGATACGTTCTTTAGTTGATTCGACCGAGTGATTTATTTGCTCTAAAGCGGCCTCAGTTCGAACGCGCTCTTCTCTTATTTTAGACAAGTCTTGATCCGCCTGCCTCGAAACGGTATCAGCCTCATTTACTGCTATCTCCGCCACAGCCAATTTATCCGCAGAAGATTTTCTTGTTACTTCAGCTATTTGGCCTTTATCCATTAATTCCTTACGTTGAGCCATAATTTCTTCTGGCCTTTTTTCTAATCGTTCAATCTCGGATTTTTCAAATTGCTTTCTGCTCTCCAGCTCTACTATTCTTATCCTAGCCCGCTGAGAGCGCTCAATCCATGTTTTATCCTCAATTCTTATAGATTCAAGTCGAGCAGTTCTTTCCTTAGATAATCTTACTATTTCCCCATATGCGGCTCTAGCATCAACCAAATCAGACCGTTGTTTAGACAGCTTCTCTCTATTTTCATAATTAACTACTCTGAGGCCCTGTATGTCCTCCAGCGCCCCCAATTCCTTCTCTGCCAGCTGTTTTTGGCCGAAGGCTTCAGATTTATCACTTGTTAGCTGATGAATAATTTCATCCAGTCTATTTGCACTATTTTTCCACTCAGATATTCGAGCCGATGCGTCAGTCAAACGTTGACGGGCTTGATCAAGCTTTTCATATGCATCCTTGTATCTTAATCGTTCAGTTTTTTCTTGTTCAACCAATCCCTCTAATCGTTTCCGTAATTCTGTGAGCGCCGCTGTCAAAGTCTGTTTTTCTTCAGACAAAGTTTCGACGTTAAGAGATATCTCTTTAATCCGGTTTCGGTGTTGGATACGGATTTCTGCCGAAGTCACTATATCAACATCGGCTACATAGCCATCCCAACGCCAGAGACCACCCTTAAGAGTAGTAAGGCACTGACCATGCATTAATTCGGTTTGCAATCTAAGTGCGGTCTCCACATCACTGGCTATCCCAACCTGTTTCATACGCTCTTGAAGTTCCTGCGGCACACTAACTTTATTAGCTAACACCTCTACACCGACAGGTAAACTTGAGCCTAGATGCTTCGAGCCATTTTTTGTCCAAAACCGTCTTTCTGAAATAATACCGTCTTTTTTGATTGGTGCGGTAAGGTCGTCCCCTAACGCAGCAGACAAGGCGGTTTCGTAGCCATCCTCGACCTCAATTTCATCAACAATTGGTGTGAGTACATTATCTAAATCTCCAGACAACATTGCAGATAGTGACCCTGATTCAGCCTCTAAGCGCGCCAGTCCCGCTGAGACCTCCTGGACAGACGTATATGCCTTATCAACTAAATCAGCGCAGATTGTTTTTTCATTTTCTATGAAGCCAAGTTTCTCATTGGCCTTATTCGCCACGTCATTTGATTTCCGAACAACTGAATTAAGCTCCTCGACGTACACCGCACTAACTGAATTTTCTTCTAAGACTACCCTTTGTGTTTTGGTGTCAGCAATTTGTATTATCAGCCTTTCTTCTCTTTCGGTCGCTAGTTTTAGTTGCCTACCGAATGATGAACGGTTCGCTTCATCTAATGCAATTCTCTCTGTTATTTCTGCCACTTTCAATTCTAATAAATCTGCCTCTCTATTAATCTCCGTTAGAAGAGATGCCGCCTTTTTTTTAATATCTTCATCATTGGTCAAATCTTTTTCAATATCTGCATATTCAATTTTTAGCTTTTTTACGGCCTCTGAAGACTCTTTTTCTAGAGATTTCTCCCGAGTTATGTCGTCACTTATCTGCCTCAACCTCGTGACAGTCTCTGTCATAGAGCTATCGATACGCTCCTGTTCTCCGTCTAGTTCATTCATTCCGAGAGTTATCGTTTGCAGAGAAGCCGCAGCCTCAACATCTTTCGCTCGAAGGTCAGGCAATTTTTCCGCTACATCAGCCCGCTCTGTGGATGCTCTGACCGCGAATTCAGTTGCAGCCCTTACCTTATTGTTTGATACACGATGGTTCTCTGTTGCAACCTCTTTTTCTAATAAGATTGATTGCCATCGACTAAATAATAAAACTGACTCCGCTTGGCGAATTTGGTCATTGACCGCCCGATATCTGACCGCCTGCTTCGCTTGCTGCTGAAGCCCTTTTAATTGAGACTGGATTGATGTTAAAATGTCGTCTAACCTCTCGAGGTTAGTCTCTGCAGCCTTCAGTCGCAACTCCGCTTCGTGACGTCTCGTATGTAAACCCCTGATATTTGCTGCCTCTTCTAAAAGAATCCGGCGCTCTGATGGCTTCGCATTAATCAACGCGCCAATTTTACCTTGGCTAACGATCCCAGCCGAGCGGGCACCTGTTCCTGCATCTGCAAATAGGAGTTGAACGTCCCGACTACGAATATCCCTACCATTCACTCTATAATTGGAACCCTTGCTGCGCTCTATACGGCGTATAACGTTCAATTCACTTGAATCATTGAAAGAATTAGGCGCTTTTAAATCTGAATTATCTACTAAAAGCGCAACCTCAGCTAGGTTACGCGCAGGACGGGTTGAAGTACCATTAAAAATGACATCGTCCATCTCTCCACCACGCATCCTTTTGGCGGATGTTTCACCCATAACCCAGCGCAAGCCTTCCACTAGATTGGATTTCCCACAACCATTCGGACCTACAACACCAGTTAAACCACTCGAAATATCAAGTTCGGCGGCATCAACAAATGACTTAAAACCACTCAATCGAAGTCGGCTGAACTGCACTACAATGTTCCATATTGAAATAGATGTAATTGATCCCGCATAATTATTTTTCTAGCGCTTTGTCCAGCAATGTTTCAAATTCCTCAAATTCAAAAGCGTCAATCTTCTGTCCGTCCAAAAGAAAAGACGGTGTCGTGTTGACATCATATTTTTTGTTTCCAGTCATTCGAATAGAGATGATACCGTCTAACAATTTGTCGCTAGTCATGCAACTTTCAGCACGCTTCTTACTTAGTCCAGCCAACTGGCCTATCTTCAAAAGAGAACTTAGAATATTCTCTGACCGTGTCCACGTGCTCTGTTGTTTCAGTAAAACATCTATCATAGCACTATAGTACTTGGGCCCAACGCAACGGGCCAACGCCGCCGCACGAAGTCCCCATTGATCCAGAGGAAAATCTCGATATTCCATTTGAATTAGTCCAGTATCAATATATTTTTGCTTTATTTTTGGGTATACTTTTGTGTGAAATTTTGCACAGGCTGGGCATGTCAACGAAAAATACTCCACTAATTTCACCTTAGCATCTAGGCCACCCTCAGTCCTAGGAGCCAGCGCCGCGGCCACGTCGATACTCTCTTTATCAACATCGGCAATTGCGGTGCCTAGTGCGGCAAAAGAAAAACCAATGATGATTATTAATGACTTCAACTGCATACCACGCTCCACTTTCCTAACTCCAGCATAAAACCCACTTAGGGCACTCGCAATATATAGTGATTAATATTTAATAAACTTGTTGAAAATAAGGTGTGATTTAAATAATTGATTTTACAACTCGTCATTCAATTATGTTCTAAAATGGCTGTCCCTAAAGCTTCAAGGGCTTTTTTTAAATCTGAATTAGTCTTGTCTTCAATCTGATTGGAAATCCAGATTCTTTCACTGTCTGTTAATGATCTTGTAACTGGCCTCGCCTTTTTCTTTTGCCGTAGAGCGTTTACCTGCCGAATCGCTATTTTACTTATTGCCTTATAACCAAAAACAACATTTATACGTTCTAGCAAGACCGGTTCTCGATGTTGAATTTCCAATGCTCGGGCCGCAAGGACGTCAACGTGCAAAGTAGCATCTAGTTTGCTTCCTCGGAGAAACGTAAGTCGGTTTGGTGAACTCCAATCAGCAATCTCGCTTCCAACAATACTTGCCCACTTATGTACAATGGCAGCCTCAACAAATCCTCGCTTTCGTATAGCTTTATCAGTTATTTTAGTTACAATTCGCTCAAGGGTTCTTAGACCGGCCCACCTAGTGGAACCCATTGGGATTGTTTTATTTGGAAGATCCGTCATAAAATTTTTAGACCCAGGTTTTTCTATATTCTAATTTTAAATGATTACACGTTAAATATTTCATTACTGCAATTAGTGATTGAGCATATACGAATAGTTAGCCATGAAAATAAAAATATCTGATCCTATTGAAAACGTACCAGAAAGGCTTTTAAGCTGGTACGACAAACACAAGCGAACCCTGCCATGGCGACCAAAGGATGGTTCAAGGCCAGATCCATACAAAGTATGGTTAAGTGAAATCATGCTTCAGCAGACGCAAGTTGTCACCGCGGCCCCATATTTTGAAAAATTTATAATATTATGGCCGTGTGTAACTAAATTAGCAGAAGCCGATTTAGACGATATTTTTGTTGAATGGGCGGGTCTTGGCTACTACGCAAGAGCTCGAAATTTACACAAATGCGCTAACATTGTCGCCACTACTTTGGATGGCGTGTTTCCAGATAATGAATTAGAGCTTATTAAACTTCCCGGAATAGGCGCTTACACCGCTGCAGCAATAGTAGCTATTGCATTTGATCTCAAAGCAACCCCCATGGACGGTAATTTCGATCGAGTTATGGCACGGCTTCACGCCATTGAAACTCCGTTACCAACCGCAAAGCCAGCATTGAAAAGGCTTGCAACGAAGATCACACCAGATGGCCGGCCAGGTGATTATGCTCAAGCGGTTATGGACCTTGGTGCAACAATATGCACTCCTAGAAACCCACAATGTCTTTCATGCCCTGTTAATGCCTGTTGCCTAAGTTTGAAAAGAGGAAAAACGACACTAATTCCAAAAAAGAAAGTCAAACAGCGCAAACCTGTGAGGTACGGAATGGCATTCCTATGCATCAATGCCAAAAAGGAGGTGTTATTGCGCAGACGCCCAAATTCTGGACTTTTTGCAGGAATGATGGAAATTCCAGGAACAAGCTGGACAGACTGCCTACCTAATTCATTACAGATAGGTGCATCGCAACCTACTAAAACTACATGGAGCGACATTCAAGGAACAGTCGTGCATGTTTTTACTCACTTTAAACTCGAGATAAAGGTCGTGAGGGCGGACATAAAAAAAAGCATAAAAATCAATGGGCTATCATGGCATCCCCTAGAAACAATTGATAAGGCAGGGTTACCTTCCCTTATGCTAAAAATTATCAAGCATGGGCTAGAGTAACATTGTTATACGATAGCTAGAAGAATATTAGTCACAAATGCTAGAGCTTAGACAAATATTGACTGTACCAGTCAAAACCTACCAGCTCTATATAGGAATTTATCAATTGTGTAGTTATTGGGCCAGGCACCTCGGTTGTTTTAAGATGTCGCCCATTGATACTTTGGACAGGACAAATACAAAAACTCGTAGACGTTATAAATACCTCGTCAGCATTATAAGCATCAAAAAGATCAATATCATCCTCTTTTATCTCATATCCTAACGTTTTACTTAGCTCTATGACCACCTCTCGGCTAACGCCTGGTAACACGTATTTCTCTTTTGGCGTTAGCAATTTTTCATCTTTGATTAAGAAAATATTACTTCCTTTACCTTCCGCTAAGTTTCCATTTTTATCCAATAAAACTGATAGCGCATCTGGGTTTTGTGCCTCTACTTCTAAATCTCCCAAAACAAAATTAAGGTAGTTATGGGTTTTAGCTCGCGGACTGGCCAT
>CAXYEO010000006.1:0-42662 GCA_964276085.1 uncultured Thalassobaculaceae bacterium | reverse complement strand
ACATTTTTGTGTGCCGCAACGCTTTGCCCAACGTTTTAGAACAAATTTTTCAACAACGTCCTTAAGCTTTGCTTTATCAGCTGCAGAAGGTTCAATCACGGTCATTCCGCCGACTGGACCACGAGGGCAGGGGCCATTTGCGTTACAAGCCATACCGTCATCGTCATTTGCTTGTGTGGATGCCCACATTTGCTCTTCTAACTCACCAATATTTTTCTTGAAAAATGCTTTAGTTTCAGCATTCAAACCGTTCCATACTTTGAGATTCATCGCTAAAACGGATGAAGCATAACCCAATCGAATACGAACGTTGTGTGTTACAACTTGCCACCACTTAGCGTTATATGCTGGTAATGTTCCAGTTAAACCACAATCGGCTACACCTTTTTGGAGAGCAGGTACAACTTCGGCAAATGCGATTGTTACAGCGGCTCCACCAACGCCTTCAACAAAATCCCCAAGTGTTTTACTGTATGTGCGGATCTTTTTACCTTTTAGATCATCAAAAGATACGTTTTTGATGCTTTTATCGCCTAAGTTGCAGAAAAGCTGCTGACTAGGCCAGGCATAAATCATTAGTAGTTTTGCACCATATTTTGTTTCGAATTCTCGCTCGAGAATACCTCTGTAGGCTTCATTAGCTTTACGATAACTAGCGAGATCTTGGATTACACCAGCCAAATCAGCACCCTCGATCGTTGGGCTATCAGATGCGATATAGCCTGTGACAACATGGGCTGCATCGAAAACACCAAGTTTCATAAGTCTCATGATTTCAAAACCAGAAAGACCAAGCTCAGTTTGTGACTTAGCATTTGCGGTTAATTTTCCACCAGAAAGCTTGGAGAGTTTTTCGTTCCAAAAAGGACCTTCTCGTTCTTTCCAATGATCTAGAAAACTCCATGTTCCTACAACTTTAAATTCCTTAGTATCAAGCCCAGCGGATGCTGGTCCTGCTGCGACAGTAAAAGCAAGAGCACCAATTGCGGCACATCCAACAACTGCCTTACGTATTGAAGAAAAATTCATAAAACCCCTCCCAGGTTAGTTTATTGCCAGAGTGTAATGAAGTCATTCTGCCTGAGCAATAGTAATAACAGGATAAATTTTAAGTTTTGAATTTTTGTAAAAAATTACTGGGGAATTTTACCAAATAGTCACAGAAAAGTAATTATTTTAATTGTTATGGTTTTCATCACATGATTATTAAATCGAGCCTCTTAGGATCAGCTAAATAGATTAAAATCTTGCGCTATAGTAGGTTATGTAGTGAGGCCCCTATTCCATTTGCGGTATTGGTTGTCTAGTATCCAGTGTAGACAGTGAAGAGGTCTTCTGTATGTCAAGATGAGGAGAGCAGTATGCCGAGTATTAAAACTGATGATGGCGTGAATTTATACTATGAGGAATCTGGGAGTGGGACTCCTGTAATCTTTGTTCATGAGTTTGCTGGAGATACTCGAAGCTGGGAGCCACAAATGCGACATTTTTCGAGGCGTTACCGCACAATCACCTACAATGCCAGAGGATATCCTCCATCTCAAATTCCAGAAAACCCCGGTGATTATTCTCAAAAAAGAGCGTGTGATGACATTAGGGCCGTTATGGACGGACTTGATATAGATGTTGCTCATATCGTCGGGCTGTCTATGGGAGGATTTGCCACACTACACTTTGGTTTCGATTATCCAGAGCGAGCGCTTTCCCTTGTTGTTGGGGGGTGCGGATATGGGGCAGAGCCGGATCAGCGTGAAAAGTTTCAAAAGGAGACCCTTGCGACAATTGATAAAATAAAAAATGACACGATGGCAGTGGCAGGTTTAGCTTATGCTTCCGGTCCAACCAGAGTGCAGTATGAAAATAAGGACCCGCGTGGTTGGAAGGAATTTGAGACGCAATTGCGTGAGCATTCCACAGAAGGTTCAGCAAATACAATGATGGGAGTGCAGAGATTACGCCCGTCGCTGTACGAACTCGAGGAGAAAATGCGTTCTTTAACAGTCCCAACTATGATAATAAATGGAGATGAGGATGAACCTTGCCTCGACCCAGGTCTATTTATGAAACGAAACATTTCTTCGAGCTCCTTAGTGGTCTTACCGCGTTCGGGGCATACAATTAATCTTGAGGAGCCGGCTATGTTTAACTGGTTCCTTGACGACTTTCTCCATCAAGTTGAGACTGGAAATTGGGGGTTGCGTGATCCTCGATCCCAGACAGGCAGCATTCTTGGCGATACCGCGAAAAGGGACTGAATTATGCGATTATCGGGACGTTCGGCATTCATAACTGGAGCAGCCAAAGGAATAGGTTTAAGTGTTGCTAAAGCATTTTCCAGGGAAGGCGCAACAGTGACTCTTGCCGATATCTCTGGTGATGAGGCATCAAGGCAAGCCAGTAAAATTCAGAAAGAAACAGGTAACCGAGCATTAGGTATTGAGTGTAATGTAGCAGATAAGTCCTCAGTTGAAGCTGCGGTGCAAAAAACAGCAGATACTTTTGGGGGCATTGATACCTTGGCGTGTATGGCTGCTACAATGACCGCGAGGCAGGATGTTGTGGATTTATCAGAAGATGACTGGGAACGCACTCTTAGGGTGAATGTGACCGGGTCTTTCTTTGCGTGTAAATATACAATCCCCCATATGCGGCAGGCTAAACGAGGCTCTATAATCCTAACGGCGTCACAAATGGGGCAAGTAGCGTGGCCAGGGTCAACCGCTTATTGCACGACTAAAGGTGCTATTCTGCAGCTAGTTAAAGGGATTGCATTAGATCACAAAGATGAGAACATTCGATGCAATAGTATTTCTCCAGGCGGCGTGGCAACTGATCGATTGCTTGCTCGCTGGGGTGATATGAAGACTGCAGAAAAGGAATGGGGACCTAAGCATGCACTTGGTAGACTTGGCCAACCGACTGAGATTGCATCAGGGGCTGTTTTCCTTGCAAGTGATGAGTCTAGTTTTATGACAGGAGCTGATCTCCTGTTGGATGGTGGTTACACTGCTTGGTAAGGATTGGAATATAAAATGACAGATCTACCCATTCTGGAAGTTCGACGAATCGAAGCGAACATTATCAAACCAATCTACGAAGAAATGGTAGAAAGACTTGGAAAAGAACAGGCGCAAGTTATTCTGGGAGGGGCAATAGAGAAAGCTGCTATTGATCAAGGTAAATCTCTGGCTGATGGCGAAGAACAGGGCCCGAGCTTGCGGGCTTTTATAAGTTTGTTCGAGCGCTGGAAAATGGGAGGAGCCCTTGAAGTGGACGTATTGCATGAAGCAGACGACCAATTCGATTTTAATATAACGAGATGCAGATATGCGGAAATGTATAAAGATATGGGAATGGGTGAAATAGGACATCTATTATCGTGTGGCAGAGACGGCTCTTTCTGCACTGGATATGACCCTAGGATTGAATTGGACCGCGGGCAAACAATTATGGGCGGCGCTACACACTGTGACTTCCGCTATAAATTCAAAGAATAATACAGGGGATAAATTTGAAAGTAAGTTTCAATAATTAAAGAATTAAAAAATCAGAGAAGTTTAATCTAGGAGTTAAAATATGGGGCCGTTAGACGGTTTTAAAATTGTAGAATTGGCTGGAATTGGGCCTGGTCCAATGGCTGCAATGTTACTCGCAGATATGGGGGCTACGGTTTTACGGGTCGAGAGATTGGAGCCGGCAGGACTTGGGGTGCAAAGACCGCTAAACTGCGATATTACATTGAGATCTAGGAAAGCAATTGCTCTAGATTTAAAAACTTCATCTGGAGTGAAAAAAGTACTCCAACTGGTAGAAAAATCAGATGCTTTAATTGAAGGATTTCGACCAGGAGTAACTGAAAGGTTGGGGCTTGGCCCAAATGATTGTTTTGCTATTAATCCAAAACTTGTTTATGGCCGGATGACTGGTTTTGGGCAAAATGGTCCAATGGCTCAAGCAGCAGGACATGATTTAAATTATATAGCGATGAGTGGTGCTCTTGCTGCAATTGGAAGGTCTGGGCAAAAACCTACCCCACCTTTAAATCTGGTTGGTGACTATGGCGGTGGAGCTTTGTATCTTGTTGTAGGTGTATTAGCCGCGTTATTGGAGGCTCAAAAGTCTGGGAAGGGTCAGGTTGTCGACGCAGCAATGGTGGATGGGGCTGCATCTCTGATGGCAGCACCCTTTGGTATGTTTGCTGCGGGATTACTTACAAAAGATAGAGGATCCAATGTTTTAGACTCGGGCGCTTATTTTTATGATTCTTATGAATGTTTAGATGGAAAATTTGTATCGATAGCGGCAATTGAAAGTAAGTTTCATTCAGAAATGTTTAGCTTAATGGAACTAGACATATCATTAGTACAGGATCAGATGGATAGGGAAAGTTGGCCACGTCTTAAAAAAATGATGGAAGAAAAGTTTAAAACAAAGACACGAGATGAGTGGACTTCAATAATGGGCGGGAGCGATGCATGTTTTGCACCCGTTTTAGAAATGGATGAGGTAGCTGATGACCCTCACAATGCAGAGCGTGAAACATTTATTAATATAGATGGAGTAACACAACCTGCACCCGCACCTCGATTTAGCAGAACGCCTAATCCCAATCCGACGCCACCTATAAAGGCTGACATGATCGAGCTTGAAGATGCTTTGGATGGATGGTTTTCAAAAGAAGAAATTAGTTTATGGAGGTAGTAGTTAATAAGGGCTTGCTCCATGCAGTATGAATTAAGCGAAGATAATAGGCGTATTAAAGAGATGGTGCGCAGAATTGCTCTGGAACAAGTAGCTCCTCGCGCCGCTGAAATAGATGCCAAGGCAGAGTACCCTCAGGATATGTTTGATTTACTGAGAGAGTTAGGGCTGTTCACGTTACCGTTTGAAGAAAAATATGGCGGCATGAATAGTATTTTGAGTGCTTGTATAGCGATCGAGGAGTTTGGTCGGATTTGTTATAATACAGCCTATCTATTAGTGGTTCAATGGGTTCCTTTCGGAGCAATTCTGGCCGGCGGCTCGGAAGACCAAAAGGAAAAATATCTTCCTGGGTTGGCGGATGGGTCTATTCGTGGGGCTTTTTCTACTACAGAATCGCAAAGTGGTTCTGACGTTGGGGGCATTTTAACTCGCGCTACCCCTGTTAAAGGTGGTTATCAAATTAGCGGCAATAAAATCTGGTGTACTAACTCCTCAGTGGCTGACTTTGTGGTGGTTGCTGCACGGTTGGATGGTATGGAAGGAAAAAGAGCGATAAATTTTTTTATTGTCGATAGAGGAAGCAAAGGTTTTTCAGTAGGGGCGCCAGAAAATAAAATGGGTGCGCGAGGAGTACCTTCTTGTCCACTGTA
Source organism: uncultured Thalassobaculaceae bacterium (assembly GCA_964276085.1). Taxonomy (GTDB): domain Bacteria; phylum Pseudomonadota; class Alphaproteobacteria; order Thalassobaculales; family Thalassobaculaceae; genus UBA7326. The sequence goes on along the minus strand of CAXYEO010000006.1, from coordinate 37,308 downwards.
TTTCGATGATGTGTTTGTTAATCAAGATGCAATGCTGGGCCAGCCGGGTGAGGGGTTTAGGATTGTTATGGAAGCCTTCAATATATCACGCCCTATCATTGGGGCTCGGGGTGTGGGGTTATCGCAAGGAGCTTTCGATCATGCCTTAGCATTCGTAAAGGAGCGGCGGGCCTTCGGTGAGCAGATAGTAGATTTCCAAGGTGTTCGGTGGATGTTAGCGGATATGCATGTACAAACCGAAGCTGCGAGGAATTTGGTCTATAAGGCTGCGGTATCAGCGGACTTGGGTATAACAGGAAAGGCGTTAGCAATAGAGGCCGCCGTAGCCAAATGTCACGCTAGCGATACAGCAATGCGCGTTGCTACGGACGCTGTCCAATTATTTGGCGCATCTGGGATTTCATCTGATTATCCAATAAACCGTTATTTTAGAGATGCAAAAGTTCTTCAGATTGTTGAAGGAACACAGCAGATACAAAGAAACATCATAAGTCGTTATTTGGTCGATGGGACCTAAGGTCTAGGATGTTTGCATCGTAATATTATCTAATGCTCCTTGCAGTATGTAGGCTGCGGCCGCTTGGTCTATTTTAGCTGCTCTTCGCTTGCGGGTCATATCCGCTTTCAACATCATCCTTTCTACTGCGATGGTGCTCAATCGTTCATCCCAAAAAGCAGCTGGAAGTTGAAGTGCTTTAATAACATCAAGTGTCCAATCGCGTGTTGCTTGTGCCCTTGGCCCCTCTGTTCCGTCCATGTTAATTGGGAGGCCTACAATTAATCCACCGACTTGATATTCGTTGACTATCTTGTCTAACTCTATTGAGTTTTTACTTAGTTTAAGACGTATCAGCGTGGTAATTGGACTGGCAATTTTTAGAAATGGATCTGATACTGCTATGCCAATAGTTTTGCTTCCTAGGTCGATACCAAGTAGCCGCGTGTTTTTTTTAATATGAGCCACTAATTCGTTTAGGTTCATAAAAATCATGTTTCCTGCTGGCATCAATAAATACCTTTTTGAGAGCATAAAAAATGTTTAAACAAAATACATGCCAACGGATTGCGCCAAAGGCATAGTTTTCGTTAAATAAAGAGAACTGATATTGAGTATAGAGATTTTATATATTTAACCAATTAACAAAAGGCTTAATGAATGTCACTGGATAAAACTACCGTGAAGCGTGTAGCTCACCTGGCGCGTCTACGAGTGGATAACGATCACCTTGAAAAGACAGCTGAAGAACTGAATAATATCTTTAGTTGGATTGAGCAATTAGATGAAGTGGAAGCTTCTGACATTGAACCTTTGGCAAGTGTCACAGGCCATTCATTGCCTGAAAGAACAGATGAGGTTAAAGACGGTGCCTATCCTGAAAGAGTGCTCAGCAATGCTCCAGATAGAGAAGCTAATTTTTTTGTCGTGCCAAAGGTCGTTGAATAATGGGAAATATTCTGGACTTAGATTTGGCTGCCGCACAAGGTGCTTTGCTAAAAAAAGAGTTGTCAGCGGTAGAATTAACTGATGCCTATCTGCATGCAATGGATGCGAACACGGATCTAAATTGTTACATCACAGCAACACCTGAAAAAGCTTTGCAGATGGCAAAAAAATCGGATGAGAGAATTAATACAGGGGATGCTCTACCGCTTGATGGCATTCCAATTGGAGTAAAAGACCTGTTTTGCACAAATGGAGTTTTAACTACAGCTGGATCTAATATTCTCAATGGTTTTGTCCCAACTTACGAGTCTTCTGTGACAGCAAATTTGTGGAAAGACGGTGCGATTATGCTTGGCAAGTGCAATATGGATGAGTTTGCGATGGGCTCAGCCAATACAACAAGTTATTATGGTGCTGTTGAGAGCCCTTGGAGACGTAGCGATAAGCCTGAACTCGCACTGGTGCCAGGAGGCTCATCTGGAGGATCGGCGTCTGCAGTCTCAGCTCGACTTGCACTTGCCGCCACGGGAACAGATACAGGCGGTTCTATAAGACAACCCGGAAGTTTTTGCGGTATCGTAGGATTAAAGCCAACTTATGGACGTTGCTCTCGCTGGGGAACGATAGCTTTTGCTTCTTCGCTAGATCAGGCTGGACCATTGACGAGAACAGTTCGTGATGCAGCTATTATGTTGAAAACTATGGCAGGTCATGATCCAAAAGACTCCACCTCAGCAAATATACCAGTCCCGGATTTTGAAAAATCTTTGACGGGAGACGTGCGTGGGCTTCGTATTGGAATCCCAAAAGAGTATTTGCTAGATGGGATGCCTTCAGAAATAGAAGAGCTTTGGGAGAAAGGTATAGAAATGCTTCGTGATGCTGGAGCAATAATTGTAGATGTTAATATGCCTCATACTAAATTTGCATTACCAACCTACTACATAATAGCTCCTGCTGAAGCCTCTTCAAATTTAGCCCGTTATGATGGCGTTCGATACGGGTTAAGAATTGAGGGGGATACACTCGAGGATATGTACGAGAAAACGCGCAGTATTGGTTTTGGAACTGAGGTTAAAAGGAGGATAATGATTGGTACCTATGTACTGTCGGCTGGTTATTATGATGCTTATTATCTAAAAGCTCAGAGGGTCAGATCATTAATTAAACAAGATTTTGATTCTGTCTTTGAGGATGTTGACGCTCTATTGACGCCAACCGCTCCATCTGATGCATTTGCTATCGGAGAAAATGACGATGATCCGATAAAGATGTATCTTAATGATATTTTTACGGTCCCTGCTAGTTTAACAGGTGTGCCAGCTATTTCAGTGCCAGTTGGATTATCAAAAAAAGGATTACCATTAGGATTGCAGGTTATTGGAAAGATGTTTGATGAGGATTTGGTGCTGCGGGTAGCGGGTTCCTTAGAGTTAATGGCGGGTTTTAATACTCACCCAAAAGGAGGAGCGTGAGATGGCACAACTTTTACGCGGTGAAACCGGGGACTGGGAGATTGTTGTTGGACTAGAGGTCCATGCACAAGTGAGTTCCGAAGCAAAATTATTCTCCAGTGCGGCTACAAAATTTGGTGCAGAACCTAACAGTCAAGTTTCGTTAGTTGACGCGGCTATGCCAGGGATGTTGCCTGTTATTAATAAAGAATGTGTTCGGCAAGCAATTAAAACGGGTCTTGGTATCAATGCTAAAATTAATCTCTTTAGTGTTTTTGATCGAAAAAATTATTTTTACCCTGACCTACCTCAAGGGTACCAAATAAGTCAATTCAAACAACCTATCGTAGGAGAAGGTTTTTTGGAAATTGAAGTCAGCGATGGTGAAAAGCGAATTGGTATAGAAAGGTTACATCTTGAACAGGACGCGGGAAAGTCGATCCACGATCAACATCCGTCCAGAACTTATATTGATCTTAATCGCTCAGGGGTTGCATTAATGGAAATCGTTTCGAAACCTGATATAAGGTCAGCAGAGGAAGCGGGCGCATATGTAAAAAAAATGAGATCTATTGTTCGGTATTTAGGAACCTGTGATGGAAATATGCAAGAAGGTTCTCTTCGCTGCGATGTAAACGTTTCTGTCCGAAAACCTGGCGAGGAACTTGGAACACGATGTGAAATAAAAAACGTCAACTCAATTCGCTTTGTTCAGCAAGCTATCGAATACGAAGCGCGACGGCAAATTCAAATGATTGAAGCTGGTAATTTAGTTATCCAGCAAACGAGGCTTTTTGATGCAAATAAAGGGGAAACCCGTTCAATGAGATCAAAAGAAGAAGCTCACGATTACAGGTATTTTCCAGATCCAGATCTCTTGCCTTTAGAATTTAATGAAGCGCTAGTTAAGTCGATTGCTGACGATATGCCGGAATTACCAGATGCTAAGCGAGCTCGGTTTATAGCAGATTATGAATTGTCTGAGTCGGATGCAGCGCTATTGGTGGAGGAACGAGACACAGCTGATTTTTATGAAAATTTATCAAAAAATAGAGATAAAAAATTATCGGCAAACTGGTTAGGTACAGAGTTGTTTGGTGCCTTGAATAAAGAGGGGTTAAGTTTGAATGAAAGCCCAGTCAGCGCAGATTCACTGGGAGTTTTAATTGATCTTATTAGTGACGGAACGATCTCTGGTAGGATAGCAAAAGATGTTTTTGTTGATATGTTTGAAAGTGGTGAGGATGCTGCAAAAATTGTTGAAAAAAAGGGACTTATACAAATCTCCGACTCCAATGAGATATTAGAATTAGTAAATGCAGTAATTTCAGAGAACGAAACAAAAGTGATAGAATTTAGAGGGGGTAAGGATAAGTTATTTGGTTTTTTTGTGGGCCAGGTTATGAAGAGAAGCCAAGGAAAAGCCAATCCAAAAATTGTAAACGATTTATTAAGGGAAAAACTAGGACAGTAATACTCGGGTTTCTTACTGCCTTAATGAGGAGTACGTTAAATGCGGATAAAAACACTTCTAAAGATGCAAATTGCCGAAATTATAGCAGATGAGGTGTTTCGGTTTGGTAAAGAAGAGAATTTGCATCCCCTAGCTGTCGCGGTCTTGGATGGCGGAGGTCATCCTGTCTTAATAAAGCGGCAAGACGGGGCTGGTATAATGCGGTGCGATATCGCGATTGGCAAAGCTTGGGGAGCCCTGGGAATGGGTATCTCTAGTAGACTTATTCGAGATCGATTATCAGAAAGGCCAAGTTTTCAGAATGCTTTGGCATCTGTATCAAGCGGCAGATTTGTCCCAGTGCCGGGTGGGGTTTTAATTAATGATGCAAAAAATGAAACGATCGGGGCTGTTGGTGTCAGTGGAGACACTTCTGATAAAGACGAATACTGCGCGATTAAGGCTATCTTAGCCTCAAAGTATCAATCAGAACCTGCTCTACCATCCAAAACTTGGCGCGAGTCAAAATTGTGATGTTGTATTTAAGAAATAGGCCTTGTCATATTTTTTTGATAATAGTCGAGAAATCTAAAGTTGCACGTTGATCCAAATCTAACAGCGATAGCTGTTGTTTTTTCAGTGGCCTTATTATGTGGTCTACTATTAATGCGGCTCAAGCAGCCAGCAATAGTAGGATATATTTTGGCTGGCATGATCCTTGGTCCCTCTGGTTTTGGCATTATAGAGGAAACAAGTGCTGCTAAGACGTTGGCAGAATTAGGAGTTTTACTCCTGCTGTTTTTAATTGGAATGGAGTTGAGTCTAAGAGCCTTCAAAACAGTTTATAAAATAGCATTTTTTGTGGTCCTCATTCAGATTGTACTTTCAGTTTGTACGACTTCGCTTGTCGCGTTGGTTATGGAGTGGAGTGTTCAACAAGGAATACTTCTTGGGTTTGTGTTAGCTGTTTCAAGCACCGCTGTAACAGTAAAAGTATTAGATGATATAGGCGAGTTGAGAACTCAATTCGGTCGGATTACTGTTGGTGTTTTAATAGCTCAGGACCTTGCTGTTGTTGCAATGCTTTTAATCATTGAGGCGCTCAATCCGAATGCATCTTTCGATTATTCCATTATATGGCGTACAGCTGTTGCACTGATAATAGTTGTGGTATTAATCAGGTTTTTATCTAGACGCGAACGTATGCGCTTGCCTCTTCGATCTGCTTTTGGGGTAGATAGAGAGGTAGTGCCGATAGCTGCCCTAGCATTTTGTGGTGTTTGCGCTACCGCCTCGGGACTGATGGGGCTATCCACAGCTTTTGGAGGGTTTTTAGCTGGTTTAGTTGTCGGTAATTCCTCAGAGCGCCAGATCGTCCTGCGAGGTACTCGTCCTATTCAAAGTGTATTGTTAGTAGTTTTTTTTCTTTCCGTTGGTCTTTTGATTGATATTAATTTTTTCTTTGAAAACCTTGGAACGTTGGTGGTTGTGTTTATTTTAGCGACAGTTGCTAAAGGGCTCATTAACGTTATCGCTTTGCGAGTTTCCGGTCAGCCATGGGAACAATCGGTGATTGCAGGCGTAACATTAGGGCAGATAGGAGAATTTGCATTTGTTATAGCTAGTGTTGGCTTAACTGTAGGGGCTATAAACACTGATGGGTATAAAATAGCAGTAGCTGTTATCGCTCTAAGTTTAATGTTAGGACCTGTTTGGGTGGCTTTGGAGCGCCGTTTGAGCGCCGCTGAGGATTTGGGGGAACGGCTCTCTGCCGGAGAAAAAAATGTAAGAGTATATTTGAATGACAAACGTATTGAAGTCATTAATAAGTTTCCACAATTTGGTAAAGCATTTATGGTGACTGTGTTCGATGTTTGCCAAAAGATTAAGGTCTATGTAATGACAATATATTCCAATAGAAAACCTTAGGCATGCAATTGCAGTGGAGAATAAATTGATTTTTTAAAGAGAATTGATAAGATTTCTCTAGTATTTTTAAAAAGGGGTTAATTATGCCAATAGAGCGCTTCATGGTGCCGGATGAAATGGAACCCGTCAGTCATTATTGTCATGTAGTCAAGTCTGGTGGCTATATTTGGTTGTCTGGTATGGTGGGAGTTGCTGGTGATGGATCAATACCAAACGACACAGTTGATCAATTTGATATAGCACTCGCCACGATTGATAATTGTTTGAAGTATGCTGGTGGTTTGCCGCACCAAATTATAAAGGTTCAGGTTTTTATGACTGATATTAAGGAGCGTGAATTAATCAACCCTGCCAGAATAAAGTATTTTGGAAATAATAAACCGGCATCTACGTTAATAGAGGTATCTGCTTTGGTGGACCCAAGGATGAAAGTTGAAATAGAAGCCGTTGCTTATTTAACCGATTGAGAGAGATAAGAAAGGACAAAGTGATGTCTATTGAACGGCATATGGTTAATGGAATGAGAGAGCCTGTGAGCCATTTTTGTCATGTTGTGAAAGCTGGAGATACGATTTGGCTTTCCGGCATGACAGGCGTCGCTGACGATAAATCAATTCCCGCTAGCACTGTCGAACAGTTTGATCTAGCAATGGCGGCACTCGACAAAGCTCTAAGGTCGGTGGGGGGAAATTCTAGTCAGATTGTAAAGGTTCAAGTATTTATGACAGACATAGGTGAAAGAGAACTAATAAACCCTGCCAGAGTAAAATACTTTGGAGAAAATAAACCGGCCTCTACTTTAGTTGAAGTTACTGGACTTGTGGATCCAAGAATGAAAGTGGAGATTGAGGCAGTTGCATATATTGGCGATTAATATTGTTTTTGGCCAATCATGCGTTCATCCAATAGGGCTTTGGACCGTATGTCTTAACTAAAAAGTCAACAAAAGCCCTCACTTTTGGTGATAGATGTCTACTAGAAGGGTAAACCGCATAAATAGGGTTGTCCTCTCGAACAATTTCTTCCAACAAGGGCACGAGTTTTTTTTCTTTAACGAAAGGGCCGGCCAGGAATTCTTGCGTCATCCCTAATCCACCACCAGCCAAAAGTGTTGTTAGTATAGCGTCACCCTCGTTTACCGCTATAGCACCTTTAACTTTTATAATTCTATCAACACCATCAATTAAAAAATGCCAATCATTTAATGGGTTGCCTGGTGGCCAAGTAATAAGACGATGATCTTTTAAATCATCGACAGATTTTGGAGTGCCATTTCTTTCTAGATATTCCGGGGTTGCTGCAATATATCGTCGGTTCGGGGCTAGACGGCGGGCTATTAAACTAGAGTCTTTCAATTGGGATATCCGTATTGCTAAATCGATCCCTTCATCTACTAGATCAACTACTCTATCGTTAACCTGAACCTGAACTTCGACTTCTGGAAACATGTCTAAAAATTTTGGCAAGTGTGGAGTTAGGTGACGGTGAGCAAAGGTTACTGGTGCGGTTATTTTTAAAAGCCCCCGAGGTGCCGTGTGAGCACTTGATACTTCAATTTCTGCCTCTGCGACATCGGTTATAATTTGTTTGCAGCGCTCATAGTACGCGGCCCCTTCCTCGGTTATGCTTAGGCGTCGCGTAGTTCTATTAAGAAGACGCACGCCAAGGTGGTCCTCAAGAGCTGACAGATGCTTACTCACAACCGATGGTGATACATTCATTTTACGTGCTGCGTCAGCAAGGCTGTCATTCTCCACGACAGAACAGTATACTTTCATAGTTGTAAATATATCCATACATACAGTTTACTGTAATTCTTTAAAAAGTTCTATATCGTTGCGATATTGGAACTAATCATGCCTTCTTGGACAGTAAATAAAGTTTATATTAATTAATTCAGCTGGACTCTTTTGGAGATGATGATTGTCGAACGAGAAAACTAAAGATCCACAGACATTACTAGCTCAGGCGCTCGGCCGGGTGGATAAACAGACATCGGCTTTGGTTCCACCTATTTATAATTCTGTTACTTACGAACGGGATATCGATAATTCGTATAGTAATGGTTTCATTTACTCCAGAAACAGTAACCCAACTGCTCAACAAGTAGAGCAATTACTGGCAAAACTTGAAATGGGTCAAGATGCTATTCTAGTCGGGTCTGGGATGTCTGCGGCTACTATTCCTTTTATGACCCTGAAGAGTGGTGATCATGTCATTATACAATCGATCATGTACTGGGCTATAAGAAAATGGTTAATAGGTTTTGCAGATCAATGGGGTATAAATGTTGAGTTTTTTGATCCGGGGAATATAAGTTCGCTAAAAAAATTGATTCGCCCTACAGAAACAAAATTAGTATGGCTTGAGTCACCGGCCAACCCTGTGTTTTCGTGTATCGACATTGCGGAAGTATCGGAGATTACCAGAGGTACAACTGCTCGCCTGTGTGTTGATTCAACTATTGCAACACCGATTCTAACTAGGCCGATTGAATTAGGGGCAGACCTGGTTATGCATTCCGCCACAAAATACCTTAATGGTCATAGTGACGTAACGGCAGGCGTGTTAGTGACTGCGCGTGACGATGATTGGTGGAAACAAATGAGAGACATCAGAACGTATCATGGAAAGATATCCAGCCCATCTGATGCTTGGCTTCTATTGCGTGGCCTACGAACTTTACATCTCCGTGTAAAGCAATCTAGTGAAAGTGCTATGGCGATCGCTAAACATTTCGAACACAATAGCAAAATTATAAAAGTATTATACCCAGGGCTTGTTTCTTCACTCACCCATGATGTAGCCAAAAAACAAATGATGGGTGGTTATGGTGGAATGCTCTCTATTCGATTTAAAGGGGGGCAATCTTACGCGGTTGATGTAGCAGCTCAACTAAAAATATTTAAGCGGGCTACATCATTTGGTGGTGTGGAAAGTTTAGTTGAGCATCGTGCGTCAATTGAGGGTGACGGCACTCCAGTGCCGGATGACCTTCTTCGTTTCTCAGTCGGTATAGAATGTATCGATGATTTAATTGAGGATCTGGAGCAAGCAATTAGATAAGAAGCGATAAGTATTTTGAGTTTCACAATAATAATAAGGATATATAGATGCAAAACCTTACGTCTTTAGCGCAAACAGTGGGAAGCCTGCTAATAGAAAGGAAACAAACACTCGCTATTTCAGAGTCATCTTCCGGTGGATTGATTTCGGCCGCTCTCTTATCTATACCGGGTGCGTCTACATATTTTATGGGCGGGGGTGTGATCTATACACATCGTGCCCGCAAGGTGTTGTTGGACATAGATTTCAAAGAACACCCTGGTGTCCGTTCCTCAAGTGAACCCTATGCGTTATTGGCCTCGAATACAATTCGTGAGCGGTTAGGTACATATTGGGGGCTTGCGGAAACTGGGGCCGCTGGTCCCAAAGGAAATCGATACGGTGATGCTTCGGGGCATACCTGTATTGGAGTATCGGGCCCTGTTGAACAAGTTGTAACGTTAGAAACAGGGATCTCAGATCGAGAGGAAAATATGTGGTTGTTTGCAAAAAAGTCCCTTGAGACCCTAGAAAATGCAATACTTAATCACAAACAATAATGATGCCTCAAGCATTATCCTGCTTAATTATATCTGAGGCTTTCTCACCAATCATAATGCACGCGGCATTTGTGTTCCCTGATACCATTGTAGGCATAATGGAGCCGTCCGCAATACGGAGACCTGAAAGGCCATGGACACGCAAATGATCATCTACAACTGCTCCAGGGCCTTGGCCCATACGGCATGTTCCAATCGGATGGTAAGCTGTTTCTGCTGTGTTTCGTATATAATTTAGAATTTGGTCATCGCTCTCAATCTCGCGTCCAGGCAAAAATTCTTCACCTCGAACATTTTTCATAGCATCGGTGTCCATAATTTGTCTGATTTTCTTAACGCCACCAAGCATCGCATCCCGGTCTATTTGATCGGATAAAAAATTGAAGTTTATCGCAGGCTGCTCGCTTGGAAGTGGAGATTGTATGTGAATAGAACCCAAACTTTCTGGTCTGAGTTGATAGACAGCCATAGTGATTCCTGGGAAATCGTGTAACAATCGTTTTTTGTAATTTTTCACGGCGTAAGGAACAATATGCATTTGGACATCGGGTGTTTCCATATCATCGCGGGTCCGAAGAAATGCTAACATCGGTGCGGACGGTAAACTCATAAAACCACGTTTTTGAAACAAATACCGCAGTACTTGCCAAGCCGGACCTAGTCCTTGCATTCGTTTATTATACGATAAATCTCCACGCTTCATATGAAATTTGATAGGGGCGTTGATGTGATCTCTTAAATGTTCACCAACTCCCATAAGTTCGTGCTCAATTTTAATGCCATGAGATCTGAGAAGTTCAGGCTGACCTATCCCTGACAGTTCTAAGAGTTGAGGGGAGGCGACACCTCCTGTGCATATGATGACTTCTTTGGAAGCTTTTGCGCGTATGGTTTTCCCTTTACAGTGATAGTCAATACCGACACATTTTTTGCCCTCCATAATAACTTTTTGTGTATGGGCTCCTGTCTCTACACGCAGATTTTTACGGTTTTTAATTGGTTTTAAATAGCATCGGGCAGTGCTCATTCTAACTCCGTTACTAATTGTAGTTTGTGTGCGGACTATGCCCTCTTGCGAAACGCCATTGTAGTCAGGGTTATGTGGAATTCCTAATTCAGTAGCTGCAGCTCTGAGCGCGTCATAAAGGGGACCTTCGTCTGTGGCCTTACTAACTTTTAATGGTCCTCCCTGAGACCGCAGGTCGTTCGACCCATGCTCATAATCTTCCATTCTCTTAAACGTTGGAAGAACATCGTCGTAGCTCCAGCCTCTATTTCCAAGCTGACCCCACGTGTCATAATCTAATTGTTGTCCCCGAACAAACACTAAACCATTTATGGAGCTTGACCCACCAAGTAACTTCCCTCGTGGGACTGGGATGCGTCGATTGGCAGTTCCCTCTTCCGGTTGCGAACTATATCTCCAATTAGCGGTGGGATGATCAATAAGAAGTCCGAAACTAGCAGGTATTCGAGAATATGGATGGCTTTTGGCCCCCGCCTCTACTAAGAGAACACGCCATTGGGTTTTTTCTGTTAATCTATTCGCTAGTACTGATCCCGCTGATCCAGCACCAACTATTATAAAGTCATATGAATCAATATCCATGGATCTACTCCTCTTGAAATTTTCATGAGTTTAACATTTTTTTTTACTATAGCTACCACCTCATTCTAGGTTTTCACTGAATTTGAAATTGGTAGGATATCTGACGATAATTCTTTGAATTAGAAAAATTGAACCCATTACAAAGTGTTAATTGCTATCTAATTTAATAAAAATAGTTCATGTTAAATAATTATTAAAATAACATATGGTGCATGCTTTTGGTTCATAATTTAACGACTTACAAAGACTGTTATGATCTCATTGTCATAGGGAGTGGCCCCGGTGGCCGCCGTGCTGCGATCCAGGCAGCAAAATTTGGAAAAAGTGTTCTTGTCGTCGAGAGTGGAAAGCGCGTTGGTGGGGTCTCTGTTCATACAGGGACTATACCGAGTAAGACACTTAGAGAAACTTCATTAAATCTTTCCGGTTGGCGTGAGCGCGAATTTTACGGTCGTGCCTACCGAGTAAAACAGAATATAACTGCAGACGATTTAAAAAAGCGTCTTCACATGACCTTGGATCATGAAGTGGAGGTTCTTGAGCACCAATTTGCTAGAAATAGTGTGCAAACGCTTAACGGGAAAGCGAGGTTTCAAGACTCACACACAATACAAGTTAGACTAGACAGTGACGAAGATATGAAGATTTCTTCGGATAGATTCATAATAGCGACAGGCTCAAAACCATATAGACCAGATTTTATTCCGTTTGATGGTGTTTCAGTTTTTGATAGTGACGAAATTTTAAATATGAAGCGCGTGCCAAAAAGTATAGCCGTTGTCGGAGGAGGCGTAATAGGCGTTGAGTACGCTACCATTTTTAGCGCTTTGGATATTCCAGTAACGCTTATAGAGTCAAGAGAAACTATTTTAGATTTTGTTGATAAAGAGATAATAGCAACTCTTTTGCACGAATTGCGTGATAGAGGCGTGACTTTACGTTTAGGGAATTCAATAGAGGAAATAACCCGAGTTAAAAATGGACGCTGTAAAATTACTTTAAAGAGTGGAAGATTAGTGCGCAGTGATATGGTCCTTTTTGCTGCAGGTAGATATGGAGCTACGAAAGATTTTGGTCTCGAAGACATTGGGATTATGCCGAATGAGAGGGGAAGACTGGCCGTGGATAGCGAGACGTTCCAAACAATAGTGCCACACATCTATGCGGTGGGAGATATTATTGGTTTTCCTAGCTTGGCCTCAACTTCAATGGAGCAGGGCAGAATAGCTGCTTGTCATGCCTTTAATCAATCGACGTATACGCCCCCAGAATTTTTTCCTTATGGTATTTATTCTGTTCCAGAAATTTCGACAATTGGTAAGACCGAGGAAGAAGTTAAAGCTGAAGGTATAGCTTACGAAGTTGGAATAGCGCGGTTCAGAGAGACATCTAGAGGACAAATTATGGGGTTAGAGAGCGGTATGATGAAGATACTTATTTCTCTAGAGACGCACCAGCTTCTCGGTGTCCACATAATTGGAGAAGGTGCAACAGAACTTATCCACATTGGTCAAGCTGTGCTAAACTTAAAAGGTTCAGTAGAATATTTCGTTGAAAATACATTTAATTATCCAACACTGGCAGAGGCATATAAAATAGCTGCGCTCGATGTTTGGAACAGAATGCCACGTGCTAAATGATACGAATCACTTTAAGCAGATAAACTGGTGATTCTTATTTAGTAGACTGGGTTCTATAGAATGTACTCTGGCGACGTCAAAAGCCAAAAACTATCGATCCTGAGTAATGTCTATGGTTTTCAGAGCTTTCGGACTGGCCAGGAACAAGTCGTGGATAGTTTGCTAGCTGGAGAAAATACTTTAGCGGTGATGCCAACGGGTTCAGGTAAATCATTATGCTTCCAAATACCATCTCTTATACTAGGGGGCTTAACAATAGTTGTATCTCCACTTGTTGCATTAATGCAGGATCAAGTAGCGGCGTTGCGACTAAATGGTGTTTCTGCGGAAACGATAAATTCAGGGCGCACTAGAAGTGATAACATAGTGTCATGGAGGAAAGTAAAGTCAGGCATGGCACCCCTTTTATACATGGCCCCAGAGCGACTGATGAGTGAGCGAATGCTCGTTGCTTTAAAAGAACTGCCAGTCAAACTTTTTGCTATCGACGAGGCTCATTGCATATCTCAATGGGGACCGGCTTTTAGGCCGGAATATGAGGAACTTTGTCGCTTAACCACGCTATTTCCCGACACTCCAATCGCCGCGTTAACAGCGACAGCTGATGAGGCAACGCGCCAGGATATTGTTGATCGCCTTTTTGGCAAAAAAGCTAATGTTTATGTTACAGGGTTCAATAGGCCTAATATAAAGCTGAGTGTTACGGGGAAACATGATTGGCGTAAGCAAATGTTATCATTTGTAGAGAAAAACAAAGGAAATAGTGGCATAATTTACTGTCTTTCCCGAAAAAAAACAGATGAAACGACGGATCTTCTAATTAAAAATGGCCATAATGCTTATTCGTACCATGCTGGAATGGATAAATTTGTGAGGGAAAAAAACCAAGATTCATTTATGACTCAAGAAGGGGTGATAATGGTGGCCACTATAGCTTTTGGAATGGGGATTGATAAACCTGACATTCGATTTGTTCTACATGCCGACCTACCCTCAAGCATAGAGGCCTATTATCAAGAGATAGGACGAGCTGGCCGCGATGGAAAACCGGCAGATGTGTTAATGTTGTATGGATTAGAAGATATTCGTATGAGGCGTATCTTTATTGAGCAGGAGGAAGGTGGGAATGATCGGCGAAGGAGAGAACACCAGAGATTAACTGCTTTGCTTGGGTATTGTGAGGCCCCGAGTTGTAGGCGAAAAAGTTTATTATCTTATTTTGGTGAAAATAGCATTGAATGTGGAAATTGTGATGTCTGTTTGGAACCTGGGTCCTTAGCTCATGGTACAACAGAAGCGGCATTGTTAATAAACACTATTTTGGAAACCGGTGAAGTGTTTGGAGCGGGGCATATCATAGATGTCATCCGGGGAAGTACATCAGATAAGATCAATCGTTTAAAACATGAATTTTTGGATATGTATGGTACGGGTATTGGTAAGAGAAAAGAAGAATGGCAATCTATTCTTCGTCAGCTTGTCGCAAGCGGTTTTTTAGAAATGAATGTTCGTGAATATGGTAGTCTGAAGGTTACAAAATTAGGTCATGCGCTAAAATCGGGTGAACAAGAGTTTAAATATCGAAAATTAGTGTTCAATAGCAAAAATAATAAACTTAATGATCCTATCAAACTGGAGGTGACAAAACTAAACGGCCTTGACGCAACTTTATTAAAAGAGCTCAAGGCGCTTCGTTCGCAACTCGCCAAGGCCAGAAAGGTTCCCCCGTATGTTGTATTTACTGATAGAGCCTTGCACGATATGACTATAAAAACCCCTCGTAATAAGGAGGAATTTTCTAAAATTCATGGCGTAGGGGCGAAGAAATTAAAGGACTTGGGGCAACCGTTTATAGAATTGATAAATAGTATAAAGCCTGCTTTGTAGATGAATAATAAATCATGATCTAAATATCTGGGGATTAAAATGGATTTAAAACTGAAAGATAAAAGTGTAATCGTGACTGGTGGAAGCAGGGGCATTGGTCTTTCTATTGCAAGGGAGTTTGCAAAAGAAGGGGCCGCTGTTTCAATTTGTGCAAGAGGACAAGAAAGTTTAGATAAGGCTCGTAGTCTATTAGAGAAATCTGGTGGTGAAGTACATGCTGCAACCTGTGACGTATCTGATCCACAATCTTTACAGGAGTATATAGAAGATGCAGTTGCTGCTTTAAGTGGGCTGAATATTTTAGTTAATAATCCCTCTGGTTTTGGGCGTACTGATGATGAGGAAGGTTGGCAGGCTGGATTAGATGTGGATTTAATGGCATTAGTTAGAGGGTCTTGGGCGGCAATACCTCATATTGAAAAGGCTGGGGGTGGAGCATTAATTCATACTTCGTCTATCTCGGGTCTCACGTCCTCTTTGAGAACCCCACCATACGGGGCAGTAAAGGCCGCAGTCATCCAATATACAAAAACACAAGCCCTTCAACTGGCTCCTAAAAATATTAGAGTGAATTGTATAGCTCCGGGGTCAATAGAATTCCCCGGTGGCACATGGGATGATGCTAAGAAAAATAACCCTACCTTGTATCAAGGTATTCAAAAATCAATTCCATTTGGCAGATTGGGCCAACCAGACGAGGTGGCAAAATTAGCAGTCTTTTTGGGTTCTGATGTCGCGTCTTGGATAACTGGTGAAACCATTGCAGTAGATGGTGGACAGATGCTGTAGGGATATTAATTGTTAGTATGGCAGGTAAAATTCTTTAATTCTTCAGCAGCATCATTCATAGCTAAAATTGTTAAATCAATGTCATCTTGATTATGTGCTGCTGAAATATAGAATTTACTGTCACCTTTAAAAACTTTCCGTTTCCTCAGAAGCTGATTAAATTTAACAGCTTTCTTTGCATCTGATTGTAATATATCACGATAGTTCCTAATTTTTTTACTTGAGAAAAAAACATCAAAAAGTGGTGGTTCTCCAATAACTTCCGCTACATGACCGTTGTTGTGCATAGCTACTCGCAGTCCTTCCATTAATTGACGTCCAGTATCAAAAACCTTTTTGTAAGTTGAGTCTGATTTTAAAACGTTTAAAGTTGCTAACCCTGCAACTGAAGCGAGTGGGTTACCGCTTAGTGTTCCGATTTGAGGTAGGAAGTTCTCTTCGCCTACAAGTGCTTTGTCGAAGTGCTTCATGATTTCATAGCGTCCGCAAATAGCTGCCACAGGAAAGCCACCACCAATAATTTTCCCCAAAGTACAAAGATCCGGCGTAACATTATAGTACTCTTGAGCCCCTCCATAAGAAAAACGGAAGCCGGTGACTATCTCGTCAAAAATTAATGGAATACTATATTTGGACGTTATTTTTCTCAACATCTCAAGAAACCCCTTCTCTGGTGGGATCAACCTCTGAAATGGTTCTATAATTACTCCGCCTAATTCGTCGTGATATTCATTAATCAGACTTTCAACGGTTTCTTTATCATTAAATGGAGCGATAATGATATCCTCCGACACCTGTCGAGGAATACCGGCAGAATCTGGCACTGGTTGTGGATAATTTGTTAGACGCTTGGGAGCGAGACTCATTAATGCGTAATCACTCATTCCATGATACCCACCCTCAAATTTTAGTATTTTATCACGCTTTCTATATGCACGAGCTAATCGCATGGCATATAAGGTAGCCTCTGACCCAGAGCTTACAAAACGTAATTGATCCGCGCATGCCACGGCGTCACAAATTGTTTCTGCTAACTTAATACCATGCTGATTATTAGCAAAAAAGGTCGTCCCTCTAGGAGCTTGCTCTATTATTGCTTTAGTAACGTCGGGATGAGCATGGCCAATAAACATTGGTCCTGACCCTAATAAATAATCTACGTATTCATTTTTGCTTATATCCCATACTCTGCCAGCCTTTCCTCGCTCAAGTACAATATTACCTGGCATATTTCCAAAGCTACCAGCAGGTAATACTTTGTTAGCTCTGGAAATTAGAGATTCTTGGCATGGGTCGATGTTGGTAATATTCATTATGAAGGCCCTTTTCTCTAAAAACTAAAGGTATTTTTTATTTGATCTCTGCATATTCTCAAGGAATACACAGGTTTATCAGCTCTTATTGCTTATCTAGGTTATCACCGTTAGCTCAAGGAGTTCACTGTTTTGGATCCCTTACTTGATATTTCGAGTGCCTCAGGCTGTAATAAAACTAACATGAGTGATTTTTACTATGGGTTTTTGTTCATGAAACAGGAGCATTGATTTATGAGTATTCAAAGGTGCTTTGGAATTATATGATAGGTCTGTTAGAAAGTGAAAAGGACAAACGCTATAAATTTTTTAAAAATGGACAGTTAAAATGAGCGAATTGGTTATCTATGAGTCAAAGGAGCGGATAGCCCTTATTACAATTAATAGACCAGAAAAGATGAACGCACTATCGAATGACTTAGTGGCAGCTCTCAGGGATGCATTTATTAAATATAAAAACTCTGATGACCAGTGCGCCATATTAACAAGTTCCGGTGATAAAGCATTTTCTGTTGGCGCAGACATTAAAGATCCCCCCACTGACCCTGATTTATGGGAATGTATGCCGGGAGTTGGTGTGATAACCGATAAGCCAGTGATAGCCGCCATAGCTGGGTACTGTGTTGGAGGTGCCTATTGCCTAGTCCAATTCTGTGACATTGCAGTTGCTGCAGATAATGTTGATTTTTTTTATCCAGAGGCTCAGATGGGTTTTTGTGGTGGTTTGATTGCCAGTACGGCGGCGCGTTTGCCCCACAAGATTGCTATGGAATTTATGTTAACAGGAATACACTTTGATGCCCAAAGGGCTTATGAAGTTGGCATGGTGAATAAAATAGTTCCTGTTGGGCAACAAGTTGAGGCAGCTATGGAGTATGCTCGTATTTTAGCAAATAGTGCGCCTTTAGTAATGGGGATGATTAAACGTTTTGTAAGGGAAAGTGTCACGCCAAAAGGGCCCTCCGAATTGCATGCACTAGCGCGAAGTGAATTATTAAGTATTCGAAGTAGTGATGATCAAAAGGAGGGAGGGGCTGCTTTTAGGGAGAAGCGAAAACCCACTTTTTCAGGCAGATGAATTGCAGATGCAGTGTCGTTAGTTTAGCGATGTTTATAACAATACAGTTAAGGTTTAATATATTGTGGAGAAGATGATGCAAAAGCCCAGCGGGCTGGGGATTTGGTCGCGAACAAATGTTATGGATAAGCGGGAACTGGCTGATTTAGCTAAAAACGTTGAGCGTTTAGGCTATCAGACGTTATGGTATCCAGAATCTTTATCATATGAAGCTCTGTCGGTGGCAGGCTATCTTCTCTCCCATACTGAAAAATTAGTCATAGCCAGTGGTATAGCAAATATTTACGCTAGGGATGCCGTCACCGCCGCGCAGGGCCATGATAGTCTGAACCGTCTTTACAACAACAGATTCCTTATGGGGCTTGGCGTCAGCCATGTTCCCCTAGTTGAGGGGGCTCGGGGACATTCTTATGGTAAACCTTTAGCCACTATGCGAAAATATTTAGGGGATATTATGTCAGCTAAAATAGACCCAACTATCAGAATTGATGATAGAGCTATAGTCCTAGCGGCACTTGGCCCAAAAATGTTGGAGCTTGCATCAGTGTCTACAAAAGGGGCATTGCCATATTGCGTTACACCAGATCACACTATCGAAGCCAGAAAAATTATGGGACCCGAGCCTTGGTTGTGCGTAGAACAGAAAATCTGTCTTACCAATGATGAAGGTATAGCGAGAGCAATAGCCCAGGAACAAATGGGGCCTTATATGGCAATGGATAATTATCGTAATAATTGGTTAAGACTCGGTTTTACAGAAAAAGAAGTCACCGGAAAAGCTGCCCCTCGGTTTCTAGACGCAATGGTCGTTTGGGGTAAAGAACAGATAATACAAGACTGCATTGAGGCACATTTCAAAGCAGGTGCAGATCAAGTCGTTTTGCAGGCGTTCAGACCTGACGGTGAGTTAGGTTCTGACCCAAGGGCGTTAGAAGCATTTGCACCTAATGGGTGACGTCTCCGGCGCATTAAAGGGCGAAGATCAGTCCGACAAGCTGGATAGTTCTTATGCTTGGTTTCGTCTGGTTGCCTCTCTTGTGCTAGGGACTGCTGGCGGTGTCGGTATGTGGTCCTGCGTTATATTGATACCGGAAATTCAAGAGCACTTTGGGGTTGATCGCAGTAACGCTTCCCTACCATATACGGCCGCGATGGTTGGTATCATGATTGGCAATGTCTTAATGGGCCGCATGGTAGATAAGTATGGTGTTGTTGTGCCAACTTTAATATCGGCCATATGCTTAGGCCTTGGTTTTTTCGGTGCGGCGTTGTCGGTTAGTTTTGGACAGTTTTTATTCTGCCAAGGAGTACTAATTGGTGTAGGAACCTCCGGAACCTTTGGGCCAATGATAGCGTCGGTATCACTTTGGTTTGTTAAGCGTCGCGGCATTGCAATGTCATTAGTCGCGTCGGGTAGTTATATAGCAGGGACGATGTGGCCACCACTTGTTCGATACTTATCGGATAGTGTGGGGTGGCGTGATACGCACCTTATTATTGGAGCAATTTGTGTTACTATTATGGTGCCGGTGGCTCTATTTCTTCGCGGGGACCCGCCTTCTCAAAAAATATCGATGACCGAGAGCAAAAATGTAAGCCCTATTACTCCAATAATGTCGCCAAATTTACTGCAGATTTTATTAATAGTTGCAGGGATAACCTGTTGTGTTGCGATGGCAATGCCGCAGGTTCACATAGTTGCGCATTGTGTTGATTTGGATATTGGCGCGAAGCGAGGGGCTGAGATGCTCTCAATTATGTTTGGTTTGGGTGTAGTAAGTAGAATAATTTTTGGTTTTTTGACTGATTGGATTGGAGCGACTTGGGCTTTATTTATTGGCTCAGCACTTCAAGCGGTCTCTTTATTGCTGTATATTCCAGCAGATGGAATGATTTCCTTATATATAGTTTCAGCGATGTTTGGTTTATTCCAGGGAGGCATTGTCCCGGCATATGCTGTTTTAGTACGAGACCATTTTCCTGCAAGCCAAGCGGGTGTCCGCGTCGGTATTGTATTATCGGCTACTATTGGGGGAATGGCCTTTGGTGGTTGGTTGTCTGGTGAGATTTATGATTGGACGCTTTCCTACCAGGCCGCTTTTTTAAATGGGTTTATTTGGAATTTATTCAATTTAATAATCATTTCCTTCTTATTATGGAAATTAAGCAAAAAGACTATAAACCCATTATTTCCGAAACAGTATGCTAATACGCCTGCGGTAGGTCGGTGGCCTGGCCCTTTATTCTGATTTTGAGAGGTTTTGCAGTGGAATATTATACCTTAGCGAGCAGTCCATCCGCCATCAACAACTATACTGGAGCCGGTTACCATTCCTGAGGCAGGGGACGCAAGATAAACGACAGCATCCGCAACATCCTCAACACTGCCTAATTTACCCATTGGTATTCTGCTTAACGTATCCTTTGCAAAAGCCTCATCCTCAAAAAAAGGACGGCTGAGTGGTGTTTCAATAAACGTAGGGCTAACGGAATTCACGCGGATTCCATGAGGAGCTAATTCAACCCCCATTGCTTTAGTTAGTCCTTCTATAGCGTGTTTACTAGCACAATAAACAGTGCGATTAGGAGCACCCACATGACCCATTTGGGATGACATATGAATTATAGAACCGCCGTGTCCTCTCTCTATCATTTCTCGGACAACTGCCTGGGCCATCACAAAAGCGCCACGAACATTCAGATTCAGAATAGTATCTAGATTAGATAAACTAACATCTATGAAAGGTTCAGGAATATTTGTGCCCGCGTTATTGACGAGAATATCTATATGGCCAAGTTTTGGAACTATTTCTGAAATTTGCTCTGATGCAGCCGCATCGCATATTGAAACCTTTGCTGTGCCACCAAAGGCCTCAATTCGAGACTTTAGGTCTAACAGGTCATCTTTAGTCCTGCTCATAATAATTAGTTTAGCACCTGCCTCTGCCAACGCTATTGCACAGGCTTCGCCCAACCCGCGTCCAGCTCCTGTGACTAGCGCGGTTAAGCCATTTAGCTGGAAACGCTCTAAAGAGCGCGTTTTCTGTTTTGGTTCCATAGGATCAATTCCAAACATTAATTCATATTTTAATTGACGAAATTTCCATCCACTTTAATCAAAGCCGATTGATTTAGTTGGTTGGTTTTCCCGCAACATTACTGCCTCCATAACGTCGTACCCGCAAATCCGCTTGTTCTTTATGACCCGCAAAGCCTTCTATTTCGCACAGCCTTGAACAGTATTCGCCGATCATGGCGCTCGCTTCAGGCGTTTGAATTCGCTGATAAGTACAGGTTTTCAGGAACTTGCCAACCCAAAGACCACCCGTATATCTGGCGGCTTTTTTTGTAGGTAAAGTATGATTTGTGCCGATAACCTTATCTCCGTAAGAGACGTTAGTTTCTGGCCCTAAAAAGAGGGCTCCATAGTTTGTCATGTTTTCAAAAAAGTAATCAGGACTGCGTGTCAAGATTTGGACATGTTCCGATGCTATTTCATCTGCAATTTTTAACATTTCGGCGTCGTTCTCACAAACTATTACCTGCCCATGATCCCGCCATGCTAAGCGTGCTATTGGTGCTGTAGATAATATATCTAATTGGCGATCAATCTCCTTTAGGGTATCTTTCGCTAATTTTTCTGAGGTTGTTAATAAAATAGCTGGGGACGTTGGTCCATGTTCTGCTTGTCCTAATAAATCTGTTGCGCACATTTCTCCGTCAACAGTCTCATCGGCGATTAATAATGTCTCTGTAGGACCGGCGAATAAATCAATCCCAACTTTTCCATAAAGTTGCCGTTTTGCCTCGGCTACAAAAGCATTTCCTGGGCCAACTAACATGTCTACTGATTGTATTGATTCTGTTCCAAGTGCCATTGCACCAACGGCTTGGATTCCTCCCATACAATAAATCTCATCGGCACCGGCAAGGTGCATCGCAGCGATAACGGCGGGATTTGGTCTACCTTCAAAAGGAGGAGTGGCTGCTATAATTCGTTTCACTCCAGCAACTCGGGCGGTGACAACGCTCATATGGGCAGATGCAACCATTGGGTATTTGCCGCCTGGAACATAACAACCCACACTATTTATTGGAATGTTCTTATGACCTAAAATTACTCCAGGCAGAGTCTCTACCTCAATATCTGTTATTGCGGTGCGTTGAATTTCTGCAAAGTTTCGAACTTGAGTCTGGGCAAATTTTATATCCTTTATATTTTCCTGAGTCAGTTGCTCCAGGCAGAAATCTATTTCTTTTTGGGAAAGTCGAAATGTTTCTGGTTCCCATCTGTCAAATTTCTTTGATAGTTCTTTAACAGCAGCATCGCCATATTTTTCAATATCAAATAAGGTTTTCTCGACGGTAGACTTAACAGAAATATTTTCCTCAGCTTTTTCAGCATCTGAAGAACCAGTCTTTAGAAAAATTGCCATTATCATAACTCCAGATAGAAGACTTAAAAAAACTATCACTGTTTTTATGGTAAATTTGAGTGATAATAAAGTCTATTGGTGTTTCTATTTTAAGGTCAACGGTTAGACTGACTATTAACCTCTTTTGGGATTAATCTTAGCTATATCACCGAAGATTCCAGTCACGAGAGCTGGACTTATTTTCTTTAATTGCCTTGTTACCTAATTTTAAAACGCGCTCAACAGATGGCCATCCAATTAGTCCTGCCACTGTCATTACCGCAGAAAAGCAACATTTTTTGTGGGTTTTTGCGACACCAGTTATGAATTCAAGGTCCTTTTGAAGAGTAATAATCCCCTTGTTTATGTCAAAAATTTTAGCATTCATTTTTTCCATCAGTTTAGTCCCCAAAAAGGTTTAAATATGGAAATATCGTTTGTGACCGTAATTTTAAGTAATGACTGAACGTAATTATTTTTCCTAAGAACTATCCCTGTTGTTTATCCCTGTAGTTATAATTCTACTACCGATAGATAGTAGACTTTTGCCGAAACTCTTGTGGTAAATGTCACGGATCTGTTTGCTTGAATTTATAAATACGTTCGATGATTATAGTTTTTTGGTCTAATATAAACTCTGAAAGCAAAAATAATTTAAGGAACTTGGTATGGCACTAGAGCGAACACTCGCAAAAATGTACTTACTGAAGGATATTCCAGAATTACAAATTAGAATTTTAAATGATCGCTGCAGATGGCGCAATTTTGAGCAAGAAGAACTGATCCTAAACCTTAATGATAGGAGCACTGACGTTTATTTTATTGTTCAGGGCGAAGTTAGAGTAACAGTGTTTTCTGAGAGCGGTCGTAGGGTGATAATGAATGACTTGAAGCCGGGCGAGCATTTTGGTGAATATGCGGCGATTGATGGCGAACCCAGATCCGCAACCATCGTTGCGATGAATCGAACCGTTGTTGCACAAATGCCTTCCAAGACCTTTAATGCATTGCTGGTGGAGCATCCTTTATTGGCGTTAATAGTCATGAGGTCAATGGTGTCTGTAATACGAACGTTGAATGAACGAGTAGTTGAATTCAGCACTTTGGGTGTAAGGGATCGTATTCATGCGGAATTGTTACGACTTGCTCAGGCGGGACGAATAGTGGACGGGGCAGGTCGAATATCACCGCCGCCGACACATGCGGAAATAGCATCTCGAATAAGTACACATAGAGAAGCGATTACCCGAGAGTTAAAACAATTGGAACGTCAAGGAGTGATTGAGAAAACAAAAGGCTCTATCGTAATAAAAGATATTGAGAAGTTTGAGCGTTTAGTTTCAAATGCCCGCGCAGGTAAAGTAAACTAACTGTTTAGCTAGTAATTTTTTTGGATGTAAAACCCCGTTTATTTGGAATCTTACGATGAAAAGAAAAGTACTTTACCTCGTTAAAGCGGATCAGAATTTTTATGACCTCATACACTCCATAATTCCTAAGGAGAGATATGACCTCATGACTTTCGAAGATGGATCAATTGAGGAACGTAACCGCCTTTTAGCTGAGGCGGAACTAGTGATTGTTGGTGGTGCAAAAATGTCTGCTGAAGATGTTGAAGTTGCCACTAAATGCCGGCTAGTTCTCCATCAAGGGGTTGGCTACCATGATACAGTGGCTACGGATATCTTAATGAAGCGACAAATACGGCTTGCGGTAACTCCACAAGGTACGAGTGAAGGTGTTGCCGAGCATGCAATAATGATGATGCTAGCGACTGGACGCAGACTTGCGTTTTGCGACTCTGAGTTGCGAGAGGGCCGTTGGCATTCAAATACCTTTCGTTCTTCAGCGAGACAGTTATTTGGTGCTACTGTGGGAATAATTGGTTTTGGACGTATTGGAAAGCAAGTTGCAAAACGCTTAATTGGGTTTGATACAAAGACAATTTACACGGATTTAATCGAAATAGCACCAGAAATAGAGATGGAATTAAAAACCGAGCGGGTCTCTTTGGAGACATTACTATCGGAGAGTGACTTTGTGACTTTACATGTTCCTCTCACTGAACTCACTCATCATTTAATAGATGAGGTTGCATTAGCCAAAATGAAGGTTGGTGCTACTTTAATCAATTGTGCAAGAGGACCAGTTGTATCAGAATTAGGATTAGTAGATGCCCTACGATCGGGACATATAGGTGGTGCTGGATTGGATGTGTTTGAAATAGAACCTCCGCCTACCCCCAATCCTTTTGCGGATTTTCCTAACGTAGTTTTAACGCCGCACCATGCTCCTGGTACCAGAGATACAATGATTGTAAAATTTAGGGAAATTTTTGCTAATGCAGACCGGTTTTTTAACGGGGAGCGTATGGAGAATGAAATCAGTTTAATTTAGGATTAGTAATTTAATGTACCCCGGCAAACGGGTACGTTTAAGTAAAGACGAATTTTAGAGAGTAATACGATGACTTTGATTGATTTGAACTCAGACCTTGGCGAAAGTTGGGGGGTCTATAGTAAAGGTGAGGATCAGGCTGTGCTATCGATCATAACCAGTGCGAATGTCGCGTGTGGATATCATGCGGGAGATCCAACCGTGATGCGAGATACACTACAGACGGCGAAATTGAGAGGCGTTGCAGTAGGTGCTCACCCTAGTTATTTGGATCTGCCGGGTTTTGGCCGCCGGCGTATTGTGGGGGATAGCCTCGAAGTGTTAGAGCGACAAATAGCGTATCAAATAGGAGCATTGCAAGGTATAGCGGCAATAACAAATACTGCGGTAACTCATGTTAAAAGCCATGGGTCCTTAGGTAATGTAGTGGCAGAGGATGATGAGGTGGCACTTTCTGTTGCCAAAGCTATTAAGTCGGTGGACCCCAACCTTATTATGGTAGTTATGCCTGGTATGGCAACCGAGCGCGCCGGTGAAAAGGTAGGCCTTCGTCTGGCTAGGGAAGTTTATGCAGATCGTGGTTATCAGGACAATGGCAATTTAATACCAAGAAGTGAGAAGGGTGCAATTATCAAGGACCCCGAAAAAGCCTCAGAAAGGGTTCTGATAATGTTAGAGGAACAGGCTGTCACGACTAACTCTGGAAAAAAAATTCCCGGGCGCATCGATACAATCTGTGTGCATGGTGATAATCCATCGGCAGTGAATATAGCAACTCAAATTCGTACTTCTATTATGAAAAATGGTATCACGCTAAAACCCTTTCATGAATTTGTTTAATAAACGTATTACAGTTTTTTTTGGTGGGAATTTATGACTTTTTCCTTTATTTGATTTGGATCTGAACAACGACTGAAGAGTTACTGAAGCAACCCGTCTGACTTGTTCAGGATTGTTGATGGGTAAATATTAATTTTAAATATTTAGGAAGCTTACCAGATGAAACAAGCAGTGTGGCCAGAAAATAACCGGTTAGCTCTATCAATAGTTGTCAACGTAGAGGAGGGATCAGAACTTTCAGTCGCTGAGGGTGATCGAGGACCGGAACCAGTCGATGAACTTGGTGTAGTATTGAGAAAACCCATCAGAAATTTTGGTAATGAAAGCAATTATCAGTATGGTATAAAACGGGGCGCTCCTCGGATTATGGAGCTCCTAAAAAAACATGACATTCAATGTACGTTTACAGCTGCTGCAGTAAGCCTTGAAAGAGCACCTGAACTTACGCAGGAAATCATTAAAGATGGACATGAGGTTTGCAGTCATGGATGGCGTTGGATCCATCAATTCAATATGAATGAGGAAGAAGAAAGAGATTTTATAATCAAGGCAGCAGACTCTATTGAGAATACAACAGGAATAAGGCCTGTAGGATGGTTGTCACGATATTTACTCACGCCGAATACAAGGCGGCTCCTTATCGAAAATGGCTTTTCTTACCACATGGACGATTATTCAGATGATATGCCATTTTGGGATCATATTGATAAAAAACCTATTTTAATTCTTCCTTATGCCTTGGATAGTAATGACATGAAAATGTGGAGCGCGCCCGCCTATACGCCTGAACAATGGTTTCAATATGCTAAAGATACATTTGATAGGTTGTATCTGGAAGGCGAAAGGGAACCTCGTATGATGTCTTTTGGAATTCATTTGAGAATTGTTGGCCGGCCTGGGCGGTTTGTTTGGTTTGAACGGTTTCTTGAGTATGTTTTAAGTTATGAACAGGTTTGGATTGCGACCCGACAGGAAATTGCGGACCATTGGCAAAGCAGTTATCCATTTAGTCCTGAAGAATAATGAATATAGTGCTAAATCGGGCCTAAGAATTGATTATAAAGTAAGAATTCATTTATAAATCAAAGAGAAACTCTCTTTGGAGATTTAAGGGGTAATTGTAATATGAAAGATGCTATCGAGCGCTTTGCAGATCATATTGTAGAAACTAACTATTCAGATATCCCAGATAGAGCTATTCAGTCTGCAAAAACTTTTATTTTAGATACACTTGGTGTCGGTTTAGCCGGATCTACTGGGCCTTATGTTAAAGAACTTTTAAACGCCTATTCTTCAGCGCCTCCTACTGAACTCTCATCTAGAGTTTTAGGACAAAGAGCCAGGATTAATTCTGCAGATGCTGCATTAATAAATGGGTTTCAGATACATAATTCTGAGTTTGATTGTGTGCATGAAGAAGCTGTAATCCATACGATGACTGTTTTGTTAGCGGTTCTACTCGCAGATGCTGATCGCAGAGGAAATATTAATGGTAAAGAGCTATTAAAATCAGCGATACTCGGCGTTGATGTTGCGTGTAATTTAGGTGTTGCATGCACGAGTGGCCTTCAATTTTTCAGGCCGGCAACGGCTGGTGCATTTGCTGCTGTCGCCGCAGTTGGTAGCGCCCGGGGTTATGATAAGGAACGATTAATACGGGCATTCTCCCTTGCGTACATACAATTATCCGGAACGATGCAAGCGCATACGGAAGGGTCGTCCTTGCTTGCGCTACAAATTGGATTTAACTCCAGAAATGCTCTTATAGCCTGCGACTTAGCCGAGAATGGTTTGCCTGGACTTCAAGGAGTACTAGAGGGTCGCTTTGGCTATTTTGGACTAATAGAGGCGCAAGGTGATATTCGCTCAGTCCTTTCAACCCTGGGGAAGACTTGGCGAATAAATGAAGTGGCTCATAAGCCATTTCCAAGTGGTCGAGCCACACACGGAATCGTAAATGCAATCCAAGAGATACAGAATTCAAACATAATTAATGTTGACCAGATAGAGAGTGTTGAAGCAAAGGTGCCGTCGCTAACGCACCACTTGGTCGGAAGACCTATTCATGATGCAATGGAAATCAGCTACGCTCGTTTAAACGGGCAGTTCGCAGCATCAATAATGCTTCAGAAGCGTTTTATAGATATAGACGATTTTACCATTGATGCGATCCGAAATAAGAGTTCGTTAGATCTCGCTAGAAAAGTACATATAAAAATAGATGATAACCCAGACCCCAACGCTCTTTCCCCGGTTGAGGTCGAGATTCGAATGGAAAATGGAGAAAAGTTTTTTAAGCGGGTTGATACCGTTTACGGCAATCCAAATAAACCACTAACTCGAGATGCTCACTTAGCCAAATTTAGACGTAACTGGAAAGCCTCCGCTATTTCTTTACCTATTGAAGACGGTGAAGAAATTATTAAAATGATAGATGACTTAGAGGAAGTTGAGGACATTCGAGCTTTAATAGATTTGGCAACAGGGTAGACGTTTCGTGAGTAGTTATTTTAGAAAGGCAGACCCCAAAACAATCCTTGCCGACTATCCAATTGGAAATGAATTTCGTTCCAAAATAGGTAAAATGAATGTTGAACAAATAAGGGGCTTACAGGAAAAACGTTTCCTCCAACTAATAGACAAGGCGTGGATAAATCCTTTCTATTTACGCCGGTGGAGTTCTGTCGGTTTAGAGCGTGGGGACATCAACAGTTTAGATGATATAACAAAAATCCCAACTTTTTCAAAGTCTGATTTAATGGAAAGTGTTGAAGAATTTCCTCCTTTTGGAGACTTTATTGGAAAAGCTAATTGGTCAGACGGGGATCGGGTTGTTATGCATACAACCAGTGGTACTACCGGTCATCCGCAGCCACTTTTTTATGGTCCACGAGACCGCGAGATACAAAATGCTTTACTTGCTAGAGCTTACCTCCTTCAAGGCCTAAAACACGACGATATTGTCCATTCTGTATATGGTTTTGGAATGGTGAATGGTGGACACTATATAAGAGAAGCACTGCTCCATTACACAAATGCGCTTCTCTTGCCGGCTGGGACAGGATTAGAAACAAGGTCAGAACAACAAATCGATTTAATGCGAAGATTCGGTGCAACCGTTATTGTTGGGTTTTCAGATTATATAATAAAATTAGCTGAAGTAGCTAAAAAAGTTGGGCTGGACCCCTCTGCTGATCTCAAAGTAGGCATGATTTCTGGTCATTTAGCCGAAGATGGGGGAGTTGCAATGGCTAAGGCCTGGGGGGGGATTGAATGTTTTGATTGGTATGGTGTTGGCGATACTGGAATTATTGCAGCAGAGGGGCCTGACCATGATGGACTTTATATTTGGGAAGATGCTCACATTGTAGAGATACTGGATCCAGAAACTGGGCAAACAGTCATAGATGGAGAACAAGGGAATATTTGTGATACCGTTTTATTTAAAGACACGGTCTATCCCGTTATCCGTTTCGATACTAAAGATGTTTCTACTATTTTACCAGGAACTGGAGGCCTAAATTTGCCATTTAGGCGATTAGCGGGTTTTCAAGGTCGAAGCGATAATATGATTAAACTAAAAGGAATCAATATCTACCCAACAGGTATGGCATCAATTTTGAGAGATGTTCAGGAGCTAAATGGCGAGTACTTTTGCCGAGTAGAAAAAAAATCTGAAACAGATATTATGACGGTCGTTTGCGAAGTTCATGGAAAAAATCACACTAACGAACTTATTAATCGCATCCAACAGCTTTTAAAGCAAAAACTCGGGGTAGCTCTTGAAGTTGAAATAACAGGTAACGGTAACACTGCTGAGTATACCCAAATCAATGCGCGACAGAAACCCATTCGCCTTATCGATTTGCGAAAATAAATGCTTCTAATCGGACGACTGATTGAAATATAAATTTGAAAAAAATATAGCTGGTTATTCGTCGTAACCAGGATTCTCTCTGTTGAGTTTTCGGAGTAATGCCGGCCACTCAAATCGTCCAATTGGACGGTGTCCAGATGCACTTATTGCTTTTCTTGATCTTTCAATAGAAATGTCTTGAACGGCTTTGGGTATTTCCTGAGCAGGTACACCAGCTTGTTGAAAGGATAATTGAAACCGGCAGGCTCTTTCTGCCCGAAACATCCAAATAAACGCCTCTGCAACTGTTTTTTCCAACGGTTAATAACCCGTGGTTTCGTAATATAAGCACGTTATTGCTGGATAAATCTTTAATAAGACGATCTCGTTCCCCAAGGTCAAATGCTGGCCCTTCATAGCTATGATAACTTGTTTGTGCAATTACAGCTAAAGCCATTTGAGTCAAGGGAAGCAAGCCTGACTTTTGTGTCGCGACGCCTAATCCCGCCGCTGTATGCGTATGCATGACACATCCTGCATCCTTGCGTCCCATATGAACAGCACTATGGATCGTATAGCCCGCTGGATTGATTCCAAATTCACTTTCACTGAGAATATTGCCATCGATATCAACTTTCACTAAACACGAGGCAGTCATTTCTTCAAACAGCGTTCCCACTGGGTTAATTAAAAAATGCTCGTTAGGGCCTGGTATTCGGGCGGATAGATGGGTTGCTAGCATATCCGACCAGCCGTATAAATCCACTAATCTAAAAGCTGCGGCGAGTTCAATGCGTGTTTTACGCTCGGAATCGGTCACTTCAGTAGCTTTTGAAATCGTATCGGGCATATTATTTTTTCCAAAAAATCAAAAAGATTTATCACTGACTTTTACTTATCTATCACTGACTCTTACTTGTTGTCCTCTTTAATCATGTCAGCCGCTTTTTCAGCTATCATAATCACCGGCGCATTAATATTACCAGAGGGCATAGTGGGCATTATTGAGGCATCTGCAACCCTTACATTCTCAATGCCGTGAACTCGCAATCGATCATCTACAACTGCCATTGGGTCGCTACCCATTTTACAAGTTCCCATCGGGTGATATGTAGTAGCACCTGTATCTCTGGCAAATTGTAACATTCCTTCATCCGTTGTAACGTTAGATCCAGGATTCATTTCATGAGATATATGCTGTTTCATTGCCTCTGTCTCACCAACCGATCTGCATAAATGTAATCCAGCGATCAATGTATCCTGGTCCAATTTATTATCTAAAAAATTAGGCCGGATTTTGGGGGCGTCAAAAGGGTTAGGCCCCCCAATATGAATCGTACCCTTACTTTCGGGTCTACATTGGTAAACCGCAAGTGTCATTCCGGGTTCTTTTTCTAACTTTCTATCTTTTGACGAGCCAAAACTTCCATGAACGAAAAAAAACTGGACGTCTGGGGTTTCTAGTTCTGGTCTAGTTCGCATAAATGCATGTCCAACCCCTGCTGTCCACGTTAGAGCACCACGGCGGGTTAGTGCATATTTAAAAACCTCTTTGACTAAACTTAAACCCCTAGTTTCCTCATTAAGGCTAATCGGTTTGTTTAACCTCCAATTCATCCTGGCTGCATAATGGTCTCTGTAATTTTCTCCAACTCCTGGCAGTTCGTGTTCTACATTGATACCGTGGCTTTTCAGCAACTGAGGTTGGCCTATTCCAGAAAGCTCAAGTATTTGTGGAGATTGAACCGCACCAGCGGATACAATCACTTCTTTATCTATATCCGCATTTTTCTTAATTCCATCAACAGAATAATGAACGCCTGTTGCTCTTTTTTTATTAAAAACGAGTTTTGTGACATGCGCACCGGGCTTCTATTGTTAGGTTTTTGCGATTTTTTGCAGGTCTTAAAAAAGCCCGCGCCGTACTTTCACGACGTCCGTTGCGTTGGGTGATTTGATAATATCCAAAGCCGTCTTGTTTGGCGCCATTATAATCTGGATTTCTTGGGTATCCTAACTCTACTCCAGCATCGATAAATGCGTCAATCAGGTCGTGTCTTTCATACATATCAGCCACGTTAAGAAGGCCATCAGTTCCGCGAAACTTATCATTCCCGCGTTCAAAGTTTTCTGATTTCTTGAAATAAGGTAAGATATCTGAATAAGACCACCCTCGGTTTCCTAATTGCCCCCAAACATCGAAATCCAATGCTTGCCCTCTAACATAAAGCATACCATTTATGGAACTTGACCCTCCGAGCACCCTACCACGTGGAATAGGGATACGCCTGCCAGATACATTATCCTCGGGCTCTGTCTCAAAACACCAGTTTACTTCTGGATTATTCAAAGTTTTGGTAAAGCCAACCGGAACGTGTATCCAAAGGTTCGTATCCTTATCGCCTGCCTCTAGTAAAAGAACTGTATTATTAGGGTTTTCACTGAGCCGGTTGGCCAAAACGCATCCTGCTGATCCTGCTCCGATGATTATATAATCATATTTCACTTTAATACCCCCTCATATCAGTATTTCATATCTAACCATGATAAAAAATAGAATATTTTGCGATCACACATGGGACTATTCTTAGTTCTAATACTTACGCACTGGGCAACTTATTGTTTTTATAAGTTTATCATATGTTCAGTTAATGGGGGGTACCATGAGTATTGGGAAACGACTGGTCAATAAGGTTGCCATTGTAACGGGTGGGGCTTCTGGTATTGGGGCAGAGACAGTTAGAACGTTCGCCGCTCATGGCGCTGCCGTGGTGGCTGCGGACGTGCAAGATGAGTTAGGGCAAGAATTAATAAATGAAGTAACTGAAGCTGGTGGTGAAGCAATCTATAGGACTTTGGATGTCACGGATGAAGAAGCATGGAATAATCTCGTGGATGAAATAGTAAATAAATATAAAAAATTAGATATATTAGGGAATATCGCCGGGGTTTCGGGCAGGGATCCTCAATTGAAGGTACAAACTACTATAACTCCAGGACCTACTATAGAGGATACGACTGTCGATGTTTGGAATAGGATTATGGATGTAAATGTGAAGGGGGTATATTTAGGAACTAAATTCGCTATCCCAGCAATGCGTGCTGCCGGTGGTGGATCTATTATCAATATTTCATCCATTTGTGGACTGGTCGGTAGTTTTGGTAATGCTGCTTATCATGCGTCTAAAGGAGCGGTCAGAATCTTTTCTAAAGCTACTGCTCTACAACACGCTGGAGATAAAATTAGAGCAAATTCTATACATCCAGGGTTCATAGACACACCGATGACGCAACCTGGTCATTCTAATAATGAAATAGCTAAAATTAGGATGGATGCCACGCCGCTCGGTCGCTTTGGTGTTCCTGCTGATATAGCAATGGGCTGCCTATATTTAGCTTCGGATGAGTCATCATATGTCACAGGATCCGAATTAGTAATTGACGGCGGGGTTACCGCACATTGATCTTAATTTAGTTTTAAGTTTTAAGATTATTTAGAATGGAATAAATCAGATGCGACCAGTTAATCGCTATCCAAGCGTGGACTATCTTCATAAAGAAGCGAGAAAGAGGCTGCCAAAATTCTCGTATGATTATGTGGATGGCGGGTCTGGGGCTGGTATTGGTTTAAAACGTAATCGTAAGGCGTTGGATGCAGTTACACTGACCCCCCGGTACATAACTGATTGGAAAACAGTAGAAATGGGGGTTGAATTATTTGGTGAAAAATACAGCCGACCGTTTGGTATAGCTCCAATGGGGTTAGCCAGTCTGCAGTACCCAAGAGCAGAGTTGGAGTTTGCTCGAGCAGGTAGAAAAGTGAATATCCCAACTTCTTTGAGTACCGCCTGCACAGTGGATATAGAGGATTTTGGCGCTTTGGCTGGCGATAACGGATGGTTTCAGTTATATCCACCCAAAAGCCAGGAAATAAACGACGATTTAATAGACCGGGCGCATAACTCAGGGTTTAAGGCGCTTATGGTAACTGTAGATGTTCCTGCTCGTGGATGGCGTCCACGCGATATGTACAACGGATTAGCGTTACCGCCCCGTATAACTTTAGAATCTTTATTCAATTCGGCAATCAGACCGCGGTGGAGTTTAAATACACTCATAAACGGGATACCCCATTTTAAAACACTCGGACGTTATTCAAACAACAAAAGTATGAGAGGAATGGCTGAATTTGTTGGAGAACAACTTGGACAAATGGTGACAACAGACCGTTTGAAACGTATCCGAGATCACTGGAAGGGGCCGTTGATAATTAAGGGGGTAATGCACCCCGATGATGCCAAGCAGGCTACGAAGCTTGGGTATGATGGCATCCTAGTCTCGAACCATGGTGGACGTCAAATGGATGCGTCGCCCGCACCAGTGGAGGTTCTACCCGATATAATAGAGGCGGTGGGTGGAAAGGTAACCGTAATGGTAGATAGTGGTTTTTCGTCTGGTTTAGATATTGTGCGGGGACTTGCCCTTGGCGCCCAATTTGTCTTCTGTGGGCGGGCATTTATGTGGGGTGTATCGGCCCTAGGAGCAAAGGGAGTAGACCATGTAGTAGACTTGTTAACTGATGAAATCACGTTAGCGTTAACTCAGATTGGATGCCCAGATATTGCGAAGCTGAACGCTACTTGGTTAAGGAATAAGTAAACCTGGGTGGTCACCATTGGGCGGTAATAACTATCAGAAACTATTTAAATTAGTCGCTGAGAACAGACTTTTATTTGGAAATTACAAATAAGCATCAGAAACCATACTTTATTGTAATGCGATAAAATATATAGATTTCATATGATCACGGTTTGCGGTATTATTTTTTGGAAAAAAAATATTATCAATACCATAAAATAACACAAAAACAATAAGTTATAATAATATAATAAAGTGACACATGAGATAAAAATATAAATTTTGGTTCAAGTAATATTGCGTTTTCTCTATCTTAGCACCAACAAAAAGGCCGCTGAAAACCTGATGCTTTCAGATGCCCTTTTTCTGTTTTTAAGGAGGCGTCTACACGCTGATGTATGATAAGAAATTTATCCTCCCCTTTCTGTTTCTATAAAGCTTTATAAGAATTACTGGAGCTCGAATTTATAAAAAAGAATTTAAAGTTATTTAGAAATTGGGTATGATAAATCTGTGCTGAATTAGTATTATGAAAAAAACTAGAGGGGGAATACTATGACAAATAATTGGGAGTTTTCGCTTAACAAAGCGTCAGACGCTGTTTGGAAAGACGGTCTTCGAGAGATTTTTGAGTACCGTGATCTAGGAATCGAAGAGGCAACAAAAGGTGATTATGTTGCCCATATAGTTAAGGCTAACGGTAAGGAAATGGCAGACGAAGTTCAGGATTGGCATGTCCACGATTGTAAATTTCAGTTTGTTATGGTTTTGAATGGATGGGCGGAATTTGAGTATGAGGGGTTAGGGGTTCGACGAATAGAAAAAGGCGATTGTCTAAACCAGCGACCGGGCATTAAACATCGTGAAGTAGCATGTTCAAAAGATTTTGAAGTTTTAGAAATTGTCTCACCTGCAAACTTTAAAACACGGGTAGTAGATGGTCCAGAAACTGCCGAAGCTGCTGAGTGAAAATATTAACAGATAATAAGTCGTCAACGATAGCAAAAAGGCCGTTGGTTTTAAATGGTCTTTTTGCAAACGGAGCAGAAAAACCAGAAATATATTGAAGAGCGTTATTTGACCTAAAAAGGAAGAATACACGAGCTTTAGGAGGTTTATTTTTGCATTTAACTGTCTCTTGATCGATCAAGGTAATAGCTTGACGAATAATTGCGAATGTTAAATTATAAATGATGAAGTATATAAACGTTATTTTTACGAGTGAATCATAGAAAGGCCGCGGTGAACTACAAGGTATTTCAGGGTAGGGAATGGCCTAATGAGGATCTTATATTGCGTCCGGGGCAGCACACGTCAGGGCATGCTCTTGGGATTTTACTGCTAGATGATTTTTTTTGGCCGTTTATGCCAGGTGATGTTGCAAACGCGACCACTTTTGACTTTCCTGTATTGCACAAGGTTGTTGATGGTTCAAATCTAGCTAAAACAAAAGGTAATGACTCGGAGACAGGACGATTATTGGTTAAAGCAGCGCTTGAGGTTCAATCGCAGGGAGTTAGGGCAATAGTTGGTGGGTGTGGTTTTTTTGGAAATTTCCAAGGCCGACTATCCGAGGCACTTGATATTCCTGTATTTCTCTCAAGCTTGATGCAGGTGCCGATGGTTTTGCAAGCTATTAAGCCGGATTCAAAAATTGCTGTGTTTAGTGATATTACTTCGTTGACGGATGAATTATTTATGGCGTGTGGAGTTAATCAACTTGATCGTATAACGAAAGTCCATTCAACAGGATTGCCAGAAACCCAGAAACAATTTGCAAGTGGCCGGCTCAATCCTGCCATATATGTCAAGCAACTTGTCGAGCTAGCCATTGATCATATTTCCCAGAACCCCGACGTCGCAGCTATAGTTGCGGAATACACGGAGTTTCCAACATTTGCGCATGCTGTCCAAGAGGCCGTTGGGGTGCCAGTTTTTGACACTACCACGTTAGCTCACTGGGTTTATGATAGTGTAGTACGCAAACCGTTCGCAGGAAGGTTTTAGTTTATGGGGGCAGGATGGGAAGAATTTACTTTCAATTATGAATTCGCGTGACTGTTAGAAGCAAACTATTCTCCAAAGAGGGAAGGGGTAATTAATGGAAGGCTATCATATCGGCGTGGATATCGGTGGCACCTTCACTGACATTATTCTTTTAGATCCGTCAGGAAAGGTTCGTAGCCACAAATTACTTTCAACGCCTGATGACTATTCCCGAGCAATGGTTGAAGGAATCCTAGAAATTTGTGTGTCTGCAGGGATACAACCAAGTATGATAGACCGTTTAGTGCATGGTACTACGGTTGTTACCAATGCATGTATCGAGATGAAAGGTGCGAAGGTTGGCCTTCTCACCACGTCTGGATTTCGCGATATATTAGAAATTGGCCGAGGACGTCTGCCAGCAGTGCTCGATCTGTCCTGGAATAAACCACCCCCTCTAGTGCCCCGTAATTTACGTTTAGAGGTGGAGGAACGAATTGATGGTCGGGGTAATATAATTCAGGCTCTCAATATACTGGATGCAGAAAAGGCAATCCGGCAGCTTTTGGATGAAGGAATAGAGGCTATAGCGGTATGTCTTCTGAATAGCCCTGCTAATTCCCAACACGAGATTGAGGTTGCAAAAATAGCAAGGCGACTAGCGCCTAGTATTCCTCTAAGTGTTTCAAGTGATGTCATGCCAATGTTTTCCGAGTATGAACGGACCTCGGAAGCGGTTTTAAATGCTTACGTTATGCCTTTAGTAAAGCGTTATCTAACCTCGGTTCAACTCGAATTAGGGAAGCTTGGCATTGATGCACCGCTTTACATTATGCAGTCGAGTGGAGGAATGACAACACCTGAGAACGCCATGGCTCGGCCAATTGAAATCATTGAATGTGGTCCAGCCGCGGGGGGTCGTTGGAGCAATGCGGCTTTCGACCAGTATCGCAAGCGATTTAATCACTTTTGACA
>CAXYEO010000005.1:0-22544 GCA_964276085.1 uncultured Thalassobaculaceae bacterium | reverse complement strand
GTCGGCATAACCGGCGATATTAGCTTTCAACTCAGACATTGGAGTAGCTAAAGGATGTTGAGGGAAAACAATACCACCTGGGGTTTTAACAATAGCAATGTTAGAGAGATATTTTGAACCGGACTTACGGTCGACCGCTAGTGTCAATGCTCTTCGAACTTTTGGATCGTCGAATGGCTTAACTTGGTGGTTAGGTGATGCTGATAGAACACAGTTCCAATCACTTTCTTGGACCTTAATTTTATCCCCAAGCGCTTTAACGAGATCATCTCTTGCTTTTGGTGGAAAGCCACGGAATTCAATATCAGCACGACCACCGCGAATTGCTTGAAGTCTAACTGACATCTTTGGAGCTGCAATAGCTGTGTACGAATCCAGATATGGGCGGCCTTTATGATGGTAATTAGGATTCTTTTTACCTTTTACATGACTACCTTGAATATGTTCAACAAAGCTAAATGCACCTGATCCATTAATATTTTTTTGATGCCATGTGTAACCATGCGAGTCCAGATCTTTCTTGGAGTAAATAAAGTTAAAGGGCATTGCTACTGCCGGGATAAAAGTCCCACTTGGATGCTTCAACTTAAATACGAGTGTTTCTGCGTCTGGAGTTGTTATTGACTCAACCATTTTAAAGTAAGCTTTTCGGTTTGAAGCTACACCTTTGGGTGGGTTAACAACTTTTTCAAAACTCGCTTTGATATCTGCTGATGTTAGCGGCGCTCCATCATGAAATTTTACGCCAGTACGAATTTTAAAAGTGAACTTCGTTCCGCCTTCCGTACCTTTAGGCACTGAACCAACACACAAGTCACAAACAAAGTCAGTAGGTGATGCTGGATTGTCGGGGTTTTCCCTAATTAATAGGCTGTAAAACGGACGAATTGGATGGATCATTCCGAATGTTGACTCAATATGTCCATCATAAGATGGGATTTTTGAACCAACAACGATATTTAAGTTTCCACCATATTCTGGTGATGCATGCGATGCTGCCTTAGCTGAAATGGCGCCAAACGAAAATGATGCCCCCAATACAGCGACCGCAAGTTTTGGTGCGATACCCTTCATTTATTCTCTCCTTCCC
This sequence comes from uncultured Thalassobaculaceae bacterium, assembly GCA_964276085.1. Taxonomy (GTDB): domain Bacteria; phylum Pseudomonadota; class Alphaproteobacteria; order Thalassobaculales; family Thalassobaculaceae; genus UBA7326. The sequence continues at coordinate 21,454 of CAXYEO010000005.1, read as the reverse complement.
AGAGATGAGACGAGATTACCTCTATCCCTATAAAACCAAAAGTATGAGATTAACCAGCACTTTCAAATAGAAAGGGACGACTAATAAGTGAAAAAACCAAAACTATTCTTGTTTTGACCTAAACTCTCTTTGCGAATTGGTTCCGGACACTTTGATTTTTCGGTCCCGTTACAACCCACCTCATTACGCGGTAAAGTATTTTTTTCTAAGCCTTTGGTCAAGCAAACACTTAAAAAAAAAAGGTTGTTCTTATCATTTGACCAATCTGTTTTATAATTAGTCATCTACGAGTATAATTGGTCACATTTATTTAATGAACAATACTAGTGTAAAAGGGAAATATAATGGACGATAATGGTATAAAAGCCCTTGTATTTGACGTTTTTGGTACAGTTGTTGATTGGCGAACCAGTATAGCTCGAGAGGCCAAACAATGTTTGTCTAAAAAAGGGTATGAGTTGGATTGGGTATTATTTGCTGACAGCTGGCGAGCAAAGTATCAACCAGCTATGGAAAAAGTTAGAACTGGTGGTAGAGGTTTTGTTCGCCTTGATATCCTTCATATGGAAAACTTAATTGAAGTTTTAAAGGATTTTGATATCAATGGGGTGACAGAGACAGAACTGGATTACCTAAACAAAGCTTGGCACAGACTTCTTCCTTGGTCTGACTCAGTGCCTGGTTTATTGCGGTTGAAAAAGAAGTTTATAATAGGAACGATGTCAAACGGTAACGTTGCGTTGATGGTAAATATGGCAAAAAATGGAGATCTTCCATGGGATGTCATATTGGGAGCAGAGCCAGCACAAGCATATAAGCCAGAACCAGAAACCTATTTAACGGGTGTTGATTGGCTTAATTTAAAGCCTTCTGAAGTTCTAATGTGTGCGGCTCACAACACTGATCTTTTAGCTGCTGGTGCTCAAGGTTTAAAGACAGCCTTTATCGCCCGACCAACAGAATACGGTCCAAATCAAAAACACGATTTTAAGGCGGAGCACGATTTCGATTACATATCGGAAAATATGCTTGATCTTGCAGACAAACTTGGTTGTTAAGGTTAATCCTATGAGTGTGGTTACTAAATATGCAGAATTCGCGGTTTCCTGCAGGACAAGTGCCTTATCTGGCGGTGTATTCCATCATGCAAAAAGAGTATTAATTGATTGGTTTTCATGTACTTTACCTGGCGGTTTAGAAGAACCTGCAACCTTAATTACAAAAGCTTTGAGTGAAGATATTGGCCGGGGCAACTCAACTCTATTGCCGGGAGGTGAACAGACAACAACGAGAACTGCGGCATTAATTAACGGTACAGCAGCTCATATAATTGAATTTGATGATATTTATAGAGATGGATTATTTCATCCTGGGGCCCCCATCATTGCCTCTGCAATAGCAATAGCAGAAAAAACGGGCGCAAGTGGTGAGGAGTTACTAAGAGCTATAATTGCTGGCTATGAAATAGCAAATCGCATCGCGGAAACAGTAAATCCTCACCACTATGAATGGTGGCATACCACCGCTACAGTAGGTTTTTTTGGTTCCACGGCCTCAGCCGCTATGCTTTTAGGGTTAGACCTCCAAAAAACAGCTCATGCATTAGCTACGGCGGGAACGATGGCTGCTGGACTTCAGCAGGCCTTTAGAGCGGATGCCATGAGCAAACCAATACACTCTGGACGTGCTGCAGAAGGCGGAGTTTTAGCCGCCCTAATGGCAAAAAACTGCGTAACTGGTGCGCTTGACATACTTGAGGGTGAACGAGGATTCGGGAACGCAATGAGTGCCAACGTCGACTGGACACAATTGGTTCAAACGCTTGGTTCTGACTATACTATAACGCGGATGACTCAGAAAAACCATGCGGCTTGTGGCCATGTTCATGCCATTATTGATGCTATCAATCATATTAAAAATGTTAATAACGTTGATTGTTCTGACGTTAAAAATATCCGAATTGGATCATACCAAAAGGCTTATGAAATTTGCCATAATTCAAACCCTAAAACACCCTATGAAGCTAAATTTAGTGCGGAATATTGCACTGCCATAGCGATCCAGAAAGGATGTGCTTTACGAGCTAACGATTTCGTAAAAGAAAACTTAAAGGACCCTTCTGTTCAACGTGTCATGAAACTTGTGAATTTAGAGATAGATGAACAATGCCAGAATGCTTTTCCTCAAGTAAGGTCTGCAAGCGTTGAACTAGAAACAATCGATGGTAATTTGTTCACCCATTTTTCCCCGACTAGGAAAGGTGACCCTGATAATCCTCTCTCAGATGCAGAGCTCTCTAATAAATATACTGACTTAGTTGAACCAGTAGTTGGAAAGATTAAGGCTGGGGCTCTTCTATCAACGCTTTGGTCTGTCGAAGAACTAATTTCTATTAATGATTTAAAACTGGATAATTTCAGTCGATAAGTGGGTTATAAATTTAAGAAATTTAGAGGTAACCCTGGACGTTTCCAATCACAACTCACTAGCATACCCTTCCATGATAGAGTAAGATAAGCTGTGTTTAAATCGGCCCCTCCAAAACAAATATTAGTTGTGTAAGGGTCTTCTGTTGCAAAGAATTCTTTGGTGCCGCCATTCGGGTTCGCCACTGTTATTCCACCAGTCATTAGTGTGGCTACACATATATTGCCGTTCTGTTCGACGGCTAAGGAATCAAAACGTCTAAAACCCCCATCACAGGTTATCAATTTTCCTCCATTGATCGATTCTGGGAACTCTAGTTTACCCACTTGGCCATCACCAGTGATCGGAAAACCGTATAGTCGTGCCCCTTCGGTTTCAGCGATATACAGGGTTTTTTCGTTTGGAGATAACCCAATTCCGTTGGGAGTTGTTATTGGTTGGATAACCTCACGAATCTCTGTGCCGTCAGCTTTAGCCCAATAGACAGCCCCCCTGTCCATGTCTCTGGTGCGCGCTTTTCCAAGATCGGTAAACCACATATTCCCTTGTCTATCAAAAACAATATCATTGGGGCCATTTAATTTCTGTCCATTCCAGTTATCGTAAAGGCGATCGATCTTACCTGTGTTAAGGTCTATTCTCTCTATTCTGCCTGTTACATAGTTATTTGATTGTCCAATTGGTCTGATCCCGCCCGTTTTTTGATCTTTTTCCCATTCAAATCCGCCATTATTACAGACATAGCATGCCCCGTCAGGGCCAATGGCTGCCCCATTCGGTCCTCCACCAGTTTCTGCTATAATCTCTTTTCGTCCATCTGGAAGCACGCGCGTAAGAGTTCCCCGGGCTATTTCCACCAAAATAATCGACCCATCGGGCATAGCGATTGGTCCTTCGGGAAAAAGAAGGTCTTCAGTAATGGTTACCAATGCTACCATAATATTCCTGTCTTTCAGCTTACCGTGCTAATGCAACGTTGAATGATTAACTGAGTTAATAATGTTATGGTAGAATGAGGTTGACTAGTTTTTTCTTTTTTTATTTAAAAAATCGAGTTTCGGATGTCTTTTTGATGAAACTAAGTTGTAAGCTACTTTGATTAGCGCTCTCAAGTTCTACAATATTATTTTTGTTTGTTTGGGGACCTCACAATGATCAGCTTATCTAAGGATGATTTTTCGTTTCTAGGGAAGGATTTAATAAGACCTGAATGTGTTATTGCAACCAAAAAAGGGGATCTTTTTGTCAGCCATGCGGGTGACCAGGGCGGCATAGTTAAGCTGGATAACGGCGGAGGGCAGGAGTTTATTATTGCTAAAACGGGCGAGATTCCCGAAGGGTTTGTGCCAAATGGTTTTGCACTCTTGCCGGATGGCTCATTTTTAATTGCTAATGTTGGTGACCAAGGAGGAGTTTATAATCTCAAAAGAGACGGGACCTTGATCCCTTTTCTTCTCGAAATAGACGGTAAAACTCTTCCTGCCTGTAATTTCGTATATCGGGATGACCAAAAGAGGATTTGGATTTCAGTAAGTACGTGGGCAAAGAATCGTGACAAATCTTTCAAAAAAGATGTAGCCGATGGCTTTATAATTTTGGTTGATGGAAGAGGATCAAGAATTGTGGCAAATGACATCGGTTTTGCAAATGAAACCAAAGTTGATCCATCAGGGCTATGGCTTTACGTAAACGAAACGATGGGCCGATCAATTTGCCGTTATCCAATCAACGATAAAGGCAGTTTAGGACCGCGGGAAACCTATGCTGATTATGGAGTTGGTATATTTCCAGATGGTTTTGATTTCGATATAAAAGGTGGTATCTGGTGTACAAGCGTAGTTAGTAACAGGCTTGTCAGGATTGACCCAGATGGATCGCAAATAAATGTATTTGATGGTGGCGACTTGGATGTTGTTAATAGAGCTGAGGAGGCTTATCAAAATAATGCCTACACCCGAGACCACCTTGCAGCTGGTAATAAAAGTATAATGGGAAATTGTGCTAGTATTTGTTTTGGCGGCTCCAACCTTAAAACTGGTTTTATCGGATCGTTAGGTTCTGACAAAATAGCTACGTTTCGATCACCAGTTGCAGGTGTGGTTCCGCCACATTGGAACTTTTAAATTTATTTACCGATATGAAGACATAGTTTTGGAGAAATAAAATGTTACGGCCTAAAAAAGTTGAAATAACAGAGGTTGGACCGCGGGATGGTTTGCAGGCGGAGTCATATTTTGTTCCCACAAAAGAAAAAATTAACATGATAAATAGTCTTATTGAAGCGGGTGTGCCCAGGATCGAGTTTTCATCTTTTGTCTCGCCTAGAGCTGTCCCACAATTAGCAGATGTTAATGAGGTATTGGTCGGCTTGAATAGGACTACAGATACTATTTTAGCCGCCCTCGTGCCGAATGCTCGTGGTGCCATCCGAGCTTGTGAGGCAGGTGTTGACGAAATCATAGTTTTTATGTCCGCCTCGGAGAGTCATAATCTAAAAAATGTAAACCGTACGGTAGATGAGTCTCTGGCTGGTTTTGATGATGTAGCGAAAATAGCTGACGATGCAGGTATTCCGGTTCATGGAGTGATAGCTACTGCGCTGGGATGCCCATTTGAAGGAGACGTTCCAGTTGAAAAATTAAGCTACATAGCGAAACACTATCGTGAGTTGGGGTTTACTGGACTTGGGCTCGGCGATACAACAGGCATGGCTACACCACTTGTTGTTCAAAAAGCCGTAAGACATTTGCAAGATACGGTGCCCGAACTGCCGCTGGGGTTGCATTTCCACAATACGCGCGGAATTGGGTTGGTCAATGTGATGGTTGGCTTGGACGAAGGAATAGAAAATTATGATGCCTCTTTTGGAGGTATGGGGGGGTGTCCATTCGCTCCTAAGGCAACAGGTAATATTTGCACTGAAGATTTGGTCTACATGATGAACGAGTTAGAAATAGAAACAGACATCAATTTAGCCAAATTGATAGGCGTGGCAAAGGATGTAGAACGCGTTATGGGACGTGAGTTACCTGGCCAGGTGATGAAAGCTGGCCCTAGGCTTCAACTGCATTCCATGGCAGACGTTGCTACTGCATCTGGTTAACCTAAAAGATATTAAAGAGTTCAAGAGATGGCGCTTTCAGGCATAAGAGTTATCGACCTGACAAGAATTTTGGCAGGCCCTTTTTGTACATTGATGCTTGCAGATATGGGAGCAGAAGTAATAAAAGTTGAGCCACCAAAAGGTGATCCGGTCCGAGGGCAAGGGGCAATACGAGAGGGATTAAGTTGGTATTTCTCACAATTTAATAGAAACAAGAAATCTATAGTTCTGGACCTTTACAGTAAGGAAGGGAAGGCTGACTTAACACTCCTTTTAAAATCGGCTGATGTCTTAGTGGAGAATTATCGACCGGGGGTATTAGCCAAAATGGGTTTTACTTCCGACTTTCTTGAAGAAATTAATCCAATGTTAATTTGTGCAAGCGTCAACGGTTATGGCTCCACTGGCCCATATGTAGATCGACCATCTTTTGATTTTATAGCCCAGGCCATGAGTGGTTTTATGAGTGTTAATGGGCCTGCTGATGGAGACCCAATGCGTGCTGCGCCTCCTATGAGCGATATGATTGCAGGACTTTATGCAGCATTTGGTGTGGTCACAGCCCTTCAAGCACGACATAGAACTGGAAAGGGACAGAATGTTGAGTCTAGTTTAACAAATGGGTTAATCAGTATGATGGCCTATCTATCTGCTGAATATTTAGCTACTGGTGAAATTCCGCAACGTACCGGTAATAATCATCCAATCGCGTCACCTTATGGGCTTTTTAGAGCTAGGGATGGTCGTGTAGCCGTAGCTCCTTCAAACGATGTTTTCGTGAAGCGTTTTCTGGATGTCCTTAATCTTGGGGAGCTTCTTGAACAAGATCGATTTAAAACTAATTCCGACCGTATGATGAATAGAGACGAACTGTTGAAAATTATTAACAAAGTTACAGAACAAAATACTGTAGAGCATTGGATATCAGTCATAAATGAGGCAGGTTGTCCGTGTGGTCGTACGATGAATCTAGCAGAGGTGTTTTCTGACCCTCAGGTGTTGTCTCAGGAAATGTTGCTTGAGGTTGATCACCCTGGTCGCGGTACCGTAAAAATGACTGGTTTTCCAGTAAAATTATCTAAAACACCAGCTAAAATTCATCGGCCGACACCAGAACTGGGAGCGCATACTGACGAGATTTTAGGGCCGCTGAGAGAAAAAAAGGATTAGATTATTTTAGTTTTCAAATATCTATCCGTCACCCATTTTTAGAGCTTCGATAAAAGCAGACTGTGGTATCTCTACTCTACCAAATTGGCGCATTTTTTTCTTACCTTTTTTCTGTTTTTCCAGCAGTTTTCGCTTTCTGGAAATATCACCTCCGTAGCATTTCGCAGTAACATCTTTTCTCATGGCACTTATTGTCTCACGAGCGATGATTTTCCCACCGATAGCCGCTTGGATAGGAATTTTAAATAATTGTCGGGGTATGAGATCTTTCAGACGAGAACAAAGCTCCCGTCCTCTGGGTTCCGCTTGAGCGGAGTGCACTACCATAGAAAGGGCGTCAACAGGTTCGGCGTTAACAAGCACACTCATACGAACCAAATCACCCTCCAAATACCCATCCATTTGGTAATCAAAACTAGCATACCCGCGGGAGATTGATTTTAGGCGATCATAAAAATCAAAAACAACTTCGTTCAGTGGGAGTCGGTAAATTACCATAGCGCGGCTCCCCACATAAGTGAGTTCTATTTGTTCTCCGCGTCTTTCTGTACATAAGGTTAGGATTGGCCCTAAATAGTCATCAGGGACAAAAATAGTAGCTCTTATCCATGGTTCCTCAATACTGCGGATTTTAACTACGTCAGGCATATCAGAAGGATTATGGAGTTCAAGAGTTTCGCCTGAATTCATATTTATTTTATACACTACGCTAGGTGCGGTTGTTATTAGGTCTAAATCAAATTCTCGCTCCAACCGTTCTTGAATAATTTCTAGATGAAGTAAACCAAGGAAACCACATCTGAAACCAAACCCAAGAGCAGCAGATGATTCGGCTTCAAAAGAGAAGCTGGCATCGTTTAATCGAAGTCGGTCAAGGCTTTCTCTGAGTTGCTCATAATCTGCTGCATCGACTGGAAAAAGGCCGCAAAAAACCACTGGCACACTAGGCTTGAAGCCTTCTAACGCTTCAGTTGCCGGTTTTCTATCGTCTGTTAATGTGTCTCCTACTTTTGTATCTGCCACAGTCTTTATCGCAGCTGTTACGAAACCTAGTTGTCCGGGTTTTAATTCATCAATTTCAGTTAATTTGGGAGTAAATACGCCAACTCTATCAACAAGATGAACGGCACCCGTCTGCATCATTCGTATTTTTATGCCTTTTTTGACTGTTCCGTCATAAACCCGAATTAGGGCCATAACTCCTAAATACTGATCATACCAAGAATCCACCAAAAGTGCCTTCAACGGGGCGTCAATTTGCCCAGTTGGTGCGGGAAGGCGCTTAACGAGGGCTTCAAGAACTGCTCTGATATTAAGCCCCGTTTTAGCTGAAATTTCCACGGCATCAGATGCATCCAAGCCAATTACTTCTTCAATCTGTGCTCGAACTCTTTCAGGTTCCGCTGCGGGTAAATCTACTTTATTTAAGACAGGAATAATTTCGTGGTCAGCGTCTATCGCCTGATAGACATTGGCTAGTGTCTGAGCTTCAACACCCTGGCTTGCATCGACAACAAGAAGAGAGCCCTCGCAAGCCGAGAGTGATCGACTTACCTCATAGGCAAAATCAACGTGGCCAGGGGTATCCATTAAATTTAATTGATATATTTCACCATCACTTGCTTTAAAGTTTAAGCGAACCGATTGGGCCTTTATAGTTATTCCGCGCTCTCGCTCGATATCCATCGAGTCCAGCACTTGCTCTTTCATTTCGCGTTCGCTAAGCCCGCCGCACTCTTGTATCAACCGATCAGCAAGTGTCGATTTTCCATGATCTATATGGGCAATTATCGCAAAATTTCTAATATTAGAGAGCTTTGTCATTCATCAACCCTAGTGTTTCAAATTACTCGGGAACATAGAGGCTGTAGCGACTTTTCGCAATGAAAGGCGTTATTAAATATCTAAAACGATATATTAATTTTTATTTTGTTCTCTAAAAATGTGCGCTGGATATGTTCCTAAGATACGAACGGCCCCCTCTGGACAAAAAAACTGAAGTTCTTCTAAGGCTAGACGCATAGCATTATCTTCAGGATGGCCATCTGCATCTACGTAAAACTGTGCCGCTTCAAATGATCCTCCAATCATATATGACTCTATTTTTGTGAGATTAATTCCATTTGTGGCAAATCCCCCAAGCGCTTTGTATAAAGCGGCGGCAACACTTCTTACCCTGAAAACTATAGTCGTGATGCATCGTCCTCCATTAACTGGCGGTAAAACGGGATTTCGCGCCATAATAAGCATACGCGTCGTATTGTGCGAAGCATCTTCGACATTTTCTCGTAATATCTCTAAGCCGTACAATTCTGCCGCTAATCGAGGACCAATTGCAGCTATTTTTGGATCTCCTTTTGTTGCGATATCCTTTGCTGCTCCTGCAGTGTCAGGGTGTTGAACTGGTTGTGCCGATATCTCTCTTAATAATTTTCGCGACTGTCCTAAAGCGTGGACGTGGCTATGAACCTCGGTTAGTTGATCGATAGAAGCACCTTTTATTCCAAGTAACATAGCGTTAACCCTCTGGAAGTGTTCATCTATAATAAAAAGTCCAGACTCTGGCAGAAGATGGTGGATATCTGCTACCCGGCCTGCGACAGAGTTTTCAACGGGGACCATAGCTTCTATCGCCCTTTTTTCTTGAACAGCTGCAAGCATGTCTTCAAAGCTATGACAGGGAAGTACATCAAAATTGGGGCGTGCTTCTATGCAAGCCATATGAGAGTTGGCTCCTAACTCTCCTTGGAAAGCGATTGTGGTCTTTGTATTATTCATATCGTTTTCTAACTTCAAAGTAATTTTTTTGCTCGTTCTAAATCGCCGGGAGTATCGACACCAAATGGGACGGTGTCAACGCGAGCCACGTCAATTCTCATGCCATATTCAAGGGCTCTCAATTGCTCTAGCTTCTCTCTTTTCTCTAGTGGGGATACTGGCAAGGTAACAAATTGTTCAAGTGCAGCGCGTCTATAAGCATAAAGTCCAATATGATGAAACAGAGGGCCGTCGCCTGAGGGGGCGCTAGTTCTGGTAAAATATAACGCTCGACCATTTTTTTGTTCGGAATTCCAAGCGACTATCGCCTTTACCACAGAGGGATTGAAGCGTTCTTCCTGAATAGTTATCTGTGCGGCGACAGTTCCAATATCTACTGCTTGCTCAGCGAGCAAAGACCACGCTGCTTCGATCGTTGAGGGTGCTAAAATGGGTAAATCGCCCTGAATGTTTATTACAGCATCATGTTGGTACTGGGGATCGATTTTTTTCAGTGCAGAAAATATTCTGTCTGATCCTGATGGTTCATCGGGTTTAGTTAGAACAGCCTCTCCTCCTACATTTTTTATCACTTCTACTATCTCCGTCTCGCCACAGGCCACTACTACTCTGCCCAAATTAGACTCAATAGCTCGACGCCACACGTGGATTATCATTGCCTCCCCGTTTATTAATGCCAAAGGCTTATTAGGTAATCGTGTAGACTTCATCCTAGCGGGGATAAGGATAATCGGGTTCTTAGGTAAATTCATACTTATTGCCTCGCAGTGATAAAGCGAATTTGCGACAAAAGACACAAGGTTGATTTCTGTACTACTGGCCCATTAGTCCTACAAAAAACATCATACTAATACTATATTATTTGCAAAAAAAAACTATTGCTTATTGGACAGAAGCGATGGAAAGCGGTAAAAGCCCTAGAGATCATTGTTGTGTAGTGTACTGTATTAAGTGCTTAGTGGGGATTAAGACATGGCATCGTTAGAGATGAACAAAATAGCGGCGGCAGTTCTTTGCGCGGGATTAGTAGCTATGGCAGCTGGTAAAATAGCTGATGTTCTTGTTGACCCAAAACCACTCGAAAAAAATGCCTACATTGTTAATGTTGGAGATGGAAGTAAAGTGGCGACAGTTGCTCCTGCGGCTCCCCAGATCGAACCTGTATTATCTTTGATATCTTCGGCTGATCCTGTTTCCGGACAAAAAGTTTTTAAGAAGTGCGCAGCATGTCATTCTGTGCAAAGTGGTGGAAAGAACAAGGTAGGGCCTAATTTATACCAGGTTCTGAACGCTAAACTGGGTAGTAAAGATGGCTTCAATTATTCTTCGGCATTGAAGACATTTGAAGGGGCCAACGCTTGGGGTTATTCTGCTCTCAATAGTTTTTTAAAAAAGCCGAAGCAATATATGCCAGGCACAAAGATGGGATTTGCTGGTTTAAAGAAGGCCGGTGATAGAGCAGCGGTAATCGCTTATTTGAGGACGTTGAGTGATAATCCAGCTGATTTGCCGACGGCTGATGAAATAGCGAAAGAAGCTACTGGCGGCTAATTGTTGGCGAAACAGATTTCGGCGAATTATGATGACAGATCCAGTTAGGAGCTTTGCTAAGTTTGGTGAAAGTCTAGTGGACGCAAGTGGTCAATTGATATTGAAATATTGGCGCCATGATCCTGAAGTATATACTAAAACAGATGCGAGCCCTGTGACGATTGCGGATAGACGGGCTGAAGCCACAATACGGCAAATGATAGAAGACGAATACCCAGGCCATGGTATAGCTGGCGAAGAATACGGCCAGGAGAGAATGGAGGCTGAATATATTTGGTCTATTGACCCAATTGATGGGACTAAGGCGTTTATAAGTGGGTCCCCTTTATTTGGTACATTGATAGCTCTTTTAAAAAACGGGGTTCCTATTCTAGGTATCATAGATATCCCAGCCACGGGAGAGCGATGGATTGGGGGAGATAAACTTCCTGCGACCCTAAATGGAAAACCCCTACAGACTCGTATTGGATTAGATTTGTGTGATGCTACGTCTGGTTCCACCAGTCCAAAAATGTTTGATGGTATAGATGAAGAACGCTTGAAGCGTGTTCACGATAAAATAAAATTACCCATCTATGGAGGGGATTGTTACCTTTATGGAATGTTGGCCCTGGGCTCAATAGACTTGGTGATAGAGGCACAATTGTCTGATTATGATTATCTTGCGCCTGTGGCATTAGTCGCTGCAGCTGGCGGTATAGTGACAGGCTGGGATGGAGAGCCTCTAGGTATAGGTACTACTGATAAAATAATTGCGGCAGGTGATAAAAAGTTGCACGCTGAGGTTATAAGCATTTTAAATGATAGCTGATAAGCTAACAAAAAATAGAATAGACTTTCCCCCCCGATACACTACCTGTTTGTTAAATTGAGTTTTAGCTGTTGCATCTTTTATTTTAAGAAATTCGAAAAGGACCTGTCGACCGATGGTTGGTACTCACTCAGTAATTATGTTTCTCTTTTTGTTGCTCTCGCTGTCGTTAATAACCGAGGCAAAAACTTTCGCTGACGAACCAACCGCTCGACACGCGATTGCAATGCATGGAGTGCCAAAATATTTAGAAAATTTTCAACATTTTGAATATGTAAACCCTCAGGCGCCAAAAGGTGGTAGGGTTGTGAACGAGGCAATGGGGACATTTGATAGCTTTAATTCATTTATTTTAAAAGGGATTCCTGCAGCAGGAATTAACTTGATTTATGACTCACTCATGGTGGGGTCCTCGGATGAAGCATTTACAAATTACGGATTATTGGCGCAAACGGTGGTAGTGCCAGAGGATAGATCTTGGGTAACTTTCAACTTACATCCAGAGGCACGTTGGCATGATGGAAAACCGGTCACACCAGAGGATGTCATATGGACTTTTGAAACACTTATAAAAAAAGGCCATCCGTTTTATCGTGTCTATTATGGAGATGTAAAAAATGTCGTTAAAACAGGAGATCGGCAAGTTACCTTCAATTTTCCCGAATCAAATAACAGAGAGTTACCGCTGATATTAGGTCAAATTAGCATATTGCCTAAACATTACTGGGAGAATCGGGATTTCAGTAAAACCACATTAGAGGCCCCGCTAGGCGGCGGTGCATATAAAGTCAAAAATTTTGAGGCAGGCCGGAATGTAACTTATGTTCGTGTGAAAGATTATTGGGCTAAGGATTTACCAGTGAAAAAGGGGCAGTCTAATTTTGATCAATTAAGGTATGAATATTACCGGGATAGAGAGGTTGCCACAGAAGCTTTCAAAAGTGGCTCGTTTGATTTGAGGGCTGAAAATTCGGCAAAACGTTGGGCTACTCAGTATGAATTCCCTGCAAAGAAAGCGGGAAAAGTGAGCAAACTGCTAATTCCTCATGAACGTCCGACTGGGATGCAAGGATTCATATTCAACACAAGAAGGTCGTTTTTTAGAGACCCAAGAGTGCGGGAAGCCATTGGATATGCATGGGATTTTGAGTGGACTAACAAAACTATTATGTTCGGTGCATACAAACGTACAAATAGTTATTTCTCTAACTCTGAATTATCTTCTTCGAGAGGTCTTCCCAGTGGTGAAGAGTTGAAAATATTGAAGAAATTCCAAGGGCAATTGCCCAAAAATATTTTTACTAAAATTTATAAAGCGCCACAAACAGATGGATCCGGGAATATAAGAAAGAATTTGCGTATAGCCTTAAAATTATTGCGGGAATCAGGATGGTTTGTTACCGACGGGAAACTAAGAAATGCGGATGGAGACTTTTTTTCTTTTGAACTGTTACTTCGTCAACCTTCTATGGAAAAATTGGCTTTACCACTGAAGCAGAACTTAAAGCGCTTGGGAATTAATGTTACAATTCGTACGGTAGATGTGGCTCAATATCAGCAGCGAACAGATACTTTTGACTTTGACATGATTGTAGGGGGTATTGGGCAATCCTTATCGCCTGGGAATGAACAGCGCGATTTTTGGCATTCTTCAAACGCAGATAGGCCTGGGAGTCGCAATCAAATAGGTATTATGGATCCAACAGTGGATGCATTGGTGGACTTGGTGATTGGAGCCCCCAACCGCGAAAGTTTAATCGCACGAACTCGCGCTTTAGACCGTGTTTTGCTGTGGGGACACTACGTTATTCCACACTTTCATCTTCAAGCTTCACGTTTAGTGTTTTGGAATAAGTTTGGGAGACCAGTTACTACAGCTAAATATTCAAGTGGTTTTCCACAAACCTGGTGGTTTGATGAAAAGAAAAATGAAGATATAGGGGCGTGGCGAAATGCGGGTGGAAATTAAGGGAGAGGCGGCAATATGCTAGCCTATATTTTTAAGAGACTACTTTTAGTACCTGTCACTTTATTGGCTATTATAATCGTAAACTTTGCTGTAATACAATTTGCGCCGGGTGGGCCAGTGGAACAGACAATAGCAAAGATACAAGGCGTTGGTATAGAAGCGACGTCTCGTATTACTGGCTCTGGTATGGGAGACACTTTAGTAAATAATAAACAAAATGAAATAACCAAAACTAGAGGCAACACCTCTTCCGTTTACAGAGGGGCAAGAGGATTGGACCCCGAGTTGATACAGGAAATTGAAAGAACGTTTGGTTTTGATAAACCAGTTTATGAACGTTTTATTTTGATGCTAAAAAACTATTTAGTATTTGACTTTGGCGAGAGCTATTTCAAGGATCGTAGGGTAGTAGATTTAGTAATGGAGAAGATGCCAGTTTCTATTTCCTTGGGGCTTTGGACCACTTTGTTAGTGTATTTGATTTCAATTCCACTAGGGATTCGTAAAGCCGTTAGAGACGGAACTCGGTTTGATATATGGAGCTCTGGTTTTGTTATTTTAGGTAATGCGATACCAGGTTTTTTGTTTGCTATTTTATTAATCGTTTTATTCGCTGGAGGCAGCTTTTGGCAAATCTTCCCTATTCGAGGCATTGTGTCCTCTGGTTGGGAACAAATGTCATACTTTCAACTTTTGAAGGATTATTTATGGCACATGGTGTTGCCGGTAACATCTATGGTCATTGGTGGTTTTGCAGGTTTGACTATGTTGACCAAAAATTCTTTTCTAGAGGAAATAAATAAACAATATGTACTGACTGCGAGGGCGAAGGGCTTAAGTCCTAATCGGGTATTGTATGGCCATGTTTTTCGTAATGCTATGCTGATTGTTATAGCGGGCTTTCCAAGTGCTTTTATTGGCATCCTTTTTACTGGTTCTTTAATTACTGAAATTATTTTTTCATTGGATGGTCTAGGCCTTCTTGGTTTTGAGGCCGCGATTGGTAGAGATTATCCGGTAATGTTTGGGACCCTTTATTTTTTCACCCTCCTAGGTCTCGTAATGGGAATTCTTGGCGATATTATGTACGTTGTTATAGACCGGCGTATTGATTTTGAGAGCCGCGAGACCTGAAATGAGCATATCCAATGAGGAAGACAAAAGGTTATTGGGATTAAGGATCACCCCGTTAAACAGGCGCCGGTTAATAAATTTCAAGAATAATAAAAGAGGGTATTGGTCTTTTTGGTTATTTTTGGGTCTTTTTACCCTTTCACTTTTTGCTGAGTTCATTGCAAATGATACCCCTTATCTTGTCTATTTTAAGGGTGAATTTTATTTTCCTACCGTCGTTGAGTATCCGGAAACTATTTTTGGTGGGGATTTTCCAACTGAAGCTGATTACAAGGATCCATTTGTTCAAGAGTTAATAGAGACCAATGGTTGGCTTGCATGGCCTTTAATTACTTTTAGTTATAGCACGATAGACAGAGAGCTTGGAAAAACGGCCCCATCTGCGCCGGACAGTAGACATTGGTTAGGAACAGACGATCAGGCTCGAGATGTCCTGGCGCGGCTAATTTACGGGTTTAGACTGTCAGTATCATTTGGTCTTATTTTAACATTTTTTAGCAGTATTGTCGGTATTTTTGCGGGCGCTATCCAGGGTTATTATGGTGGATTGCGCGATTTATTCTTTCAGCGATTTATAGAAATTTGGGCCGGAATGCCTCAATTATATATATTGATAATTATGTCAAGTATACTTGTACCTGGGTTCTGGGTCTTATTAGTAATATTGCTTTTGTTCAGTTGGTTATCGTTAGTGGGGGTGGTGAGAGCTGAATTTTTAAGGGCAAGAAACTTAGATTTTGTGAGAGCTGCGCGTGCTTTAGGCGTGCCTGATATAACAATCATTCTCAGACATGTGCTTCCTAACGCAATGGTAGCGACAATAACAATGTTACCGTTTATATTAACTGGTGGTGTAACAGCGCTAACTTCTCTCGATTTCCTTGGGCTAGGATTGCCGCCAGGCTCACCGTCTTTAGGAGAATTATTGAACCAAGGAAAAAATAATCTTCAAGCTCCCTGGCTAGGTTTGTCAGGGTTCTTTGTCTTAGCTTTGATGTTAAGCCTTTTAATCTTTATTGGAGAAGCTGTGAGAGACGCATTCGATCCGAGAAAGACATTCTTATGACCACAAGTCTTTTGGATGTAGATAATCTTGAGGTGATTTTTAAATCTTCTAACTCCATAGTGACAGCTGTAAAAGGAGTTAGTTTCAAAATAGAAAAAGGTGAGACATTGGCGGTAGTTGGTGAAAGTGGTTCTGGAAAATCAGTAACCGCATTGTCCATCCTGCAATTATTACCCTATCCACTGGCTCAGCACTCTAGTGCAAGCAGTATTAAATTCAAGGGTCAAGAAATTGTTGGGGCAGGAGAGCCAAGGCTGAGGGAGATTCGTGGCAACCGAATATCAATGATTTTTCAGGAACCTATGACGTCATTGAATCCCCTACATGAAATAGAAAAACAAATTACTGAGTCAATAATATTACGCAAAAACATAGGTGTTAAAGAAGCTCGAAAACGCTGTATTGAACTTCTAAATCTTGTAGGAATTAATGAGCCAGAAAAACGACTTTCAGCATATCCCCATCAACTCTCCGGTGGACAAAGACAGCGAGTCATGATTGCCATGGCATTAACTAATGACCCAGATTTATTGATAGCAGATGAACCCACAACGGCCCTTGATGTTACGGTGCAGGCACAAATTTTGCAGCTTCTGAGAAATTTACAAAAGAAGCTTGGAATGGCGATTTTATTAATTACACATGATTTAAGCATTGTAAAAAAAATTGCTGATAAAGTTGCTGTTATGCTCGATGGAAAAATTATTGAAACGGATACTGTGGATAATTTATTTGCAAAGCCAAAGCATGATTATACGCATAAGTTAATATCTTCTGAACCATCTGGTGCGCCTGCACCAATTATGACAAGCGCTAAATCTATTGTGAAAGTTAAAGATATTAGAGTTTGGTTCCCAATCCAAAAAGGAATTTTAAAGAGAACTATTGGGCATATCAAAGCAGTTGATGGTGTGACCTTGAATATAAGAGAGGGTGAGACAGTCGGTGTAGTTGGGGAAAGTGGTTCTGGAAAAACAACGCTTGGATTAGCGATGCTTAGGCTTCAGTCTAGTAAAGGAGATATCATCTATGCTGGAGACCCAATAAATGGCCTAAGTTTTCGAGATATGAAAAGTCTCCGCAGCGAAATGCAAGTAGTTTTTCAAGACCCATTTGGTAGCTTATCTCCACGCATGTCGATGGCTGAAATAATTGGTGAAGGTCTATGGGTTCACAATAAAGCGAACTCTAATTCAAATAAGGTTGCTGATATCGAGACCCGTATCGACGAAGCTATTAGAGAAGTTGGGCTTGATCTTTCAATGCGCAATCGATATCCGCATGAATTTTCAGGGGGACAACGCCAAAGAATCTCCATAGCAAGGGCTATTGTTCTTAGACCCAAATTGATCATACTCGACGAGCCCACCTCCTCCCTCGATCTTACTGTCCAAGCGCAGATTATTGATCTACTTCGGACCTTACAAAAAAAATATAACCTTGCGTTTTTGTTTGTTAGCCATGACTTAAAAGTAGTCCGCGCAATGTCTCATCGCATAATTGTGATGAACAACGGATTGGTTGTGGAGGATGGCGAAACTAATCAGATAATCAATAATCCCTCACACCCCTACACAAGGTTACTTATGTCTGCAGCCTTTGATAATAGCAGCAAAGATATTACGTCTTCCTGCTAAATGAGTTATAAGTTATCTGGATAGAATTTTTTTGGAGTTTAGTGAAATGACCGCAGTGTTATTCTATTCTAAAAACGATTCTCCTGCGGATTGGGAAGCTGGGTTATCTGAATTTATTCCAAATTTAGATTTTCGAGTTTGGCCTGACATTGGCGATCCTTTAGAAATAGAATTCGCTCTAATATGGGCACTCCCGCCAGGGAGCCTAAAGCCCATGAGAAATCTACGTTGTATCTGTTCACTTGGCCAAGGGGTTGATCATATTTTTGAGGACCCAGAGATCCCAAAGAACGCCAAAATTATGCGGTTAGTGGATCCTTGGATGGCGCAAGCAATGAGTGAATGGATTTTATTAAATATACTCCGATTTCATCGTCAAGGTATCGAATATGAAGCATTTGAAAAAGAGCGAAAATGGCATGTTCTCCCTCCTCCAGAAACATCAGACTGTAAAGTTGGTATTCTGGGACTTGGAGAGTTAGGCTCAGACGCGGCAAAAAAAATTTCTGGTCTTGGGTTTGATGTTGCGGGTTGGAGTAGAAACCCTAAAGATATTGAGAACATTAAAAGTTTCTCTGGGGATGACCAATTAGAATGTTTCTTGAATAGAACTGACATTCTGTGTTGCCTTCTGCCATTAACGCCTGAAACGATCGGGATCCTGAATAGTCAGACACTTTACCAACTGATACGAGGAGCCTACGTCATCAACGCAGGTAGAGGGCCTCACATTGTGGACGAAGATTTGTTGGAAGCGATTGGGTCTGGCCAGGTTGCTGGTGCAGCCTTAGATGTTTTTCATGAAGAGCCGTTACCTGAGCACCATCCATATTGGGATCATCCCAAGGTTCGAGTTTGGCCTCATGTTTCTGCTCAGTCTAATGCGGGTAGTGCTGCAAGCCAGGTTGCTGATGCGATTAATAAAGTTTTCAATGGGTTGGATCCTAACAACTTAATCAATAGAACACATCAGTATTAGGGGATAAATTTTGCCAACCATTATAATAAAGCTGGGGGAGGATTCTGCTCGAGATTATATAGAAGAGATGGGTCGTTTAGACCCACTTTTAGAAATTCGGGAATGGCCCGACATCGGTAACCCCGAAGATATTGATATTGCAATGGTCTGGAAAATGCCCCATGGGGAGCTTGCCAAGTTTCCAAACTTAAGGATGATTGTCTCTATGGCAGCAGGGGTGGACCATATTTTTCTAGATCCATCAAGGCCTAAAGGTATACCAATAGTTAGGGTTACCAATCCTCATATGGCTCGATCAATGGGGCATTGGTTTTTAATGAATATATTAAGACTGCACAGGGAGACTGGGCATTTTGATGCATTGCGGGCGAAAAAAATTTGGCCGTCAGAGATAGCGTTTGATACAGATTCAGTTTCGGTCGGCATCTTGGGGCTAGGCTATCTTGGAACGCATGTAGCTCAAATGTTAAAGGCTGTCGGGTTGAACGTACAAGGCTGGAGCCGAACAGAAAAAAATTTAGATGGCATTCAATCGTTTTCAGGTGAGTTGGGACTGGATCAGATGTTAGCTAACACTAATTTTTTGGCGTGTATCCTGCCAAACACTCAGGCTACAAAGGGTATACTGAATTTGCGAGTTTTCAATAAAATGCCGCAAGGCTCATATATCCTTAATGCAGGGAGAGGATCACAGCTTGTAGAGCCAGATCTTTTAGAGGCATTGGACAATGGACAAATTAGGGGGGCTGCTTTGGATGTTTTTGAAACTGAACCACTGCCAATTAACCACCCTTTCTGGACGGATGAAAGAATTTTATTTACCCCTCATCATGCGGCAGAAGTATTTTTGCCTGCCGTCGTTAAAACATTTCTCGATAACATCTATCGAAGTAGAAATAATCAGCCTCTTATAGGATTAGTAGACGAGGATTTGGGGTATTAACTAAAACGATCTTTAAGCATATGGTATATGCCCCTTATCCCTTGGGCTTCGCCACCTTCTGGCCTCCCTGGCCTAGTATTATTATTGTAGGACATTAGGTCTATATGGGCCCAGGGGGTGTTAGGCTCGACAAAATGTTCCAGGAAGAGTGCGGCGGTAATTGCTCCCCCATATGGAGTTGAACCTGTACTGGAGAGATCTGCTACCTCTGATTTTAGCATAGACCTATAGCCTGCCCAAAGAGGAAGTCTCCATAGAGGATCTTCTGTCTCTGTGCCATATTGGATTAGAGAATCAGCAAGCTGGTCATCATTGCAAAAAAGTGCTGGGACATCTGTTCCCATTGCTACTCTTGCTGCTCCAGTTAAGGTGGCAAAATCAATTATCATAGAAGGCTTATCGCGAGTAGCTTCTGTTAACGCATCGGAAAGTACCAGTCTCCCCTCGGCATCAGTATTGCCAACTTCTACAGTTAAACCCTTTCTGGTTTGTAAAACGTCTCGGGGTCTAAAGGCATTGCCCGAAATAGCATTTTCTACAGCGGGGACTAGAACCCTTAATCTAATGGGTAATTTGGCGTCCATTATCATATGCGCTAATCCAAGTACTTGCGCCGCGCCACCCATATCTTTTTTCATATTGAGCATGCCTGAGGCAGGTTTGATATCTAAGCCTCCACTATCGAAGCAAACACCCTTGCCCACTAATGTCACTTTAGGTGCATCTGTCTTCCCCCATTTGAGATCAATTAGACTTGGCTTTGATGCTGAAGCCCTACCGACCGCGTGAATAGAGGGATAGTTTTTTCGTAACAAATCTGACCCAGAGATTATGGTTATTTTTGCCTTATGATCTTTTGCTAATTGTCTTGAAACTTTTACCAAGTCTTCAGGAGCCATATCATTTGCGGGGGTATTTATTAAATCTCGCGTTAGATTAATACCCAATATTATACGGTTAACATCTTTTTTGTCGGCACTAATGGGCCAAACCAACTCGGTCTTTAGTTTATTTTGTTTTTTATACTTGTCGAAAGTGTATGTTCCTAAACCCCATCCAATACAAGCGCGGGTGGCCGCCGATGGCGATAATTCCTTGTTTAAATAATATCGCCCACTAGGTAACGACTTGGGAAGTCCAGCTAGATCCCAGATGCCCCCACCCGTTTCATCGCTTTCTTCCACACCTACAAATATCTCAAATGGGAAATTTTCTGTTTCAGGTAAATAACAAATTGTACCCGAGCCAGCAGAAAAACCGACTTTTTCGAACCATTTATATTTAATATTTATATTCAATTTTTTTTGCTTGGTAAGTTCAGATTTTGTAATTGGTGTAATGGGAATAGACGAAGAGTTCATTTTTGTCGCAAAGGCCATTTTGTTTTTCCAATAAGAATCAAGTTTTATCCTATTATTTGTACTTGTTTGAGAGCCTATGCTCAAGGTAGCTAATAACCCCACTAATAATAATTACTTATTAAAGTTGGTTGCGTTCTTTGTATTAACGGGCTCATATAGAGTTCCCGGTGACTTTTAGGAGTACCGATATGAACGATGTTACTTTAATAATGGGAAATAAGAATTATTCACCATGGTCTCTTACGGCTTGGTTGACAGCAAAAACAGCGGGTATAAATTTTGACGAAGTCACCATCCCCTTAGGTTCAGTGAATTCTAGACAAGAAATTCTTCGTTATTGGTATAATGGCAAAGTCCCAATATTGAAACATGGAGAAGTCACTGTTTGGGAGAGTATTTCGATCTGTGAATATATGGCAGAAATGAGTCCAAATAATAGTCTTTGGCCATCTAACTCAAGACACCGTGCAATTGCACGGTCGTTATCCTCCGAAGTCCATGCAGGCTTTAACTCGCTCCGAGAAC
>CAXYEO010000004.1:0-36035 GCA_964276085.1 uncultured Thalassobaculaceae bacterium | reverse complement strand
CGTATTCTCGATAGGCGGGGTGTTCTTTTAGCGTTAAATAAGGATAATTTTAGGGTAGAAATTATACCTGAACGAGTTAAAAATATTGGAAACACTCTAGATAAACTTGGAAAAATTATTGAGGTAGATAGATCTAACCTAAAACGAGTTTTAAGTGAAATAAAGTTAAAACGAAGCTTTGTGCCAATCTCAATTATGGATAACTTAACATGGGAAGAGATCTCGTCTGTTGCTATAAACACACCGTATCTGCCTGGCATCCGTGTAGACGTTGGGAGAAGTAGGTCTTATCCATTTAAAGAAAGTGCAGTCCATATAACTGGATACGTTGCAGCAGTTTCGCACAACGAACAGGTCGGCGATCCTTTATTGGAACTTCCAGATTTTAGGGTTGGTAAAAGTGGAATAGAGAAAGCATTCGATAAAAGTATGCGAGGGGTAGGAACACAGCAGCAGGTGGAGGTTAATGCTTTTGGCCGAGTGGTAAGGCGCTTACCGAGTGAGGGTAGAAAAATAGGGAATGATGTTAGGCTCACGATAGATATGCGATTGCAAACATTTCTTAATCAACGCCTTTCTGAAGGTAATTCTCTGTCTATGGCTGTTGATGACCCAAGAGTTATAGCTGCAGTCAGGGCTGGTCAACGGATACCCCCAGAAATACACCCTACAACTGGTTTTGTGAATTTTAATGAATTCAATCAAATTACAATTCCAGAAAGTGGTGCTGCGGTTGTTATGGATGCGTTTAATGGGGATGTTTTGGCAATAACATCTACACCTGGCTTTGACCCAAATCAGTTTAATGACGGATTGACTGCGAAGGATTGGGAACGACTTTTAGCTAACCCCCGATCTCCAATGACTAATAAAGCAATTGCAGGACAATATTCTCCAGGATCAACATTTAAAATGATTGTTTGTCTGGCCGCGTTGGAGGCGGGAATTTGGCATGAGAAAAAAAGAGTTCATTGCCCAGGATATCTTGATTTAGGAGGTTCTCGATTTCACTGTTGGAAACAACATGGCCATGGGTGGGTTGATATGGTGGGAGCGATTGAACAAAGCTGTGATGTTTATTTATATGAAGTGGCCAAGAAATTAGGCATAGAGCGCATAGGAAATATGGCACGAAGATTTGGTTTTGGCGAAAAATTAGATATTGAGCTTCCAGGAGAAAGTAAAGGTCTTGTCCCTTCGGAAAAATGGAAAAGGTCAACTCTTGGAAAAAGTTGGCACCAAGGAGAGACCTTAATTACAAGTATTGGTCAAGGCTTCATTCTGTGTACACCATTACAAATGGCAGTTATGACCGCACGTCTCATAAATGGTGGACGAGCGGTTAAACCTAAATTATTGAAATTTGAAGGAGAGATGGATCAATTTGGCCCTTCTTTAAAGTTAAATCCTAGACATCTAAAAATTGTTATGGATGGAATGAACAGAGTAACAAATGGAAGTCGAGGCACGGCACGAAAGGTTCCAAATCCCTCTTCAGATTTTAATTTTGGGGGGAAAAGTGGATCAGTTCAGGTCAAGCGTATATCATTAAACGATAGATTAACCGGTAAAATTAAAAATGAAGATAGACCATGGAACGAGAGAGATCATGCGATGTTTGTTGCTTACACGCCGGTGAAATCGCCGAGATATGTAACGGCTGTCGTGGTGGAGCATGGGGGAGGTGGCAGTACAATGGCAGCTCCAATCGCCCGGGATATTCTGGAACAAACAATGAGACTAGACCCATCGCGATTCTGAGTCCAAAACCGCTCATAGAGTTTTAAATATGCTAAATATTAAGGGATCAGATTTGAAGGAAGAGCGTAGTTCAGCTTTAGGTTCTAAAATTAAACAACTTAATTTTGGATTATTACTTTTAGTTACCGTTATGTGTGGTATCGGCGTGACTATGTTATATTCCGCTGCGAATGGTAATATGGCTCCCTGGGCTACGAAGCACATTGAGAGATATCTTGTTGGCTTGATACTAATCATTGTGATTGCTTTGATTAATTTAAGATTATTATTACGTAGTGCTTATCTATTATATGCATTAAATCTGGTCCTGCTTGTAGCTGTAGAGTTCATAGGGGATATTGGTATGGGGGCGCAACGTTGGATTGATTTGCATTTCATAAAACTTCAACCCTCTGAATTTATGAAGATAGTTTTAGTAATAGCGTTGGCTCGATATTTTCATGGCCGCACAGTAGAAGAAGTTGCTAAGCCAGTCTACTTACTCATCCCAATTTTAATGGTTTTAGGACCAGTAATCCTAGTGATGCGTCAACCTGACCTGGGTACGGCGGGTATGATTCTATTAGGAGGAGGAGCCATATTTTTCCTGGCGGGCGTAAGAATCTGGAAATTTGTTACATTACTGGTCATGGCCGTTACTTCAATTCCTATAGCGTGGCAATTTTTGCTTGATTACCAGAAACGTCGGATCTTAATCTTTTTAGATCCAGAGATAGATCCCCTTGGTGCTGGTTACCACTTATTTCAATCAAAAATAGCTCTGGGATCCGGTGGTTTATTTGGTAAAGGATTTCTCAATGGTTCCCAAAGCCGCTTGAATTTTCTTCCAGAAAAACAAACAGATTTTATTTTCACGATGCTAGCTGAAGAATTTGGACTGATGGGTGGATTATCAGTTATTATTCTTTTCATGGTAATAATTGCATACGGATATGTTATCAGCTTTTTCATCCAAAGCCAATTTGGGCGCCTATTAACACTAGGCATGATTACAACAATATTTCTATACGTGTTTATCAATATTGGAATGGTCATGGGGCTTGTTCCAATTGTTGGTGTTCCCTTACCCTTTATTTCTTATGGTGGAACAGCTCTTTTAGCTTCAATGAGTGCTATAGGATTTATAATTAATTGCTATATTCATCGTAATCTGAAAATTAATAGATATAGCAATGGATTAGATTAGAGGATTTCAGTGTCATTAGTTTTTTCCTAAAAACTTTATAGAAGCTACTTAATTTGAAATCATAAAAGTAGTCATTTCACTTGCCTCCTTTTCCTCTTTATTCTTGCTGCCGCTATAGGGCGCATAGCTTAGTTGGTAGAGTAGCTGGCTCCTAATTAGCGGGTCGTAGGTCGGATCCCTACAGTGCCTCACAAATTTTCTTGAATATAAATAATAAATTAGAGTTTTAACAAAAAATTAATACTAATTTGTTTGCTATCTCTGTGATAAATATGCAACAATTTCGAAATTTATGAGAATGCTAGTGAGAATCAGTTGCATTACTTAATCAGAATGTTTATGCATCATTTATATAATCGTTGAAACAATTTTATCGTGAGACGATTTTTTTAGTCAATTTAGACACATTGAAATAGTGCTTTTTTGCATTCAAGAAAGGAAAATTATATGAAGAGAATTCTATTAGGATCGACCGCAATCGTTGCCGCTGGCATGATTGTATCTGCTCCATCAGCAATTGCTGCGGAGAAATTGAAGTTAAGCGTTGGTGGTTACATGGAGCAATGGTTTGGCTATGTGAGTGCTGATGATGTAGACGGTCAAGATTATGGTGGGTTTGACATCAAATCTGATGCTGAAATCCATTTCAAAGGCAAGACCAAACTAGACAACGGCATCACAGTCGGCGTTAACGTTCAGTTGGAAGCCAGCCAAAATGGCGATCAGATTGATGAAGCATACATGCATATCGATGGTGGATTTGGTCAGATTATCATTGGTGATGAAAACTCAGCGATGTATAAAATGCATTATGCACCATCTGACTATGGTATCGGTCTTAACTCCGGTGACGTAACAGCATGGAATAAAACTATTACTGACGCTTCAGGCGACAAAATCAACAATGGTAGTTCTTACCGTGCTCCATTTGGCGCTACCTATATTGAGCCAGACGCAGTAAATGACTCAACCAAAATTTCCTACTTCACACCACGTTTTGGTTTTGTTGGAAACGGTAATGGTTTTCAACTCGGTCTGTCTTATGCGCCTGATGGCACTCAAGATAGCAACACATTGCCAAACCGCGATGCTGTTAACTCCGACTATGTAATGGTTGGTGCTAACTTCAAGCAAAAAATGGGTGATGTGAGCGTTGGTATTTCTGGTGGTTACGGTACTGTAACAGATACAGCTGAAGCAACAGCAGATGGTGAAGACTCCAAGAATGAGCCTGAAGCAATGAGCTTTGGTATCAAATTGGGTCTAGGCGGTCTTAGCGGTGGTGTTTCTTATGCCAACTTCTCTGACCACGGCGACAAAGATGCTGAAGGTATCAATGCTGGTGTTGCTTACGCACAAGATGGCTGGGGTATCAGCTTAGCATATTTCCATGGTGAAAAAGATGGGGATAACGGTGGGGTTGCTCCAATCAACAACCAGGCTGAATCAGATGTTATTCATTTATCAGGTAAATATGCATTGGGCCCAGGCGTGACCTTTGCTGGTACACTTGGTCATTCTGAGTATACCTCAAAAGATGTTGATCTAGATAATACAGTAGACGAAGTAAGTGCTACTTATCTTGTGATGGGCTTAAAAGTTAAGTTCTAGGCAAGATAAAAAACCTAATACAGAAAGGCCGCTTTCGGGCGGCTTTTTTTCGGTTTGAATAGATAGTTTTTTATTTTGAGATCCGTGATTTTAATATCTACAAAAAACTTATTATCTTGTCACTTACATGTCACTTCTAAATTGAAATCGGGAAATGAATTGTCGATGTTTAGATCATATGCAGACGCAAAGCTAATGAACATTTGAAGCTATAAACCACTAGGCAGACCACCAGATTAACCTAATTGTGATGTCTAATTACTAGATGTTTTTGACGCCCAAATATATTAAAAGTGTTGGCGAGAGAACAGCATCTGAAAAAGTACGCTTTAATAGTTAAATTAGGTCACTCTACTCGTGGTCGCTTGGCGAAATAAGCCATTGGCATAACTGCTAAAGCGGCCAGTGCATATAAATAATACGCGTTAATATAACCAAGCATTGTCGCTTGTCTGCTGATCTCTATGGAAATGGTT
The DNA here is from genome assembly GCA_964276085.1 of uncultured Thalassobaculaceae bacterium. Lineage (GTDB taxonomy): Bacteria > Pseudomonadota > Alphaproteobacteria > Thalassobaculales > Thalassobaculaceae > UBA7326. The sequence goes on along the minus strand of CAXYEO010000004.1, from coordinate 31,001 downwards.
GTTAAATTTTCTGTACCGGATATTGACCAGTTCCCAGAAATTTCTTTAAACGTATAACTTTCATTAAAGGGGTTTAAGGATTCTATTAAAACAGAATAGTTTTCTTTACTGCTACGGACTACGAATGTAGCGGTCGCCGCAATATGCACGCTAGAGCCGATATTCCGCATTAAATGAAATACCGAAGCGCCCTCAGAAACATAACGGTTATCAAGAGTAGCTAACGCCAAAACCATAAGAGGAGACCATATTATTCCAAGACCAAATCCTTGCAGTATGGTGAACCATGTTACTGTACCAACGGTCATATTTATATCAAATTGTGACATTCCAAAACCAGTTATTACTTCAATCAGAAAACCCAGAAAGATATTGAAACGGGGATCAAAATTCTTAAGAAATAAAAGAAGAAAAATAGCACCAGCTAAAAGGCCAATTCCTCTCGTTGCTTGAATTAAACCAATAAGGGAGTCAGGGTAACCTCTAAGGCTTTGTAACATTGTGGGTTGTAGAACGAATGTAGTGAAATAAAGCATTCCAAAGGCAAACCCTAACAATGTACCGACAGCATAATTTCTGTCCCGTAATAGTTTTGGATTTAAAAACGGATTATTTGACGTGCATACATGTGACACAAAAATATAGAGTGTTGCGCCTGTTAATACTGTTCCAAGAATTATTATTGGAGAGCCAAACCAATCTAATAATTGACCGCGGTCTAATACTAATTGGAGGGTTGTTACGCATATTGAAAGGGAGATGAAGCCGAGCCAGTCAAGCTGCTTTTCCTGTTGGTTAATATTGGGGGTTTTCATAAAAATGAAAAGTGAAACTACACACAAGATAGCGGGGGGAACAGATAACATAAAGACCCAACGCCAACTATAATCTTCCGATATAAAGCCTCCAATTAATGGCGCCAATATACTTCCGATTATAGGTCCAAACATCCAGAAAACTAACACTCGGCCGTGCTGTGGTCTTGGGTATATTGTTACTAATATTGCTTGGCTTAAGGGAACGAGTGGTGCCCCCGATAAACCTTGAAGGAATCTCCATATCACTAACTCTTCAAGTGTCGATGCTAAACCGCACAAGATTGAAAAACTTGTAAAGCTTGTTGCACATATAAGTAAGACTTTCCGCCGGCCAAACCTGTTATCCAACCATCCGCTTAGGGGGGTTGCAATGGCTTGTGCAACTAGAGTTGCTGTTATAATCCAGGTGATTTGATCTTGGGTTGCGGCAAAAGCCCCTTGCAGTTGCGGGAGAGAAACATTAGCTATCGTGATCGTCGTAACAAAGGTTCCGACAGTAACGGTCAATGTTATCAGGATCGCTAATTTTTGTACGCTAGTCATGTTCATAGCATTAGAAAACTGTTAAAAAATTATGGGAAATATTGGTTCCCGTTGACTCAAACCGTGGTATCCCAAAGTATAGTGGTTTGACTTGAATTTGCATTTATTTGTCAGAAAATCTCAATGAGATTGAGTTTGATATCCAAGACAAGTTCTAGCTATATCGGCGCCTTGAACCAATATTGATAGCTTTTGGTAAGCAGTTTGATCATTCATCATTACAAGACCACAATCGGGCGCAGCTTGGATTTGCATGGGATCTTTATATTCAGAAGCTTGACAGAGTCGTTTAGCAACGTCGTCAGGTTTTTCCATGACCTCGTCACTATTAAAGACACAACCGAATATTACTATTTTGGAGGGACAGTTTTTTAATAACTGTGGATCTAAATCAGCCCCTTGAAATTCAAGTGCCAATTGATCGATATCAGATTGCTCAAGGAGTGCTATTATTGTTTCATAGCTGTCGTTGATTGGTCTCAAAAGCCCCGGTTGAGGGTATCCGTAGCACACATGAACCGCTGTAGAGCAGTTTAGGTCGGACACACATAAATTGAGGGCATCTATTCCCCATTGCTCCACTTTATCTGGGTATCTACTGAATGCAGGCTCATCAAATTGGATGACATTCACTCCCAACTTATCAAGTACCTTTGCTTCTTTATTTATGGCGCGTGCCCACGCGAATGCCATCTCTTTTTCTGTTGAATAAAAGTTATTATTCGTTGAATCAACAACGGTCATAGGGCCAGGCAAGGTCATCTTTATTGACTTATCCGTCTCACTTTTCAAAAATACTAAATCATCAGCCACAATAGTTTGTTGATGTTGAATAGGCTGAGTACAAGAGCCAGCTAATAGGGTTCGCCGGCCTCCACGCATTTCCTTCGGTTTTAACTCGGTATAATCAAAGCCAACCATATTCTTTGTTAAATGCGTTACATAGTTAGTTCGTCTTTGTTCACCATCACTTATTATATCCAAACCGGCTCTTTCCTGTATCCGGATAGCAATTCGAGTAGCGTCGTCCTGTGCAGATTTTAGTCTATGTTCTGGAACTGACCATTTCCCACCTTTTCCATAATGATCATGTTTGCCATCTAAGCCGGTGCGATTTTCAAATAACCATGGACGTCGCGGCATACTTCCAATGCCGGTGGTTAGAAAAGGTTTCATTAAGGCCTTCCAGACTATGACTCAAAAAAATGGACAATCGCCACGATGGATTGCTTATTTAATTATTTATTTTGATACTCAACCAAAAGGTGATTTGGATAGTGCAGACGGTAACCAGGTTGAAAGTTCTGGAAATAGAATAATAAGGACAGTTACAACGAGGTCTGAGATGAAAAAAATCATAGCCCCTCGAAGAACTGTCTGAATAGGTATTTTTGCTATACCGCTCACTGCGTAAAGATTAAAACCAACTGGGGGTGTTATAACACTAAGTTCCACTCCCATTGTTACGACTATTCCTAAATGGATAGGGTCTATACCGAGGGCATTTGATACAGGAAAGACAACAGGAACTGTTAACAAGATAAGTGCAATACCATCTAAAAACATACCTAGTACGACTAAAAGCGCTAAGTAGCTAAACAGGAAAGGAAGTGGTTTTAGGTTCATATCGATGACCAGTTCGGCCAAGTCTTGAGGCCAAGCCATATTTGCTGCCACAAATTGAAATACACCCACACTACCTACAAGGAAAAATACCACGGCAGTGAGGTTCATGGATCGGGCTGCAACGGGAAGGAGTTCCTTAAGGAACTCGCCCCGCTTGGAGATGAACCCGTATGCTAGCGCATAACCACAAGCCGCTGCAGCAGCTTCTGTCGGGGTGAAAAGGCCACCATAAAGTCCACCAAGAACGAGGACAGGCATACCTAAGCCAGGGATTGCTGCCAAAGTACTCGAGATAACTATCTTGAAATCAAATTTCCCTCGCACCAAAGTAGATACGCGTGAGGCTGCAATTATAATAATAATATACATCCCAAGAGCTAGGAGAAGTCCAGGAATTACGCCTGCCATGAAGAGACGAACGATGGATGTCTCGGTTGCAACACCATAGATAATTAATGATAGACTGGGCGGTATTAGCAATCCAATGCCTCCACCGGATGCAACTATTCCTGCAGACAACCAATCTGGATATTTGCGTTTTCGCATTTCAGGGATGGCAATCAAGCTCATTGCCGATGCGACTGCAACACTGGAGCCGGATATAGCGCTGAACATGACACAGGTAGTCACAGTAGCAAGGCCAAACCCCCCTTTGATCCAACTCACTAGGGACTCAGCGAATTGAAATAATTGTCGAACCATCCCGGTTCTTTCCATAAGAAACCCAGCAAATATAAACAAGGGTACGGCCATAAGACTGTAGCTTTGAAGGAAATTAAAAAAGCTGAGACCAACCGTCTCAACATTTAACATTGGGTCTAACATAATGAAGACCATGCTAGCAGCACAAAGCGCTATACCTATCGTCACACCGGACCCTAAGAGGCCTAATACACTAAAAAGAAATGCTGTCATTTTTCACTCTAAACTAATTAGTTTTTTAAATTCGGTAAGAACTCACTTATAGTATTGGGCCCGAGTCCTCTTCTTCTTCCTGCATGCTGGTTATACCAGGCAAGCCTATTAATAGTCGTGCTTCGTGCCATAACTGAAAAAGAAAACTGATGCCCAGAAAACTAATGCTGACTAGAAAAGTTAGAAAAAAGGGCCACATCGAAAAATATAAGCTTTCTGTTTTTCTACCTTCTTCGATCAGGTAGAAAAGATGATCAATACTAGTCCAAACTATGTATGTACATATCCATACGGCTAGTAATTGGCCAAATATCTGGGCAAAGCTGGCAATTAGGCGACCCGGTTGTCCACATTTATCACTAAGTAATAAAAGTAATGCGCTAACACGAAGATGAGCTTTCCGTGTTTGTGTAATGCCAAAAAAAAGAAAAATTCCTGACAGGATACCAAAAGTAACGAGATCTTGCTGCCATTCAAAGGAAACACCAAAAACATAGCGGCGCACCACCTCAAGAAGTGCCAGCAAGGTTAGACCTACCAGCAAGATAGCCGATAAATACTGCAGAAAATTGTCCTGAAATGATCGCCAGGAGTTATATAAACTGTTCATGTAAAAACCTAGAAGTAAAAGCTGAGCCTAAAAGGCTCAGCTTGATTTTCTAATTTATGACTATTTTTTCTTTTTGGATAAGAGATCCTTATACTTTGAACAATCTAACTTGTATACCGGATCAGTACCGGGACCAAATTTAACAGATGCGGCCTTTCCATCCTTAAGATAACGGTCCACCCAAGCGTCGGCTTCGTCTGGAAGTTTTCCCTTTAGAAAGTCTGCCACGTTAGTACCAATTGCTTTTTGAAGTGGGGCGGCTTCGGCAGCTGAAGCTTGATAAATTCCAGGTTTAGAAGGATCTTTTGTCTTATATTTGTTGATAGCAAATTGATCATTACACCAATTAAGCTTATTTTGATATGCAATGGTATCGTTTACCAGACTACGAATTTTATTTTGTGTAGTCTTATTATATTTACTCATCCATTTGGAGCTTGCACCTACCCAATATGTATCGAAAGCAACAGTAGAGATGCCAGCAACAGTATAATATGGAGTTTGCTCAGTAATTGCTCTCCAACCACCGATAGACGTGATTACACCGTCGATTACGCCGGACTCAAGTGCACTGGGTACGTCACCAAAAGACATCACCACTGGAGATGCGCCCCATGATGAGACGGTGGGGTTCACACCAGCTGCAAAGGTCCGTATTTTTTTGTCCTTCATAGTTTTTAGTGTCAAGAGACGTTGTTTTCCCGCCATGCCAAGAGCAAAACTAATATCTGAAAAGCCAAACATTTCTATATTATGTTTATCTTTTAATCTTTTTTGTAACATCTTTCCGGTGGGTTGATTTATCAGGTCATGCACCGCTCCGGCTGTTGTAAGAACTCCTGGTTGTCCGGGAATACTTAGCCAAATGTCGGTTGCAGCAGTTTTGCCTGCTACTAGCCAGCCCATTTCTAGATTGCCTTGGCTCATAGCTGTCATCGCGTCAGGATCTTTATAAAGCGCACCGGCATAGTAGATACGCACTTTACTTCCATCAGGGAATTCCGATTCCACCTTTTTTTTGAACCATTCCATAGCGACAGAGGTCGGCATGGGCGGCGGCGGAATATCGGCAGATATCCTAATTGTTACTTTTTGGAGACTTTCAGCCTTGGCTGAATTTTGCTCAGTGCCCCACGTTAGCCCAAATATGCTAACGAAGGTGACAGCCGCAATCTTGGTCAATAAAGACTTCATTATCGGTGTTCCTTCCTTGTTATTTATAATTTCCCAAATAAATTTATGGCTATCAGTTAACCCCACAAAACGTCATTATCACAACCCTGAGTGAGTCTAAAAATTTGTATGTGTTATAATATTTCGTTATTTTGGGATTTTATGAGAAATTAACTAATGGGGGGCGTGTGGAAACTACGATTCTAGACTTAACGCAAAAAGATGCTTTGGAAAACTCTACTTGTTTAAGTGCAACGGATGCAACCACAGCAATATTATCGAGAGAAATGAAACCCAGTGAGGTAATGTTGGAATGCATCGCTAATATTGAACGACACGAGCAAAAAGTAGGTGCCTGGGCTTTCATGGATAAAGAGAGAGCTTATCATAAAGCAGTTGAACTAGACAAAAAGAGCCCTGGCGGCCCTCTGTTTGGTATACCTTTCGGAATAAAAGATAATATCGACACCCATGATATGCCGACAGAATATGGGACTAGCATTTACCAGGCAAATCAACCGTCGCGTGACGCGTCTTGTGTTGGAGGATTACGCTCCGCAAATGCAATTCCACTGGGAAAGACAGTTTGTACTGAATTCGCACACAGGGCACCTGGTAAGACTGCTAATCCATGGAATATCAATAATACTCCTGGCGGGTCATCAAGCGGTTCAGCCGCGGCGGTCGCTAGTGGCATGGTGCCAATTGCAATAGGCACTCAGACTACGGGGTCTGTTATACGACCGGCTGCATATTGCGGGGTTATTGGATATAAACCGACTTACGGAGATTTTAATCTTTCAGGGGTGCTGGCTAATACGCCAAGTTTTGACACGCTAGGTTTTTTCTCAAAGAAGTTAGAAGATTTGGTGCTGGTAAGGAGGGCGGTTCTAGATAACTCTATCCCATCACTAACTATAGGTAATTTGAAAAACATCAAAATAGGTATGGTTGCAGAACCATATTGGGATAGCACATGCGGTTCAAATATAGATATGATTAGCCAAGTAGAGAGTTTGTTATCTAAAGCAGGGGCACGAGTTCAAAAATTTGATGGAGGAGGGGCTTTTAACGATCTTGAGCAGCTAGGCACGAATGTATCTGGATACGAATTTGCGCGCACTCTTTCTCACGAGCGTAGATACTTTTATGACAAGTTAAGTCCTATTTTAAGGGACGGGCGAATGGCCGATGGTATTAAGATAGATTATTCTCAGTATGTTTTGTCTATTCGAGCGCTGGAGAAATCCAGACTAATCCTGGATGAATCTATGTGTGAGGTTGATTTTGTTATCTGCCCATCGGCCCCTAACGTAGCGTCCCCAGGATTACATGAAACTGGAAGTGCATCGTTTAATATGGCGTGGACGTGGTTGCACACACCAGTTATCACCTTACCAATAGCATTGGATAACAAAACTGGACTACCATTAGGTCTACAAATAGTTGGGAAGAGGCATCAAGATGACAAACTATTGAGCCATGCAGGCTCTGTTTATCAAAATCTCTTTAGATGATGCTGCATATCTGCGTTATTTAGGTCGTGAATACTAAAATTGTTAGAGGAGTCATATAATGGGCGAAATCAACTCAACTTTCGTAAAACTTATAGCTAACGTTTGGCATCGTTTCACCCCATCTAATGAAGAAGCATCGACTTTGGCTAATATGCTTATTCCAATGGACCTTGCAGGTGAAGAAGTTTCAGAGGATTTTGAGTTTGATGACGAGCCATCTGACTTCAATTCTGCATTGGAAGAGTTAGCTGATCGAGGAGGAAAGGAGTAATGGATGAACTCTCTAAGCTTGATATATGCGCTGTTTCTAATCTAATCGGTACACACGAAGTATCGGCTGTCGAAGTTACACAGTTAGCTATTAAAAGGGCACAAGAACTTCAGTCTTCTATAAATGCTTTTATACAATTAGAGGCTGATGAGGCATTAGAAGCGGCTGAAATTGTTGATAATAAGATAAAAAACAGTGAATATGTTGGCCCATTAGCAGGGGTTCCTCTGGCTCATAAGGATATGTTTTATCGTGAAGGAAAGATAACGACCTGTGGATCAAAAATAAGGTCCAAATTTAAGGCAGATCGCACTTCTACGGCATTAGACAGATTAGCAAAAGCAGATGCTATCTATCTAGGCGGACTGAATATGTCAGAATTTGCTGTGGGACCAATAGGCAACAACGTTCATTATGGAGATTGTCACAATCCTTGGAACTTAGCGCATGCCTCAGGCGGATCTTCAAGCGGTTCTGGGGCTGGTGTAGCTGCTCGCATTTTTTATGGTGCCTTGGGTTCGGACACCGGTGGATCGATCAGGATTCCGTCTGCAATGTCCGGAGTAGTGGGATTAAAGCCTACTCAGACCCGTGTTAGTCGTTATGGTTTAATGCCCCTCTCATTTTCCTTTGATTGCAGTGGCCCGTTAACACGTTCTGTGCGCGACTCTGCAAGGATATTGGATGTGATTGCCGGTTATGACAAAAAGGACCCAACATCCAGTGAGCGCGTAACCGATAATTATGAGAAGGCATGTGGTCAATCAGTTAAAGGGTTGCGAATAGGGGTGCCCAGAACGTATTTCTATGATGACTTGGATCCTGAAGTTGAAATGGCGATGGAGGTTGTAAAAAAGCAATATGCGGAACTTGGATTAACCCTCATTCCTGTCGATGTTCCTGATCACAACCACATCAACCTCATTTGGGCAGCAGCTCTAGCGGCAGAAGCATCAACAATACATAGAAAATGGTTGAGAAAATATCCAAATGACTACGGACCCATGGTGAAGAGAAGAATTGAATTTGGTCTTTACCAGCCTGCTACCCGTTATCTTGAGGCGATGACTTTACGGGAGAAGTATTTGCGGGAGTATTGTGGTAGTGCATTAAAGGATTGTGATGCCTTATTAACTCCAACTATGCCTGTAACCGCCCCATCGTATGAAGAATTAGATGTTGGTGGTGGAGAAGATATGCCCAGCTTAGTATTAAAACTATCCCGCAACACACGCCCTGTTAGCTATTTGGGACTCCCAGCGTTAAGTGTACCGTGCGGTTTTAATAAAGCTGGTTTACCCATAGCCTTTCAACTTATTGGACGACCTTTTTCTGAGGCGCGGCTTTGTAATCTTGGCGCAGCTTATCAAAATACTACGGATTGGCACACTCACACACCCAAAATATAACAATGGAATTTATAAAACGCGGGTAGCAAATTTTGTTATGGCTGATTCTGAAAGTGTAAGGCCTAATCCAGGTTCTTCATTGAGGGTTAACCAGCCATCGGCGATATGAGGTGGGTTTTCGTATAATTCTGCCTGTAAAGGGTCCCTTTCTGGATCTGTGAAAGACTCGACTATACGACCAGCTGGTGTGCCTGCCACTAATGGTGCGTGTATAAAACAATCATGGTGTGGAGCCACATCAATATGGTTTAACTCACACAGTGCGGCCAACTTCCTCCCTTCCGTGAATCCCCCAAACATTGTGCAGTCAAACTGTAATATTTGGATGGCCTGTTCTTCGATCATGGCTCGACAGCCATAACTTGTTATCTCGCTTTCTCCGCCAGAAAGCGGAATATTCGTTTGTTGTGCTAGTAATTTCAATTCTCGCCGATCATCTATCCAACTTACGGGTTCTTCTAACCAGACTGGTTCTAATGGTTCCAATAGACGTGCGCCTTCAATAGCGGTTTTCAAATCCCAAGCCCTATTAACATCTATCATTAGATCGTTATCAGGCCCGATGATCTCGCGAACGATTTCCATTCGAGCGATATCCTCTTTTAGGGAGAGCCCACCAACTTTTCCTTTAAAGCCTTTGTGCCCCTGCTCGACGAGCATTTGTATTTCATCTCGGAGCTCAGCATTATCTTTTCCATCACGGTAATATGCACAAGTCACATAACACGGTACCTTATTCCGATAACCTCCAAACAGGCGATAGAGTGGCAAGTTAGCCGTTTTGCCAACGATATCCCAACACGCGATATCCACTGCCGACGATATTCGGATTAAGGCTTCTCTTCCCCAACTATTTTCGGCAGCTTTTCTTGAGAAAGTTAGGCCAAATAATTTTTCGTACAATCGCTCTGGTGAAAGCGCGTCCATGCCTAAGATCTCATCACTTAGACCACCTTTGACGACATTTACCAGCGGCGTTATATCGGTATAACTTGTGGCGAGACCAAATCCTTCTACTCCATCGTCGGTTTTCATACGAACGAGTAGTTCATTAGCGCTTGGTACCTTGAACAGGCTCACCCAATGTGGACGCTTCTCATCAGGAGCTGTAAGTATTGAGAATTCAATCTCTTTTATTATGGATGACATTTGAAAAGCTCCAACTTATTAAGACAATATTTATTGTATCTATTTTCATCTGTGTGCGATTTTGAGATCAGCCCAAAGATATTAGAGTGATTAAACCCTTTGTGAGATAGATATATCAGAAAGTTTGTGAGAAAATAAAGTGAAGAGAACTAATAACTATTCATTGTGACTGAGAAATTTCTAGGTGTATGAAAATTGATGGTTAATAAAAAAGCTATTCGCGAGACGTGTGATTTTGATGTGATCGTAGTTGGTGCCGGTGTAGCAGGTCTTTACCAACTTTATAAGTTATTGAAATTGAAACTTCGAGTACTAGTGCTTGAAGCTGGAAGCGATGTTGGGGGGACCTGGTACTGGAACCGCTATCCAGGAGCACGATTTGACTCGGAAAGCTGGTCATACGGATATTCTTTTTCGGAAGAGTTACTTCAGGAATGGAGTTGGCCGGAGCATTTTGCGGCACAGCCAGATACGCTAAGGTATCTGAACTATGTAGCAGATAAATTTGATCTGCGAAAAAATATTAAATTCAACAATCGAGTGGAAATGGCTCATTTCAACGAAACCTCAAATCGTTGGATAATAAAAACTGAGGCAGGAGAAGAATATACTTCTGTTTTAATGGTAACAGCCCTTGGTCCTCTCTCAGCATTCACTTTGCCCAATATACCTGGACGGGATACTTTCAAGGGTGACGCTTTTCACACGGCACGTTGGCCTCATGACCCAGTCGACTTTTCGGGGAAGCGAGTTGGTATTATTGGTACTGGTGCATGTGCCATTCAGACTATTCAAACTATCGCAAAAGAGGTAGGAAGTTTGACAGTTTTTCAGCGAACACCTAATTGGGCCGCACCGCTAAACAACAGTAAGATTACCGATGAAGAACAAAAGAAAATCAAAGCAAGTTTTCCTGATATTTATAAGCGCTGTAAGGAGACAGTTGCGTGTTTTATTCATGACCCGGATCCAAGAAGTGCGCTTGAGGTCACGCCGGAAGAACGTGAAGAATTTTGGGAGCAACGGTACTTAGAACCTGGCTTTGGTATATGGATAGGGAATTTTAAAGACATCTTAACCAATCAGAAAGCAAACGACTTGGCGAGTGAATTTGCCGCAAAAAAAATCAAACAACGCGTAAATGACCCAGAAATAGCTGATTTGCTGATCCCAAAAAATCATGGTTTTGGCACGCGTCGTTTGCCATTAGAAACTGGATATTACGAAGTTTACAATCAAGAAAATGTAACGCTGATTGACATAAACAAAACACCTATTGAATGCATTAACGAAAATGGAATTAAAACGTCAGAGGGAGAATTCGAGTTTGACCTTCTGATATATGCGACAGGGTTTGATGGTGTAACCGGCCCTTACGACCGAATAGATATTAAAGGCAAGGAGGGTCGTTGTTTAAAAGAGGAATGGACTACTTTTCCTAGAACCTTATTTGGAATGCAGGTAGACGGATACCCAAATATGTTGATGATCCTTGGTCCGCATACAGCTAGGGGAAATATTCCAAGAAATATTGAAGAGGTTGTCGAATGGCAAACTGACCTTATTAGTTTTATGATGGAAAATGAATTTGATCGTGTGGAGCCAGATTCAGCCGCAGTTGACGATTGGATTAATACCGTTAGCAAGGCGTCAGAGGGGTTGCTATCTAGTAAAATTGCTTCATGGCAGACTGGAGTTAATAGAAATGTAGAAGGTCGCAGTGCGCCTCGGGTTCTTGGTTACAACGGTGGTGCTGTTAGATATAGAAAAATAATAGACTCTGTTGCTACACGTGAGTATCAGGAGTTTCTATTCTCACAAATTGGGAAGTGAAGCTGATACCAGCCAATAACTTCGCTGTTTTGTCCGGAAGTTATTTTTCAATCTTATTTTTGTGGACCAGAGCTGGGCTTCCTTTTCCATATAAAGTTTTGCTATCTATCCCATCAATATTATCTTCGACAAGATATGGCTCGCTAGCATTTTTTAGATAAAGTTTTTGCATTTCTTTGAGGCTGAACGGTCTAGAGCCTAGTCGACCAAATACGGCAATTTGACCTCCTGTTTCATCAACGCCGCGATCTCTATCAAGACCTTTAGACAAAGCCAGAGCTGGGTATTCAGTTTTCCACCACGATATCAGTTGGGGTTTAGGTTCTGGACTAAAGCCATAATAACCAGGTTGTGTATCTGGCGCCGTTAATTGGATGACTTTAAGTCCGTTGTTACCATCTGCAACATAGGCAAAAAGTGAAGCATTGGTTGAGCCAACAATAACGTCTTGTGCATCATTAAGCTCTCCATTAGCGGTAAACATCTCATACAAGGCTGGTTTTTCTGGATTTTTAACATTTATAATTGCTAAACCATCTTTACCCGCTGCAACATACGCGTAGGTGCGGGCCACATAAACTTTCTTTGCGTCATTCAGTGCGACCGAAGCCACTGGTAAAGAGCTAATATTACTTGGTGAAGTCGCATCGAATATTTTAAGCCCATCCTGATCAGTGACAAATAAATACCTGAACTGTAAGGCAGAGGCCCTAGGATCTTTCATTTTTATCTGATTAACGAGTTTAGGAGACAACGGGTCGTTCAAATCGAGTATTACAAGAGCATTTGGCGTAGTAATGTAGACAATGTATCCTGCTATTGTGATGTGGCGCGCTCCATCCAATACATTACCATCATTCCAGGTAAGGGCGCGTTTTAAAAAGTTATTTCTTGGTAACCCGTCAGCGAGTGTATTGACATCAACTAATATAAGCCCTTCTTCGGCGTCTGTAACCAGTGCATAGTTATAGATTGGATGGAATGGCTGTTCTTCATTCTCAATTCGCATCAAGTCTCCCTCGTTACGGGGAGGGTGAATTGGCTGGTTAGTTGGTAGTGCCATACAGGTCGCATTTTTAGACTCGACTCTCGTGTCGTGTCCTAAAGGTGAAAATGGCGCGGTGATAGCTTTTTGGCTAAACCCTTTGTTCGCTATTGAGGCAACATCATAAACATTGAAACCGCCGGCGCCGCTAGACGTGAATAAGTACTCACCACGCAGTTGTATACAGTTCACAGAGCCTCCAGCAGTATGCTTGTGACTGGTGAATAGCTCATTATTCCTATCTTTATGCTCTTTATACCAATCTGGATATGCATACCGTTGCAGATAACTTCCGATTACGGCTTGCGGTTCATCCCATTCGGTGACCTGGACAGCTTCAACTCCTCCAGTTCCGCCAACCCATGCATTGTACCCAATAAAATTAACAAAATTGGTTCCATGGAGCAGCAACTGAGCCATACGAGCGTTATTATCGTTCGCTGCGGATACATGACAGTCAGAGCAGGTTTTAGTTTCCTCTTTTCGCACAGTATGGGGAAAATGAGGGGCAAATGCTTGACTTGAATAACCACTCGAAGCAATTGGTGGCTGCTGGATATAGAGCTTTTCCCGGTTTATGTTTGTCGACGATAAAATCAGAGCAGATGTAGACCGAATTGGAGCAATAGTATTCCCTTTTACTGACGCATTTCGGCCAAGCTGAAACATCTGGTCTCTTACAACTTGAGGATTATAAGTAGCAAAGTTTCTCGTTTCACCCCCTTCATAGTGGTGGCGCTCTGTTTTCCAGTTTGCCTGAATAGGCAGGTGGCACCCTGCACAACTAGTAGTCCATGATAAATGACAGGTGAAACATTCCATCTCATCTGATTTATGGGCGCGATCATCAGTTGGAACGTCCTGCCCCCAAGCCATTGTGTCGGGGTCTGCTTTCATCAATTTTGCACGAGCAGCTTTCGCATTATAACTTGCGTGATTTGGGTTGGTTGTATCTTTCACCAATGACATTTCCCATTCCAACTCTGGCCAAAGTGCTGATCGTTGGATCAATGAGCCATCTCTCCATTCAAACCGCCTTGAGCCATCTGAGTTCCTCAAAACACTCAGATCGTTACCTCCTTCAGGCGCAGCAGGGCCAGAGGTCTTTAATGATGGATATTTGTCGGCAGTACCATGGCAATCCTGACATGTGATCTCAATTGCCGCTGCAACCTCTCCGTATAGGTGCCCTGTACCATGCGTATCCTGTTCAAAGTGGCAATCTACGCAGTGCATTCCTACGTCTAGGTGGATCGAAGACATGTGTACGGCTTTTTTGAATTTATCTGGGTCATCGTGTGAGACGATTTCCCCTACTTTATCCAGTAAATTACCTGCTTCATCCTTTTTGAATACCGCTCGGAAATTCCATCCGTGCCCATGGTAGTCCGCAAACTGTGTGTTTTTTAAGTCAGGGTTAAGATCAGTAACATTTTTCAGAAATTCTAAATCACCCCACAATCCCCTTGTCGCAGCATCTTCGGGGTTTCGTTCTAGGATTTGATGCATCTCGGCATCAGATGGGTATTGTTGCTCTTTAGGCCACATATGTGGGGCATCTGACTCATAATCCCACATAGTGTAGCCTAAGAAGCTATTTACGAAGATGTTAGGCTGATGCATGTGGCAAATCATACATTGGCTTGTTGGTATAGCACTGGTGAATTCGTGGCGTAATGGATGTCCTGATTGATCTTTTGGAATCGTGGGATCTGAGGTCTGGGTTTTTCCTGTGTGCCCAAATTTAGCATATGGTCCTGAGTGACGGGGATCTCTGTCGTTCGCATATACTACATGGCATGATGCACAGCCGGAGGAACGATAATCTCCCGGTTGATCGTTGGTGCCAAGAAACCAAGTAATTGGATCGTTTAGTCGAGTCTTGGTAATATTAATAACGGGAACAGAAATCCGCAGACCGGTACCAGGACCACGGGTGGACTGTTTTATATCTGGACGACCTGGTTCTTCCAGTCTTTGCAACTGCCCAACCGAATTTGGTAAACCAATTTCTGGGAAAAGGTTAACGATATTTCTCCCACCACGCTCAAACACACGAAAAACATCGCCGGGTGGTGTGGCTTCCCATGCGGGGAGGGGAGCTAGTTGCTCTAGTATCCCCGCTGCTTTCATTTGTTTGGTTACAGGGATTGGGTTTTTAACAAGTGCGCCGGTTCCGTCACGTGTGTAGTTTTCTCCAAGAATATATCGTTTGAAGGGGAGAATTCCATTATTATATGAGGCGCCTCCCCACAGCATCGCTCCAGTAGACATGATACTTGTCTTGGCAGCCTGTATCGCGCCGGCATGGCATGCCCCACAACCGGCTTCAACTACTCTGTAATCACTTGGATTTATAAATCGTACGAATTCAGGGCTTTCTCGATTAAGTAAGGTGTAAGTTTTTTTTGGATTAGCACTGCTAGGGTAGTTCCAAGCTGATGGGTAAAGAGGTTGGACGTGGGCTTTATCCAACGCCTCTTTGTAAGCGTTTTGTGAAGGTGCGCCGCCCGTCGGTTTGAAACTGTTTGCATTTCCGCCGTGGCAATCAGTGCAACCTAATGGCACACCTACAGTTTTATGCATACTTGGTTCGTCGGTTGTTTCGTGACAACTCATGCAACCTGCACTTTTTTCTGTAATACTTGAGTTAGGTTGCCATTTGGGGGCAGCTGGAGTGAAAGCGTAATTAATATCTCTTGGTTTTTCTCCTGAAGCAGCATGTGCATTGGCTGCCCCAAAAAGAAGTAAACTCAAAACAACAATTGATAAACGAGATAAAGTCACTACGACCCCTTAATAAGTAAGCACGAGGTTGCCCTGAATAGAATAGAAATAATCGTCATTTTCGTTTTGTTCGCCATATAGATCGGTAAAACCGGCGCCTGGTAGAAGGGCAGCCCCTGATAGGCGAAATACGACATTTTGAGAAAAGAATGGTCGGTATATCGCTGCGACAGATAAGTCTAGCCCTATTTCAGGCGATATTTCTTGTTGATTTCTAGCAACTTCCAGTACTGCCGTGGTATCAAATTCCATATAATTCATATTCGTTGAAACTCGTAGCTCAGGAAGAATATCAAAGTCAGCACCAATTCCAATTAATCGAAACCCTGGGTTATTGAAGTTGGATTGGCCGTGCTCTTTGGAAGTCCTTAGGGCTGGTAACATGGCGTTTCGTGCTGACATAGCAACGCCGCCGCCGCCGATTAGTGGTATGGCTTGTCGTATCCAGTAATTTGTGTCAGATCCAGCGATTTGTGGGTTTTCGAAAATTGCATCAAAACCACGCTCTTTGCTATCAAAAGGGTCATCGTCACCAGATGCGTAAACTATAGAAGCTCTTAAACGAACCCAATCAAAATCAATAGAAGGTTCTGCTGCAAAAAAGAAAGCCTGAATATCAGCAGTCTCATCGGTGAAAGCGCTATCACGATTACTTCCAAGAGCTGTGTAAAAAGATGTTGTTAAGTTAAGACGTCCAAAATGCCCGTCCCCATTATACCCTAGATACCCAACATCATAATTACGCCCGCGTTCACTACCAAAAGACGCAGGCCGCTCTATAAAATCATTATCGTTAAAGAAAAAATCTCCTGCTTCATTATTTCGGTTATAAATACCCGTTACCTGGCTCTGGAAACCTAAGGTTGGAAAATCCTGCCAATATAAATTTGCTATAAAAATATCGTCGTCTCTAATTTTGCGTTGAATGTGGTTTAGGCCACTATTAGAGTCTTTTTCTAATCGTCTAAACCAAGCCAAATTATATTGAAAAATATTGTTACTACGATCTCCAAAAAAACGGAGCCCTAGTTGGCTATCCTGGAATAAAAATCCACGGAAATCTGATGAGAAGGGCTGAATTCCGATTCTTACTGAATCAAAATCATACCTATCCGACACATTTCGAATATGATAATCGAAAAATGCCTCTGCCAAAGTAAAATGTCTGTCAGCTCGTTCGGTGCCTAGCCTTGGGTCAGCTTTAAGAACCCGAACTTCTTCAACTTCGGCATAGTTAAAATTGATTATCGGCGTTAGCCTAAATTCATAATCAGGAGGTTTGAAGGCGGTATCACCTTTTATTAGCGATAAGCTTATAATTAAATTTTCATTGAAAATAAATTGATCGGCGCCACCAAACAAATCTAAACCATTTTCATCCCGAGTGCTTTGAACTCCGATAGGAGTAGGGAAGCTTCGTGGTTCGAACACGGTATCTGATATAACAGCCAGATTAATAAACCAATCTTTCCCAAATAAGGGGCGATCTCCTTTTATTGGGTTTCTATTATACGGATCTGCAAGGCTCTCCAAAACACCTATTGTTTCGATTAGCCGCCATCTGTCTGGAACTGGTATAAAGCCTGTCGAATGATCTTTTATGATTTTTGGCGCGCGATTTTTGATGCTGTTAGGTAGGGGGTTCCGTACCTCGGGCACTTTCTTTGACGCTGCCGGACGCTGCCGTTCAAAGTTTTGAGCGAGCTGAGTGTTGTCTGCCCAAAGACACGAACTCGACAGCAGTGTCGCCAACAATGCGCCCACGAAAATCTTTTGGGCTTTTATCTTATTATTGATTATTTTCCGTTGCATGGCGTTTGTTCGTTAGAGTCAAGAAAGGGAAGAAAGGGACAACTCACATATCTAAGCCGTCCGCCTGTGGTTTGAATATTATCAGCTCTAATTGAGCGCGGCGCATTACCGACGCCAGTCCTGAGTTCTAACCCTGCATTGTGTAATCCGAGGAAAGAAATCATGTCATCCTGATCAATTCCATCACCGGATACGCCAATACCACCAATAAGTATATTGTCTCGGTATATGGGTACACTGCCCGGAAAAATTTGTATGCCGTTTGCAATTGGACTTTTTGATGTTTGAGCCCTGATCGGAATAGGCGTGCAGTTTATAGGGGTATCAGTAGCTGATTGCCCCAATAAAAATGAACGATGCGCGACTATGTTGGCTGCTACAAGGTCGAGTTGTAATCCAACATTAAAAGGGCTCCATTCACTAATCGGTTTACTAAAAGGACCATGTGGAGCATTATCTACGCCATCCGGCATATGGGGGCGTGACAAATTGCCCCCAGACCTGTCGGCAAAGGCAATGCCATCACTCAATGCCGTTGGGCCCAAGAGAGCTTTTGCTGCTAACCAGTAATTACCAAGGTTACCCCTAATGAGATCTGCGGCTGCATTTGTATTTGAGAAAAATGCTGCGGTTCTAGCCTTTTGTAGTGATACATCTGTTCCAAAAACAGGACCGTCAGGTGTTCGAGCTACACCCAAAATAGACCCGTTGGTATCTACGATCGATACTGTTACTTGTGCATGGCTTCCCAATGGGCGCCTGATTTGGCCTCGTGCTCTAAATGCGATTGTTAGCGCATTTCTTATAATCGTTTTTACCTCGTTTGCCGTCAATGACGCTGGGGTACCTTCTGTGCCATCCCTAGCTGGAAATCGAGGCTGGTTATTTGAATCGACCAAAACGAAGGCATTTAAAGCCCCGTAATCGTTATTGGTGTTGGCTCTGTAACCCGAAGCGGCAGTTCCGAATATTGTGCCAGGTCTAATCGTCCCGTCAAAATATGTGGCAACTGGCGTTAATCCACCCACTGCACCGGCAATCTGATCGTAGGCTAGAGCATTCGCAGGGTTAGATTTTAGTGCTCTAATTCTACGGTCTGTATATCTAAAAGTCTTACCCTCAACTGTTATTCGATTCCCTTTAATATCAAATGGGGGCTCGAAACCAACAGTTCCAGCCATAGCAATTAATTCATCTTTGTCATTGTCATAATCGCCAATATTTAGATCGATACTATACAAGCCATCCGAAATAACGCCGATTGCACCAACTGGTTCTCCGCCTTTGTAAAGAGGAATTCCACCAGGGTCTGCAGCTAAACCTAAGGGAGAGCGCTTGGGACCCACTGTCACCGCTGCACTGTTTTCGTGAATAACTAAATCAGAACAGGGTAATTGGCTAAATTGAACCCCAAATAATGGCCCACTGGGAGAAAATCGTTCTCGGGGATTAAAATGTTCTTGAATAATCTGGCCTGCAGTCCGAGTTGTGAACGCATTCCCTCGTGATGACAAATATGCCCCAGTAATTGCTTTTGCAATTGCTGCAACTGGCCCGGGGACATCCACTCTTTCCAACCCGCCTTTTGCAGGAACCCCATTAGGTTGTTTTGGATCAGAAGTGACAACGACACAGCCCACCGGTATATTACCGAGTGCCACTGTGCAATCAACACCTGTCGCGTTGAACTGTCTGTTTGCCCCAATCATATTATACACAGCGAGGATATTCCCAGTTCGATCAGACACAGCTATTGCTGCACCAACACCTTGTGCTTGAGCCTCCTGAATGGCTTGAGACATAACCCGCTTTACATCGCCTATACTTAGGCTTTCTTGTGCATTAGAGACAGCTGAGTAACCAGAAAACAGATATATAGCAAAAAAAATTGCGGTGAAGTTATTACGAAAACAATTGATCCATAACCAATTTGAGCCGGGCATCAGTTTTGTTCCTTGATCAATTCAAAAACGCCAAATTTGAATTTGGAGGACGTCTCATAACCTACTGTGATTCGTATTGGAAACAGTTCATTAGACATATTCTCTTCCTTGAGAATCTTAACAAAAAGCTCTTGACCTTTCTGGCTGCTAAAATTATTCACCAGATCACTCAATTTCCCAGACCATGGTATCCAATACCCTAAATTGTTTCTTTGTAACACTGATCCTGCTGCTGTATGGGCCATAACAAAGGTTCGCAGCGCTTCATCGTTCGCTAGGTTCACTTTTAAATTTACAGAAACGTTTTCAGCATCAACGATGATTGAGGGCAGAATGGCTCCAAGTTCGGCCAAATCATAAGGTTCGGCTAATACGCCCCTCGACCCTATGCATATTAGGGAGATAACGAAGAGAATTCGAAAAAACTTCACATTTCTACCTTTGATCATTGAACTGTTTTTCCAGGATCGGATACCATAATGGCAACATCGTCACGGTGAAAGCCGTGGCAGCTTATGCACGTACTTGGTATTTTATCAGTCGCCTGTTCTCCTCCATGACAAGTTTGACAGCCCTCAATCTTTGGTAATAGAACGTCTGAACTTTTCATAGAAGTATCTGCGGCGTGACACTCTGCACAGCTGACATCTTTATGCTTTCCATGATTAAACACTGATTTAGGTTGCCAAATTTGAGCAACTTTTACCGGTTCAACGCTGTACCCTGAAGCGTTATTCTTATCTTTAATGACTTCATGGCATGAGCCACATTGGCTTGCAGAGAAGAGATAGCGAGAAGACTTTTTCGGCTTTTGACATGGCCCACTGCAAAGCCGCCTTCTTCGTTCCTCTTTAACAAGGGGGGTGCCGGGCCGCCGTCGCACAACTTTAGGTGCTGTTTTATCCGTCACACCGCCTTTGAGCGCCAGAGAGGAGTAGAACTCGGTTAACTCTCTATGATACTGTTTCGGGTTTCCCGTGCGAAACAGTTCTCTTCGGCTGCTATAGCTATCAAAGGTTAGAACATGGCAATCACCGCAATGTTCTTCCATTTTCACTGGCTGAATATAGAGCCCCACTGATATCTGGGAACATGGCAGCTTGCGCACTCTAGCTGCGTGTTTTTACCAGTTGTCGGGATTGCGCATCCGTTTCTGCATTCATATGGGTTTTGTGCGGAAACTTGAGATTAGAAACTTCAATGGGGGAGTCGTCGAGACTTATACGTTTTTTTATCCCCTTGCCCGGATCCTGCCAGAACAGTCGGTTTGAACTGCGGATGATTTGATCCAAAATCAGAGACATTAGCCAGATGCATTTTATCCACCTTCTGATCCAGGTCATTGTGACAATCGGAGCATAATTCTTGTTTGGCGGCTCTAACTGGATGGGGCCCCTGGTGATCTGTATGACAGGTTGCACACCGCGTGGAAGTTAACTCCTCAGCTGGAAACTTCACCTTGTCGATATGACCATGCTGCTCTTTGTGACAAGCCGTGCATGCTGCATCTTCAACCATAACGAATGGTTTTGTGTGGCATGCAGCACAGTCATTTGCAAAGAATTTATGAGAGTTCATAACTTCGCCAGATTCCCAACTCACATCGAAGTTACTTTCGTTACGATTAGCCATTGACTGTGATTTTTGCTCAGATGATGCGCCGTTAAAGTACTCTGTGAGTAGCGGGTTCGCAGAAAGCAAAGGAAGCGCAAGGAACATAACCAGCACTATCGAAGCAAATATCCATGAGGAGGACCGTTTTGTTAGCCCAGTTTTGTTTGTTGTGAGATTGCTTCTTGATAATAGGGATTCGACATCGTCCCCAACAGGTTGCACCAACTCTAACGTAACGGCAATATTGATCCCGCTAGCCGGTTCGGCAATAGTTAAATCATAGGGACCAATTCCCACAACGTCACTAACGTTTAAATGAGCTTTTCGGACAATCGAATCATTTAAGCGAAGATCGTTGGTGCCAGTTGCTTCTATAAACAGACCATCAGCACCGTCATGGAGCGTCGCCAAATGTAACGGAACACGCGTATCCAAAAGAAAAATTTCATTTTCAGCACCGCGACCTATTCTGAGCGTCTCGCAGGCCTTAACGTCTTCCTTGCGGCCAATGCTACCATTTTTTCGACGTGTAAGTGTGGTGATTGATACTTCCATTATTGCCGCCTCACCAATAATAAAAGACTGAAAAAATGTGAATAAGAAGTGCTATCAATAAAGCAACTGTCATGGGGATATGAACACGCAACCAGATATCCATAAATGCTTTTAATTGTATATCACGCCGAATTGTCGTTAAGAGACCACATTTTTTACCAATCAATATTAGCAATTTACGTGTGGCTTGTGAATATTGTTGGTCAACTTCTGATACCACTGTGCGCAGCTGTTCAAAAGCTGCTGTTGCACCACAACGGCTATCCTTGCCGCTCATAATTCTTAAAATAGATCCCCCTAATTGGGTCTGTTCACAGGACTGCACGACTAGCGCGCTAACATTATCGGGAAGAGGGCCTGCTATTTGCCGACATTCCCTATCGATGTCGCCAATTTGCGCCAATAGATCATCTAGAGATGACCCTCGGCGGTTCTCAGACATAACTTTGGGGTAGCGACTATACGCATAAATGCCAAATCCCCCGCTTATTATCACAATCATCATAAGAACGTATGCTAGTGTGTGGACGTTCCAACCAAACTGAAACCCAGTGTGAAGGGTCGCGATAACCACTAAGCTCAAACCTAGGTATACATGTGCCGAAACCCAGGCACTTAAACGAAAGTTGGCCCCATACCTCCGCTTTCTAATGCCTAACCAGGTCAACCAAAATATTAATAAGGCTCCAATTGTTCCCAGTATGTATCCGAGCCAGGTACCGCCGTTATGTTCGTCTATCGGCTCGTAAAATATATAAGCAACAATAGCAACCACACAAAGAATAGCTGCTAGCTTGAGGAATTTCATTTTGCCATATGTTAAAAATCCATCATGCATTTTGTTTAGCCTACCTTGGCCAAGTTTGTGATAGACAAAAATTCTTCTGGCTTAACTCGAATAGCAGCCCCTGTCGGACATGCACTCACGCATGATGCACCGCCTTCAATGTCTTTACACATATCACATTTTGCTGCCACCGAACGGGCACCCGCCTCTTTTTCTCCTGGATTTTTATCCTGGCCCGGCCCTGGGCCCGCGCCAAATAATAACCAAGAAAGTAGTCCGGGTTTTTCTTTAGCAGGATACGCCAATTGTATGACGCCATAGGGACAGTTTCCTGCGCAATTTCCGCAGCCAATACATGTATCATCGATAAAAACTTCTCCGTCTGGAGCGCGATGAATTGCATCTGCAGGACAATCTGACATGCAGTGTGGGTGTTCACAATGCCGGCAAGAAGTAGGTACGTGAAGTGTGTCAAAGGTTGGACCGGCCTCCCGATTTAATCGCGATATACCCCCATGAGTTTCAGCACAGGCCTTCTCACAATTATCGCAACGCACACACAATGACTCATCGATCAATAACACGTCTGACGCTTCGCCTATTCCTTGGCCAACTAAGAAATCGATCACATCACCTGCTTCAGGACGCTCTTCAGTTTGCATATTCTCAACCATACGGTCTTGGAATTTATTTTCTATCTCACGTCGAAGGCTAGGCTCATTAGCTAGCAATTCTCTGAAGGCCACAGCATCAATTTTTATAACTTCTGATGCTACGGTCGCCTTCACTGTTGCCGATCTCGGCGCCTCATTTAAAAGTGCCATTTCGCCAATATAGTTACCAGATGGGATATAAGACAACACAACATCGCGGCCCCCTATCAGACTTGATACTGTGAAAGACCCTGATCTAATTAAAAATACCTGGTCAGCATCATCACCCTGTTTTATTAAGACATCTCCTGCCGACAAACTTTCAATTTGCGCCGTGTCAACAATCTCCTTGAGAAGTTCTTTTTCAATAGTAGGCGTTAGGTGTGTTTGTATCTGTCGGTATATGGCAGCTGTGTCTAATACTTTCTTAGCCCCTGGCACGGAATTTATTAACCGCAACATTGCACGCCTGGGTGTTTCTACCAGTATGCTATCAACATTTGCCATGATCGTAGCTGTTCGGCGACGTCCAGCAATCAGACCCATCTCACCAAAGAATGAGCCCTTCTTTAATTTTACTCTCTCGCTTGGGTCATCGGGGTTAATAAGAGCGCTTACGCTTCCCTCAACGATAGAATAAACACTGTTTGTATAGTCATTTCTCAAAAAAACCACATCATCTGCTTTTACGCGATGTATTGTGCTGTCTATCATGAATTCTCTAAACTGAAGTGCAGACATGTGCGAAAGTAGAGGCACATTATCCTGTATCGTTTGCAGCACTTCGTTTACGGCTCTGCCTTCTAGGCTTGCAAACTTTTCCTCTAAAAGAGGCTCATCGGCCGGCGCTATATCGTTCCCAGATATAGTTTCTACTACTTCATACCCTTGGTTCATCGCCAGTTTAATCAGTGGGTAGCCTGCGAGTGCTCCTACCACGTATAAACCAGGCACAGAACTTTCATACTTTCCTGACAACTGAGGCAGTGCACTACGATCGTCACTAGTGAATTTAATTCCACAGCCTTCAACGAACCCCCGAGGCGCCATTGCACCAAGTCGTGCGATTATCCTGTCGCATGGCACAACTGTTTCGCCCTCTGGTACTTTCAGTACGATTTCGCCAGGCGATACCCTTGATGTACTTGCATTGAAGTAGCACTCTAATAGACCACTTTCTATTGATTCGGTTATTAAAGTTAAATTGCCAGATTTGACCCGAGCAAATTCACCTTTCCGGTTTACTATTGCAACTTTATTTTGGGCTGCTAGCGCCACAGCATTTTCTATCGCTGCGTCGCCTGCTCCAACAACAATAATTTGCTCGTCTTCATACTCTTCCGGATCATCGAGTTGATATTGAACTCCTTCCCAATCATCACCGTCGACATCAAGCTTACGAATATTACCCTGCATTCCAATTGAGAGTACGACATGGTTAGCAGTAATGACTTGCCCATTTTTTAATGTCAGTGTGAAATTATCTTTTTCACCACTGATGGCTGTCACCTCACTTTTGTAGCTTATGTTAATTTTTTGCGAATCGATTTCTTGATCCCAGGTTTCTAGAATATCTTCACGCACCCCCGCTCCGAAGCTTACATCGCTTCTAAGAGGCATCACGTCCGGTGTGGACATAACAAACTTCTTTTTTTGGAATTTATAGATAGTATCTGAGGCATGGTCTGAGGTTTCAAGTAAAATATGGTTGATACCTTTTTGTGCAGCCCGCGCTCCCGCACTCAGGCCAGATGGACCAGACCCAACTATCGCTATGTCATAATGTTCAGCCATTATACACCAACAATATCAACTAATTGACCCTTTTTTTACCTAATCTCTGATTACAGTATCAGGAAGTATTCCCAATTAACTTTGTAAGCCTTCCTTTCGGCAGTGTCAAAACTCTTTAGAAAAAAAATTAATTTTTTTAATCTTTCGTTTGTATATTGTTAGTTAATAATTTTTAGCCATATCAGCCAACCTGACGCACATAAAAAGGGTCCGAACGGTATCTGTTCATTAATATTGAACTGCCCAATTGTTATCGATCTAAACAAGATGACTAAAATGCCAAATACCGAGGCCCATAAAACAAACAAAGGAAGGGCTTGCCAGCCTACCCAAGCGCCAAATGCAGCGATTAGTTTAACATCTCCCCAGCCTAAACCAACCCTTCCTCTCAGGCTAGTGTATGCTACGGATACGATGGAACTCAAAGCGCCTCCAGCAATTACCCCCAATACGCTATCTAAAAAATCAATATAATTTAAGAGATAAGATTGGCTGAAACCCAATAAAAGAAATGGTATTGTTGCTATGTCGGGTAATCTCTTGAGAGTTATATCGAAGATGGATAACCCGATTAAAAATAAGGCTATTAAAAATAATGAAATCACCTGTAGTAAACTAGGATTTTGAAGCAGGTAAAACATGCTAATACATGCTAACAGACTAGCGGACTCAGAGAGACAGTAAATTGGCGTCCGTAAATTATGACAAGACTTGCATTTGCCCCTCATTAAAATGTAGCCAAACAGTGGTATTAATTCTCTAAAAAGAAATCGGTGATGACAGACATTACATTGCCTAAGACTTTGCGATACCCGGGTGTCTTTTCTTGCAACGTGAATTATCAATGCTGCAACGGCAGTTCCTGGGACTGGGCTGACACAGATCAGAAAAATAAAGGCATGGTGCAAGTATTCCATTTTTATCTTGGACATTTCCGTTCGAAATTGGTTAAGTTTGTTGTAAAAATGTTAAAGATCAATCGCAGCATATCAGGGTAGGGCGTTCAATATCTCGATAAAATTATATCTCATCGTTTTTGCGTGTCTTGCAATGTTGATAGCTTTTCCTTTCTTGGGGTTTCAACTCACTTTAGAAGAAAATGTGAAGGCAAGTAAGACAATAAAACCTGAGGATTTTCCATCGCAAGAAAAAGAAGTAGAGGAGTTGATAAAGGAGCTAACGGCTTATTTGAAAAACAACCCAAGAGATGGTCTTGCGTTTAAACGACTTGGGGAGCTTTATACAAAAGCGGGTCGGTTGAGCGAGGCGGTATCATCTTATATTGCGGCGGCAGAAATCTTGCCAAAAGACCCACAAATAAGACGAGCTTTTATACAATTGCAAGCGATGGGACATACCACTAGTAATCAGTAGAAAAAAATAATAGAGTTGGTATAGGGGGGTAATGGGTATGCGTATGAATGCGGGAAAACTTATGTCAGCGATCTTGATGATCGTGGTTTTTGAAATTTTCCTAATTAGGGTGGGCATAGGTCAAACTGTATTGCCACAAAATGCAGATGACATTCATCTTGGGGTAACATCCTGCGCTGGTAGCACATGTCATGGCGCCACAACCCCTTGGGCTGGTTCAACCGTATTACAAAACGAATACATGACATGGGAACAATATGACCCTCATTCTAAAGCCTATTCTGTTTTAATGAACAAGACCTCCAAAAAAATAGCTGCAAATTTGGGTATTGGGAAGGCTCATGAAGCAAAGATTTGTCTCGATTGTCATGCGGATAACGTTCCAAAAAATAAACGGGGTCGAGTATTTCAGATCTCGGATGGTGTGGGCTGTGAGGCCTGCCATGGAGGGGGGCAGCGTTGGCTTGGGTTGCATGTGTCTGGCATTGGAACCCATGAAGATAATGTTAAAGCGGGGCTTTACCCTACTGAGGATCCTGTAAAGCGCGCAGAATTATGCATCTCCTGCCACTTTGGGGATGAAACTAAGTTTGTGACCCACAGAATTATGGGCGCTGGGCATCCGAGAATGAGTTTTGAATTAGATACTTTTACAGCCATACAGCCAGCCCACTACAAGATAGATAATGATTACCGTAAACGTAAAATAGTAGCTAACGGAATACAAACCTGGGCGATAGGACAAGCGATTGCGATGGAACGCAGACTGGACGCTCTTCTAGACCCCAAAAGAAATAAGGATGGAATCTTTCCAGAATTAGTTCTTTATGACTGTCAAGCCTGCCACCATTCGCTTATGGAGCAAAAATGGCAATCAAGGCCGGGAACAGGTCTGGGGCCTGGTGTTGTTAGATTTGATGATTCCAACTTACTTATGCTGCAGATAATCGTGTCAAATATCGACCCAAGAAAAGGTGCCTTGCTCGTTCAGCAAACAAAAATTTTACATAGGTCTACTACTGAAAATGAAGCTAAGTACTTCGCTGCTGCAAGAACTTTGAAGAAGACGTCTTCGGAGTTGGTTGCTTTATTTTCTAGCCACAAATTTGGAAAGAAGGATGTATCCAAATTGCTTGATGGGTTGGTTGATAGAGCAAATAAAGCAGAGTTTTCTGATTATGTGGGGGCTGAGCAAGCAATAATGGGTATTAGTGCTGTGCTCTCAACTGCTGATAGGATGGGGATGAAAGCAGCAACCAAATCAGCAAAAAAGGCTGTGGATAGGGCATTTTTGGCGCTTGCAAAATACGATGACTGGGACTATGCCGCTTTTAAGACAGCGGTTGGGGCAATAAAGCCAATCCAGTAGGACGCTAGTTTACAGTATCCGTGTGTAATTTTAAACCAAATGCACCGGTGCCGGCGCAGCAATGTTTAACCTCAATAATGTAGGCGCCGGCTTTCAGAGTTTGACTTATTGAAAAGTTATAACCCTCACCGCTGTCGTCGTCTCTGTTAATTATCGCCCCTGTTTGTTTTTCAACAATTGTGGCGACGACGTCAGCTGGTCCTATAGAAGATATTTTAACGTTTGCACTGTTGTTAAGTTTCAGTCCATAACGCTTTATTTCTCCACTCGTGATAATCCTATCTACCATATTATTAGACAGCTTTTTTTCTTCAAACGGGGTGGGACCAGGTGAGGTTAAATATACATTGTCTTGTGAACTATCGGTTAAAATCACCTCTTGGTGGCTTTGGGGTCGGAATTTTTGATTACTTGAAAAACCAAAAACCGATTGTGTTCCGGGATCAGCGTTACCGTTGCGAGAAATCGTCGCAGTGACGCCTTTTTCGATTGTGGCAGAATGTTTTACGTTTAAATCCGGCCCAGTGATTACGATTTCTGATTTAGAAAAATTTAGCTTCAGGCTTTCGCCGCCGGCTAGTGTGGGTGATAGGGACTGATCGCCAATTACTTGTGATAAGACACGCTCAATCTTGAGAGATGTACTTCCAAGTTCATCAAGAGAACTAACTTTTGAAATTAATGAGGAAATAACCTTGCTCCGGTTAATTAAGGAAAAGAAGAAATTGATGAGTGCCTCGTCCTTGGTAGAATGCCAACCAGATTTTAAATTCGATCCAGAGACAAAAAATAGATTATTTTTTATTTGGAAAAAAATTGGCTGACTGAGCTTTTCGCCGCCTAATTGTCGATATATGTCATACACGATTAATCCCGATTCTACCCAGGATCTATCTGCATCTGTGTAAGAGCTTCCTGTTACTGAACCCGCTATATCTTTAATCGGGTCATAGAACATTCTTACGCCAGAGGCTCCCTGGAGAAGGATCTCTTCTTTTGTTGTTGTTAACTTCCCTATTTGTTGGAATAAAAAGGAATTATTAACCGTCTCTGTTAGCCCTGGTGGGGTAAATATCCAGGAGCTCAAGATAACCGAAATGCTGACCCTTGTTTTTAACGAATTAAGAAACCTTATTGGGCGGGATTTATTCATTAGTTTTGAGTGTTGGGTTAGGGGTCAATAATCCCTTATATTTACGCAGAATATCCTGTGTTACTTTTTCCGATTCACTCGCGTTCTTCATGACTTTTGGCGAAATCAGAACCACGAGTTCTGTCCGTTGTTTTTGTTCCCCGGTAGTCCCAAAAAAATGTCCGAGGAAAGGTAGCCTATGCAGCAATGGAATACCTGACTTAATGTCTGTTTCCACCTCCCGTATTAACCCGGCTAGTAAAGCAGTGGTGCCACTTTGAAGGCTCGTTGTACTTGTCACTTGTCTTTGCTGGATTGTGGGTGAATTGATTTCCGAACTGCTCGTTCTCACGACATCGCTAACTGTTTGAGATATATTTAAAGTCACGGTCCCACTCGATTTAACTTTTGGTGTTATATCAAGGGTGACTCCTGTGTCCCGATATTCTATCTCATTGGTAATTCTGTTATCGTCGGTGGCAGTTGTAGATGACGTTCTTGTTATGATAGGGACTTGATCTCCAACATGTAAACGGGCCGTGCCGCCATCCATAACGAGAAGTTGAGGTGAAGACACGACACGTACGTCTGTTATTTCAGAAAGTGCATCGATAACCACCTTTGTCGTGTTTTGGCCTCCAAATGTGACGCCAAATCCTGGTAATATAGTAGAAGCAATTGCTGCATTACTTTGTGTAAACAGCGATTGGAAATTACCCGACTCTATTAGATATTTTAATCCATATCTCAGATTATTTTGTAAAGTAACTTCTAATACAGTTCCTTCTATTAATACTTGAAGGGGGGGTATATCTAATTTGTTTAATACTTCAGATATTAGTTCATATTCGCGCCCAGTTGCCCAAACCAAAATGGAATTACTGGCCGGGTCCGAATTGAAGTTTGGGTGTAATATTGTACGGGCAACTGGCTGTTTGTTTTCTGTGTCTGCATCATTGTTATTTTGAGAAATCTTTCTGGTTCCCTGTCCTGAAGAAGCGAAGGCTCCTTTCAGCGTTTCAGTAAGAGCAGATGCCTCGCTGTGTTTTACAAAATATACAAAGAGCCGCCTTTCATCCGCATCTCGTGTTTTATCTAACCGTGTGATCCAAAGATTGACGGTTTTTATGAGTTTTTCGTTCGGTGCTATCGCCATCAGAGCATTAAGTCGGTTGATCGGCGTAAATCGAATGAGGCTATCACCTCTTGGGCTCAAGATTTCCTCAAGTTCAGAAATCATTATTGATGGTTCTGTGTTTCGAAGGCTAATTATTGCGACATGCTGCGATGCCATGGCATCTACATCAAGCAGCGCAATCAATTTCTTTATCGTTGTCCGTTGCGTTCGTATTCCTGATAGCAGCAAAAGGTTGTTTATGCCAGGTAAGTCCATCGCTTCATTTTTTTCGGCTGCGGGAGCTAATAATTTTAGCATCTGCAACGTTGGAATATTCTTTAATGGAATAACCTCAACCCCAAATCCTTCCTGGTTTTGTTCGATCAAATTTAAAACTTTCGTATTTATTTTAGTTCTGGATGGAACAACTTGAACTATTCCGTCTCCGTGAACAGCCATTAAGCCGTGTGCATCAAGAAGTGCATCTAACAGCCCAAGCATCTGTTTTTTTGTTATTGGCCGGACTGTTCTTAATGTAACTAACCCCTGAACATTTGGATGAAGTACGTAGTTAAGTTTGAGGATGTCACCAAGAATTATTTTAATGGCTTGTTTAATATCAACCTTGTTTAATTTTACTGATAAATTTCCTTCAACTATATACTTCTGCGACTGTTCTGATGATGAAGAAACTGCTTTTTTTGCAATCGGAGCATAAACCTCATTGATCATTTTAGCTTGTGAAGTAGTCTTCGAGGCAACTTCTGAGTTCAACCTGATCAGTGCTTCCTTTGAGCCCTGGGGAGCTTGAACAGAGGGCACTAAAGAAGTCTGAACGGGACCTAACTTTTTATGCTCCGGTACTGTCTTGCAGGCGGTAAGCGCAAAAACTAAAATGCTTCCTATTTTAACTATTTTAGTAATCATTTATCTTGTCCACCTTTTGGTGACCACTTTGTGTTTCTTGATTTTGTTTGTTTTTTAGCATCTTGATTTGTTTTCAGAAGATCTATTTCAGTTTTTCCATCTGAAAATACCACTGAACTATCGTCGATTTTTTTTAGAACCCAACCATCTAGTTCTGCCCCTAAATTAAGTTCGATGAGTTTACGGTTTTTTTCAAGGAGGAGCATTTTTTCTCTGCCATTATCAATG
>CAXYEO010000003.1:0-35185 GCA_964276085.1 uncultured Thalassobaculaceae bacterium | reverse complement strand
AGCAGCAGATAAGAAGTTTGATGGCTCCACATGATAATCCACCGTATAACCGGCCGGTTCACTACCGGAGTATGGTTCATTATCGCCAATAGTCAGGCATTTGTTATATCTCAATCTATTAATCAATGGTCGAGCTAAGCGTTGATCGTCTTTCCATAAAACACCTATCTCCCACGGCCGAAACTGACCATTAATAACAGGAGTAAAGCTGTGAAGAGAGATTAAAATGGGGTGCTTATCATTTTGTTGCATAACGTCAATTTGGCGGCTTATAGATGAATGATATTCATGAAAAATTTCTTTTTCCCTAGCCTTAATACTGTCGGCAGAAATATGCTCATTTCCTGAGATAATTGTGTTATCGGAAATAGAAGGAACTGATCCAGTGGAACCTGGATGCCTATTACAGTCTATCACCAAACGTGAATAGTTCGATACGATCAGTGGAGCGTCAAAGCGTTTTGCCAAGGCATGAGCTACCGCATCTATACCAATATCGTAGGCAACATGCCTTCTTAGTTCATTTGATGGAACACCAAGATTTTTAAGCTTACTTGGAATCGCCAGGCCATTATGATCCGATGTGAACAGTATATCTGACGCACCTCCATTATTAAATACATTGAACGGTGCCGGATCCTCTGAACCAAGCAATGGCATATTTAAACTCCTACGGTTTAATCGAGTTTAAATTTATATACTATGAAAGACCAGTTGCTAATAATTAATCCACATTATTGAGATAAATTTAGTGTAATATCGATATAATATGTTAAATCCTTCAAGGGTATTTAAGGTCTCAGATAAGGAATGCTAATTTGTCAACTACAGAGGAAAATATGAGGTTTTTTGGAGACAAACTCATCGAGAAAATCCGTGAAGTTGGTAACCCATTGTGTGTGGGGCTTGATCCCTATCTCGAAAAAATTCCTCCATTATTCTGTGACGGTCCAATGACACCAAACGATCCAAGAACTGCGCAAGCAACAAAAAAATTTCTTATGTCCTTAATCGATTTATTAGAAAATAAAATTGCCATAATCAAACCTCAATCCGCTTTTTTTGAGCGCATGGGATGGCGGGGAATACAGCTACTTGAAGAAATTATTTGTTACGCACGTCAAAGAGGGCTTTTGGTATTAATGGATGCCAAGAGGGGTGATATTGGCTCAACAGCAACGGCCTATGCTCAATCTTTTCTTACAGCAGATGCCCCATTGAAATCGGATGCACTAACCGTTAGTCCATTTTTGGGAATTGATACACTTGAACCTTACTTACAATCAGCCAAAGTTAGCGGTTCTGGAGTTTTTATATTAGTGAAAACAAGTAACCCTGGCTCTGGGGATTTCCAAGATATGCTTGTAGGTGAAAGGACACTATATGAAAGGATTGCAGAGAAATTAGCCCCTCTTTCCCAAGACTTCAAAGCACCAAGAACGGGCTGGTCCTCTTTAGGTATCGTCGTAGGGGCTACTTATCCCGCCCAAGGTGAGAGTTTAAGAAATTTATTACCCAATACACCTTTCCTAATTCCCGGCTATGGAGCTCAGGGAGGTGGGGCAAATGACGCGGTAAGAACATTTGTTAAAGGGCCCGCAGGATATGAGGGAGGTATTATAAATTCTTCCAGAGCAGTGATATTCCCAGAAGGTGGAAATACGAGTGCCCCTAAGAAGTGGGAAGCAGCAATATCTGACGCACTACAGCAAGCAGTCGATGGTTTAAAAGAGGCACTAGCGCAAAAGCCATAATCTAGGGCAGTCTTAAATCTTAGATATTCTTTTCTTAGAAAGCTATTTCATGAAAATTAATGCAATAGAAACTATCCGAATTGAAGAGTTCCCGAACCTTTTATGGGTTCATGTGATGACAGATGAGGGGCTAGTGGGGCTAGGCGAAACATTTTTTGGCCCTGGCGCCGTCGAAGCACACATCCACGAGACAATTGCTCCTATTCTATTAGGTCAAGATCCAATGCTAATTGGGCGGCACCATGGAAAGTTGATTGGCTATGTAGGATTTACAGGTTCTAGCGCCGAACAAAGGGGGAGATCGGCGATCGACATCGCCCTTTGGGATATTTGGGGCAAAGCAACCAATCAATCAATTCATCAACTATTAGGTGGGGCTGTAAGGGACGATGTTCGCGTTTATAACACTTGTGCCGGCTATCGATATGTCCGAAAGAGCTCAGGTCAAGGTACTAATAATTTTGGTCTAAACGCTGAGGAAGGCCCTTACGAAGACTTAGAAGCATTTTTAAATACAGCAGATGATTTGGCGCATTCACTTCTCGAGATGGGAATTGATGGAATGAAAATTTGGCCGTTTGATTATGCAGCAGAACAGTCAAACGGGCATCACATATCAAACTATGATCTTAATAAAGCTCTGGAACCTTTTGCTAAAATTCGACAATCGGTGGGCGATAAAATAGATATAATGGCTGAGCTACACGCCCTCTGGGATCGGCCAAATGCTGTAAAAATTTCTCGTGCTCTTGAACAGTTTAATCCCTATTGGGTGGAAGATCCTGTATTTATGGACCACCTAGGCTCTCTTAATCAGGTAGCTCGGTCAACCAGAGCTCCCATTGCTGTTGGTGAAACCCGAGGCGGGGTTGCCGATTTTAGATACTTACTCGAGTTAGACTCACTCAGTCTGATAATTATGGATATAGCCTGGTGCGGTGGACTAACTGAGGCGAAAAAAGTAGCCGGGATGGCAGAGGCGTGGCATGTTCCTGTCGCTTTTCATGATTGCACAGGCCCTGTTGCATTGACAGCTTCGACACACTTAGCACTTGCTTCTAGAAATTGTGAAATCCAGGAAATAGTGAGAGCGTTTTATTACGGGTGGTATGGTGAATTGATGACTAACCTTCCTCCTGTCAAAAATGGTCGGATCAGTGCTCCCAGCGGAAATGGTCTCGGAATAGAATTACAGCCCGATGTTTTAAAACGCTCAGATTGCAAGGTCAGACGCAGCGCGTAATGATGGTGACTTTTCCTATTTCTAATTGATCTCCTTAAAACTTTTCCGACTTAATGATGTCAAAACTGAGGTATAAATATGGTTGAACTTTGGATACCGATAACTATCTTGGCGGCATTTTCACAAAACCTGAGATCTGCATTACAAAAGCACCTTAAGTCAAGATTAAGTACAGCCGGCGCCACATATGTTCGATTTTTCTATGCCATTCCGTTTGCACTACTTTATTTAGTTATTCTCAATCAAGTATTTGAACTGCCTTTGCCTGAACCCAATGCTAATTTTATTGGCTTTGGCATAATAGGCGGTGCTACGCAGATAATAGCAACGGCCTTGTTGGTATATTTATTTTCATTCCGGAATTTTGCTGTCGGCACGGCTTATTCCAAAACAGAAACAGCCCAAACAGCCGTATTTGGACTGATAATTCTTGGAGATCCATTAACGCCCGGAGCAATTATTGGAATTATGATTAGCCTTGTTGGAGTAATGGCTATTTCAACCGCCCGCCAAGAAGGCGGGCTCAAAAATATCCTCCAGTCTTTATCTCAAAAGACAGCATTAATCGGGCTTGCCTCAGGAGCAATGTTTGGCATATCGGCAATTTCTTATCGCGCCGCGTCGTTGTCACTAGGAGGTGACGGCGTCCTTATTCAAGCAGCCTATACTTTGGGGTGTGTCACTATATTTCAAACTCTGATAATGACTTTGTATTTGCAGGTGAAAGAAAAAGGTGAGGTAAATAATGTACTTCGTAACTGGCGAGTGGCTATTTTGGTCGGATTAAGTGGGATGATCGGCTCAGCCTGTTGGTTCACAGCTATGACCCTGCAAAATGCAGCCTATGTAAGAGCCCTTGGTCAAATTGAGTTGGTCTTTACTTTTATAGTTTCTTATATAATTTTTAGGGAGAAGACTAATGCATCTGAGTTTCTAGGTATTCTAACATTAGTTTTTGGCATTCTGGTTTTACTGATCGGTGTTTGAATAATAGTCTTAACAACTTAAAATATTAAAGGCAGTCTATGCAAAAGTTCTGTGGCGTAATTTTCATCATAATAGGGTTATCTATAGCAAATGTTGCAATTGCAGGGAGTGCGCACATGTTCACGTTTAAATCTATCAATGGAGAGGATACCATAAACCTCTCCGATTTTTCTGGAAGAGCTGTCTTAGTAGTCAACACAGCGTCGAGATGTGGTTTCACTTCACAATACAATGGACTTCAATCGCTATGGACAAAATATAAAGATCGGGGACTTGTAGTGTTAGGGGTGCCTTCGAATGATTTTGGAGGCCAAGAACCAGGAACTGAGAAAGAGATACAAAGTTTCTGTACCATTAACTTCGATATTGATTTTCCCATGACAGAAAAACAGGTTGTAAGCGGTAAATCAGCACACCCCTTTTACATTTGGGCAGCTCAGGAATTGGGTACGCTCTCAAAGCCGCGTTGGAATTTTTTTAAGATATTGATAGATGGCAAAGGAAATGCTGTTGACTGGTTTGCATCCAATACAGCTCCTACTTCTTCAAAATTAACGGCAGCAATAGAAGCCGTTTTACCAAAGTAAATTGTCTCTATATAAAAAAAATTATAAGCGAACTACCTAGTCTTGAATTTGGACCTCTCTATGCAACAGGCAACTAATCAATTTTCTTCCGCAACAAGCAAAAAAGGGTCTTGGGAGGAAAATGTGGATGAATTAACAGATCAGTTAGGTACGCCACACGGGTCTGTTGGCATACTCTATACTTCTGAAGATCTTGCGCCATTTTTAGCAAAAATGATCAACCAATTGAGGATTAAAACTAGTGTTAAAGATTGGGTATCTGCCTCCGGATATGGAACGATCAGCCAAAACGAAGAAGTTTTTGGCGAAAGTGCTTCATGTGTGATGGTTTTAGATCTGCCCTTAAATGGTTATCGGGTTTTTTCTGGAAATTCTAATTTAGGCACTGAACTAGCCGCTCAACAATCGGACTGGTTGACAGAGGCCACGATGCCACTTGCCATAACCCATGTAGACCCAAGACGGGCCGATGCAGTGGATGCAATAAGTAATTTGGCAGAAAAAACTAGCAGCTTTCTTATTGGCGGTCTAACCGCGGCTTCCAGCGACTCACCGCATCTTGTCAAGATTGAAAAGGAGTGTATAAGCGGTGTAGCGATATCCCCTATTCAAACCGAAATTCTAACAGGACTTAGCCAAGGTTGTTCTCCCATTTCCAAAACATTAACTGTCACAAAGGCAAAACAAAATATCATTATAGAATTAGACAAAAAACCTGCTTTTGACGTTTTAATGGAATGCCTAGGAGACGAATTTCAGAAAAACATACAGACAATGGCGGGAACCATATTTATTGCATTTCCCATTCCAGGCTCGGATACGGCAGATTACACAGTGCGTAACTTAATAGGGCTCGATCCTGATAATAAAGTCATAGCAATCAGCGAACATATTTCTGAGGGAGATCCCCTTCTAATCTGCAGACGAGATGAAAAAACGGCAGTTGAAGATATGCGGCGTATGGTCACATCAATAAAGCAACGCCTTAAAGACAAAAGTATTCGTGGTGGAATTTATATCTCATGCGCAGCGCGGGGACCTAACCAGTTTGCTGCTACCAATAAGGAAACGGATATAATTCGTGAAGTATTGGGAGACTTTCCAATAGTAGGCTTCTTCGCAAATGGGGAAATAAGTCGAGACAGGGTATACGCTTATACTGGCGTGATAGCAGTGTTCACTTGATTTTCATGACCGTAGTCGAGAAAAAATGTACAAATTTTTTCTAAACATAATCCCTCGCGGAGCTCAATCCGAGGGTATAGTATATACGTACTCATTCTAAAAGATTAGGAATATCATGACAGAACTACCCACGCATGAAGTCTACGCCATTCGTTACGCCACACAACCACAGCGCCCTGAAGGCTCCACATTTCTAGGCGGTGATCCCAAAAAAATGATTCGAGGGCTTGATTTTTTTACTTACGTTATCAAAGGCCCACTAGGAACTTTTATTGTCGATACAGGGTTTAATGCTGATCTATCTGGAGACGGGGGGAGAAATTTTTTATGCGAACCATCTGAGGTTATAAATAAATTTGGAATTGATCCCAAAACGGTTAAAAAAGTCCTTTTAACTCATGCGCATTTTGATCATGTAGGAAATTTAGATCACTACCCACAAGCTGAATTCGCAATTCATGTGGAAGAAATGAATTCTATTACGGGACCCGATATCACCTACACCCCTTTTCGGGTTGCTTATCATAAAAGAGACACGCAGAAATTAGTTAATCTTCTATACGAGGAGCGTTTATCATTTTTTACTGAAACAGTTAATAAAGTTACACCAGGCATAGAGTTTTACCTTGTGGGAGGTCATTCTAGAGGCCAGATGATTCTTCGAGTCCATACAAAACGCGGATGGATAGTTCTCGCTTCTGATGCCGTGCATTTATATGAAGAAGTTGAAACAGAACGACCATTTTCTATTTTCCATGATTTGCAAAAAATGATCGCTGGGTATCGAACAAGTCTTCAACTCGCCGGAGGAATTGATCGACTAATTTCTGGCCACGACCCTAAAGTAACAGATTGGTACCCAGCCATATCCCACGAACTTGAAGGCCAACTACTTGATTTAAACGTTGACCCTCAGATGAACTAATCAAACACCAATTGCTATACCATCGCGCCGGGGATCGGCAGCCCCCGTCAACGCCCCATTCGATGGATCTCGTCCAACTGCTTGCATCCCACCACATTGCATCGTAAACGGGCCAGGCAACTCAACATCATGCCCTCTCAGGCGAAGCGCAGAAACTACATCATTTGAAACACGGTTTTCCAGTACAACTTTTTGACCATCAAAGAGCCTAGCTCTTGGCGCCTCTATAGATTCACGAAGATTTAATCCATAATCGATATGGTGAACTAAAGCCTGGACTTGAGTTTGCATTATCCCATAACTGCCAGGAGTTCCTAATGCTAGGATAGGAACCCCATCCCGCATCGATATAGAAGGGCTCAAACACATTGCCCATCGTTTTCCACCCAGCAGGTAATTAGGAGATTCTGGATACAAATCACCCCAATTCATAAAATTATTCATACAAACCCCTGTTCCAGGGATTACCAAACTAGAACCCCAGGGGGATCCCAGGCTTTGCGTAATACAAACCATATTCCCATGACGATCTGCCACCGAAATTGACGTTGTATGCGATCGGGCCTCAGCTAATACCGGGTCCAAATTAGGTTCATATTGCTCGGTCAAACCAATAATGGGCGAAGGGTCCAGGACCCTGCCCCTTAGCGGTTCTATTGCACTTTCCGTCATTAGTCCCATAATCTCTTTGGTTGTTCTATTATTATTCAAAATTCGAATACCTGCAGCCAACCGAATAGATCGCAATACACGGTCTAGATGATCTACTCCCAAGTGCTCTAAGCTTGCCAGATCTAATCCGTCCAAAATTCTCATGGTTAATGGAAATTGAAATGCTTCTGCCGGTGGAGGAGGAACATTAATCAAGAGATCTTTATACCATGCTGACACGGGATCTTGCCATTCTGGCTCGACCATCTCCAAATCTGCAATTGACATACAACCGCCAAGACTTTGAATATGAGATACCATCTCCCGGCCTAGGGGACCTTGATATAAAAACTGCGCCCCTTCAGATGCAATAGCCTCTAGTGTCTCAGCCAACATTGGCTGTCTCAAAATCCAGTTCTCCTCAATTGAATCCAACCCACTCATATAAACCTGCCTCCACTCAGAAGTACAAGCCCTTGAAGCAGTCAGATTAGCCATATGTATATAAAGATTAGAGACAGGAAATCCTTCACGCGCATGCCTAATCGATGGAGCTAAGACCTCTGCCAGACTTTTAGATCCATATTTTTCCAGAAGAACACACCACCCTGCAAGATTGCCTGGCACCCCACTCGCTGAAGGGCCGGTATTCGTAGATTCTTTGTTTAATTGCTCCGCCAAAAAATCCTTTGGAACATTTGGTGTAAAATCTAAGCATCTTATTCGCTTTTCTTTTTCTGTCCAGCAAGTTGCGACCCCTAAACCTGCAAGCCCAGACATAAACGGCTCAACAACATTCAATGTAGCAACAGTAGCTACGGCCGCATCGAATGCATTCCCATTCGCTCTCAAAATTTCTGAACCAGCAGCTGCAGCTAAAGGATGTGCAGCTGCGACCATCCCTCCCAATGACCTTGTCGGAGAATGTGTTAAGCTCATATTTTTCTGCTCCAAATGGGAATTAACCAATGATAGAAGATTTGAATCCCCAGCTTAATAAATCCTAGCCAGATGAGTCGATATTTATCCCACCCGTGTGAGTCGACGGAATTAACGTTTTCACCTGTTTAGCGCGCTTTTCTAACCAATATTCGTAGGGACTAGGCATTAAAGCAAAAGGCGCTTCTGCATTTAATTTTTGAGCGGCATCTAGTGGCCAATTTGGATTCTGCATTGCCTCTCTCGCAATTGCAATAAGATCAGCTCTTCCACTTTGCAAGATCTCCTCAGCTTGATCTGCATGAACGATTAATCCAACTGCCATTGTTTGGATTTGCGCTTCTTTCCTAAGTTTTTCAGCATAAGGCACCTGATATCCATACCCAACCGGTCCCGCACTGACAACCGGTGCTCCCCGTATACCACCAGAAGAACAGTCGATAACATCGACCCCTTTTTCCTTTAATAATTTTGACAAACGTACATTTTCACTGGGTCCCCAGCCTGCATCGTCCTCGACCGAAAGCCGCATAAATAAGGGTTTCCTTAGTGGCCACTTGGAACGGACTTCTTCTGCTATTTCAATAGCAAACCGCATCCTATTTTCCTCAGACCCACCATAAATATCGTTCCGCCGATTAGCGTGTGGAGAGAGAAACTGATGTATTAGGTATCCATGTGCACCATGAATTTCCAGAACGTCAAAGTCAGCCTTATCAGCCCGTAAAGCCGCTTCACCCCAGCGGATTACTAAAGCTTTTACTTCATCAATGGAAAGTGCCCTTGGTGAAGGGTCTCCCGGATCACTATCGCTGGTTGAGGAAACCAGCTCCCAATCCTCCCAGTCATCAATCTCATGCAAACGATCTAAGGCTTTTCCACCTTCCCAAGGCCTGTACCTTCTGGCCTTTCTACCGCTATGCCCAAGTTGAATAGCAGGCACTGAGTTATGGGAACGAATAAAATCAGAGAGTCTTTTAAAATGTGGAATAAATTCATCATTCCAAAGACCTAGGTCGCCAATAGTGCCACATCCCCGGCGCTCAACTTTTGTTGATTCTACAAATACTAACCCGGCACCACCCGCCGCATAGCGACCAACACTCATTAAATGCCAATCTGTAGGAAACCCTTTAACGCCAGAATATTGATGCATTGGAGCGATAACTATTCTATTTTTCAGCTCTATCTCTCTTATTTTAAGAGGTGTAAACAATAACGGGGTATTCATCGGATATTCCTTTTATATACGTCCTTTTTAGGCGCGAATTAGTAGTGAACCCATACCTTCAATTGGGTCCAAAATCCCTGCCGTCCTAATCGCTCTCCAGAATAAGGCTTGAGTACTCGAAGTAACAGGTTTTCCAATAGCATCCTCGATTATTGGTATTGCATCGAGCGTAGGCATGTCACAACAACTTAGGACTACGGCATCGACATGTTCAGCTTGACCCAATGCAACTGATCGATCAATTAACAAATCGGTTGGTATTTTATTCATATTTTTAAATTGTAATTGAGCATCGTCGATGATGATGCTCTCATCTTGTATTACTTCTACTCCATTCCCTTGAAAAAAAATCCTTTCTTTATCATTCGTAGATTGCGGATACGGTGTAATCATCGCAATTTTTTTTGCAGAAAATACCTTTAAAGCTTCAACTAATGCGGCAGCGGCAGTGACCGTTGGTTTTCCCGTATTTTGGGTGAGCTGTTTTTCATAATCAGTTGGATTACCTTTTGCAGAACTAGCGGTACACCCATATGCAATTATATCGGGTTGTGCTGAATTGACCTCATCGATAACACGCGGCAAATGGCTCTCCATTTCGTCGAACGGGCTGTCAAAACGGTCTGCAAAAAAAGGCATCCGGGAGGTATGCACCGTCAACCCCTCAGGGGCCATTTTCCAAAATTCGGTCTCGGCGACAGTGTTAGTAGAAGGCACCATCAATGCCATTCGAGCTTTTACACCGTAGACACGCTCAGTAGTAACAACCATGGTAAGATCTCCTCATTCCTTGCGTAAACAACAACTGCTGTGATTAACCACCTAACCATGCAGTTTGACCAGTAACATGTCTGTTAATGTTTTTTTAAAAAGAGTTTATATCTATGATGTCACGAGAGTAAACATAGAAAAATCGGGTGATTAATGACTAAAATAAAATTTGCTGCTGTTTCCAGAAATTATTTCAACATGCCCATATGGGTAGCTCAACATTACGAGTTGTTTAAAGATGAGGGTATTCAGCTTGATTTAGAGCTATATGAACCAATCGACGAGGTAACAGAGCGACTTAAAGACGGGCGCGTCCAGCTTGCATTTGGAGTCACAGAACATGTGATACTTGACCGAGAATCGGGTGGCAACCTAGTGATCATTGGAGGCAATGTAAACAAATTAGCTTTTTCTCTTATAGGGCATAAAGAAATAAAAAAACCAGGAGATCTGCGTAATAAGGTTATCGGCGTCTCATCCTTGAAGGCAGGAAGCTCATCCTTAATCATGAAATCTCTTGAGCGTTTCGGGCTACATTATCCCAACGATTATAAGATTAAAGAGGTAGGCCCAATATTAGCGCGCTGGGAAAAACTCCAAAATGGCGAAATAGATGCCGGGCTTCAAGGAGCACCGTTAAATTATATAGCAATGGATGAAGGCTACACAGCGCTAATAGAGCCAAGAAATCATTTTCCAGATTTTCAGTTTACTTCATTGAACGTGGATGAAATCTGGGCTCGAGAAAACTCAAAAATATTGTATGCTTTTATGCGAGTGTTCGTGCGTGCGCACCGCTTGTTTTTTGAAAACAAAGAACGCATGGTAAGTATAGCAATAAAAGAAACCGGCATCTCAGAGAAATATGCACGTAAAGCCTGGCGAGAGTATACCGAACAACAGATATTTCCCATAGATGGATATGCAAATACCGCAGGTGTTCAAACCTTGATCGATGTGAGTGCATTAATCCGAGAAATAAAATATCGAAAAGGAACTTCAGCAAAATCATACATCGACCACGAATATCTAGACACGGCACTGACGTATTTAAGAAATAAATAACATCCCAATTTTTTACGTTGCTTGTATGAAAAATATCAAAAAGATATTATTGCTTGCAATCAAACGTCTTGTAACCATTCAGAAACTAAAATAGGAATTTTGATGCTCATTGAGATTTTATGTACCGGCGACGAAATCCTAACCGGGAAAACAATAAATACGAATTATAGCCATATGGCCCGACGCTTTGGCGAAGTAGGCCTTACAATGCACTGGAGCACTGTAGTTGGAGACGACCGCTCTAGTTTGACAAGCGCATTTCAGCAGGCAGCAGAACGTGCTGATGTAGTGATAGTGAATGGCGGATTAGGGCCAACGGTAGATGATCTATCGCAAGAGGTAGCCGCAGAAGTAGCTGGCGTACAGCTAATTCTGGATGAGGATTGGCTATCACGCATGCTTGATTTCTATGAAAGGCGCGGCCGGACCATGCCCCCCAATAATAAGAAGCAAGCCATGTTACCAGAGGGGGCGGAGTTTATAGATAATCCTATTGGCACTGCATGCGGATTTGCAATTAACGTAGGAAAAACTCGTTTCTTTTTTACACCAGGCGTTCCAAGAGAGATGAGGCGAATGATTGATGACCAAATAATCCCACGGTTATTACAGATGAGTGGGTTAAAAGTTGTTAATCGACTAAAAAGGTTCCACTCATTTGGTGTAGGTGAGTCTCGGGCTGATGAAATGTTGAATGGAGTGGAAGCTCTATCGAAAGATGGTAGTTTAAAATTAGGATTTCAGGCTCATTACCCTCAACTGGAAACCAAATTATCTGCTCAAGCAACGACTGATGCTGAACTAGACAAGAAATTAGCTCCTGCAATTAAAATGATCAGAGAAACCCTAGGAACTTTTATAGTTGCAGAGGATGATCAGACACTAGAAAAAGTAGTCCTTGACTCACTGACCTCTCAAAAAGCGACACTCGCGACCGCAGAAATGTTCACAAGTGGCGCCATAGCAGCCCGGCTAAACCCTCAACCAGGGTCTGCCGATCCGATAATATACAATATAGTAGCAAGAAACCTTAACCATCTATGTGGCATAGTTAACATGCCGCTTGATATTCAGCGTGATACTTTAAGCCTCGATACCGCCAAAGTTATATCCTCACGCCTAAAGAAACAGAGTGGCGCTACATTTTCTCTAGCAGTTTTAATAGAACTTGATGAAGGATTAGATAGGATAGAACTTGGCGGTAGTATAGATATCGGAATTTCTGGTCCTGAAGAAACTGTTGGACGTCATGCCAGAATGCTTGGAGGCCACGATTGGATTCGGCTTGGTGCTATAGAATTAGCGTTAGATACACTCCGAAGATATTTAAATAACCTTCAAATTGATGAATTAATAGATTTTGAAAAACGATAACATGGTAAAGATTTCAACTAGTTTATAATTTTAAGATAAAAGGTACTTCTGTAATGGCAATTACCTCTCAGCCTCCCGATGTATATTTTCCAGAAGTTGGAAATAAATGGGATCATGTCACCCCCCCGTTAGCAATTGATTTTCAACCTGCTATCAATCATGCTTTAGGGAATGAATCTGTGTTGGGCAGAGACATTCAAAAAGCACTGGAGAACCGCGCTTTTGCAGAACCCCCGCCTTGGGGAGATATAATAGGAAAGACCAGGCCACGTGAAAACCCCCACGGATTGATACTTTTAAGTGGTAAAATCGCTGCTAAATGGGGAGACACGAAAAGACCAGACATAACCTTTTCTGTTGCGAAGAGCTTTTTATCCTTATGCGCAGGCTTGCTTCAGGATGATGGGTTGATCCCAGATTTTGATGAACCTATTTCAATGTTAGTCGATGATAACGGTTTTGATAGCCCTAACAATAAGAAAATTACCTGGAGGCACATGTTGCAAATGACCAGCGAATGGCAGGGCAGCATGTGGGGCAAACCAGACCAGGTAGACCATAATCGCGATCTCAATATGTCCCCAAAAGATAATGCTAACAAGGGAAATGCAAGAATACTAAAAACACCCGGTTCCTTTTGGGAATATAATGACGTCCGAGTTAACAGGCTTGCTCTGGCTCTTTTGAGGGTCGCTAAACGCCCACTTCCTGATTTACTCCGTGAACGAATAATGGATCCCATCGGTGCAAGTGAAGATTGGGAATGGCACGGTTATAATAACTCATGGGTTACGATTGAGAACCAAAAAATCCAATCTGTTTCGGGCGGATCCCATTGGGGAGGAGGAATGTTCATAAGCAGTGAAGATCAGGC
The DNA here is from genome assembly GCA_964276085.1 of uncultured Thalassobaculaceae bacterium. Lineage (GTDB taxonomy): Bacteria > Pseudomonadota > Alphaproteobacteria > Thalassobaculales > Thalassobaculaceae > UBA7326. Next base: position 21,599 of record CAXYEO010000003.1, on the reverse strand, counting down.
AAGAGTGGGACATTTAATGCTTAATGATGGTGTTTGGGATGGTAAAAGATTGCTCTCTAAACAATATGTTCAACAAGCGCTTGACCCTTGCGACATCAATGAAGATTATGGTTTATTTTGGTGGTTAAATAATTCTGGGAAACGCCTCCCTAGTGCCACTAGAAAAGGATACTGCGCTGTTGGTTTTGGATCTAATATGATCTGGGTGGAACCAGATTATAATTTAGTAGCAGTTGTGAGATGGATCGAGGGAGCTGCTTTTGATCAATTTTGCTGTAAAGTTTTAGAGGCGTTCAAAAGTTAAATTTCCAAACCCGACGGGGCGATATGCCCTTTTATCTGTGTTCTCTGCATCAAACGACGTGCCGAAGAATCGAATGGATCTCGCCGATGCATCGTCGCCCTATTATCCCACATCAAAAGATCACCAACTGCCCATTCATGTGTGTATGAATTTTCGGGTAGAGTTGCATAATTCCATAGTAAATCCAGAAGATCTTCCGATTCTTGTCTTTCCAATCCAAGAATATAGGCGTTGCGCCGTCTTCCTAAATAGAGGACTGGTTCTTTAGTTCGTGGATGGGCACAAATGATAGGGTGTGGCTGACCTGCACATGTCATAGGGTCATTATCTTCCCGCAGTCCTTTTCTTAGAAGTCCACCCGAGTTGTAGGTGCCATCATGCTTAATTGACATATCAATCACTTTATTTCTTATTGTATCAGGTAACATTTTAAAAGCGGCAGCCATACTACAAAGCGATGTATCACCACCTGACGGAGGGATCTCGAGCGCATATAGCATTGACACATCTGGGGGATTTGACAAATACGACATATCAGTATGCCAAACAGCTTCACCTGCCCCAAGTGACCCGATTGGCTCGTTATTGACATCTAAAATATTGGATACAATGTAAATTTCGGGGAATCCCGAGACCGCAGTCTGCCCTTTCTCCATTTGAGGAGCATGATCTAAGTCACCAAACCGACGGCTAAATGCAACAAGTTTTTCTGGAGATAAATTTTGTTGCCTAAATAAAAGTCCCTTATGCTTATCAAAAGCATCAAATATCGCTAAAAATAAATTGTCGTTTATTTTTGCTAAATCCACATTATCGATCATTGCACCAATGTGCCTTGATACAGGAATTATATTCTTTTTATCCAGCACGCCTCAACTCCTCTCAGTTTACTTAAAAAAAACTGTCTTTCATTTATCAGAGAAATTCAAGCTTACGATTAAGTTTTCTAAAATTTGTTTGGCCAACCCATTATTTATCTCATACTTTTGTTTGACCGAATATAAAATTAAATCCTGGGGTTATAGTTAGAATAAATATGCTAAGCAGCCACTACACGCACAAGGGGACTACTATGACAATCGTTAAGAGACGTGAGAAAGAAAATAGACGTGACCGCCGACAAGAGATCAAATTGTCCCTAAATTATCAAAATAACAATTTCAAGATCATTGATTTAAGTCTTGGTGGTTTAGCCATATCAGCGGAGGCGGCAACATTTATTGAATCACAGGAAGTAGAGGTTATACTCAAAAGAGAAAGTACCGATGAAAGCGAAGACAATATCAATATTTCTCTTATTGTCAAAAGAGTGGATCATAAAAAAAATGAGGTGGCCTTCCAATTTGGGTCATTAAGTGAAAAACAGTTTTCAATCATAGAGTCATATTTAATTGGCCGAGCTCTACTAAAGAAAACGCCCCTTATATAAACTGTTATTTATCATTTTTCCGATTGGACTATAATGAAGACAGAGAACAATGCCTGGAAAAACTTAAGACAACATAGCCAGGCTATAAGTAAAAAAACAATTAGCAGTCTATTTAAAGATGATCCTGATCGCTTCGAAAAATTTAGTATCAATCTCGATGGCTTACTAGTCGACTATTCTAAAAACCTTCTTACGGAGGACACAATACAATTATTAAGAAAACTCGCAATCGTATCCGACTTAGCCGATCATAGAGAAAAAATGTTTTCTGGGGAGGCAATAAACACGTCAGAGAATCGCCCAGCATTACACACACTCCTTAGGACGTCTGAAAACTCCCTTACAAGTCTCAACAATATCAGTAGCTTTAAACAAGTAGAAACAAGTTTGGCTAAAATGAACGATTTTGCAAATCGTGTACGATCGGGACAGTGCACCGGATCAACAGGAAAACCATTCAAAAACATTCTACATATTGGTGTGGGTGGATCGGTTATTGGGCCAAGTATGGCGATCCGAGCACTCGCACCATATTCACAAAATTCGATTCCCATACAGTTTGTTAGCAATATCGAAAGTTCTGATTTATATGATAAAATATCAACCCTTGATCCTGAGACAACATTAATATTAGTTGCCTCCAAAACTTTTTTGACTCAAGAAACAATGCTGAATGCTCAGTCGGCAAAAGATTGGATAATCCAAAGACTTGGCAATGAGGCAGTTGGATCTCATTTTGCAGCCTTATCGAGCAACACAATAAAAACACAGCAATTTGGCATCCAACCTGAAAAATGTTTTGATCTTTGGGACTGGGTTGGCGGTCGTTATTCCATCTGGTCAGCCATAGGGTTACCAATCCTCATTTCAATTGGATCGGTTTATTTTAAACAGTTTCTAATAGGCGCACAAACAGTAGATGAACATTTTCTTAATTGTCCTATAGAAAAAAATATTCCTATTATCTTAGGGTTAATCGGCATTTGGCATCGCTCAATATTAGGTTATGCTTCTCAAGCGATTATCCCGTATGACCAACGTTTAGACCTTTTTGTATCACATATTCAGCAGATAGAAATGGAGTCCAATGGAAAATCGATAGGACGCGATGGATCAAAAACCACAACTGCTACCTCGGGTGTGATTTGGGGAGAAACTGGAACAAATGCCCAACATTCATTTTTTCAACTTTTACATCAGGGGTCAGATATTGTCCCTTGTGACTTTTTAATAGCAGCATTGTCGCATAACGAACTTCCAAATCATCACGAAATATTGATAGCCAACTGCCTCGCTCAATCTCAAACCCTTATGCAAGGCCGCAACCTAGAACAAACAAAGGTTCACCTAAGAAATAAGGGGCTATCTACAACAGATGTTGAGAAAATAGCACCACATGCAACATTTGCGGGCAATAGGCCCTCTACAACGATGATGTATGAGAAGCTTGATCCAAAAACCTTAGGAATGTTGATAGCTATTTATGAACACAAGACATTTGTCCAAGGTGTTATCTGGAATATTAATAGCTTTGATCAATGGGGCGTAGAACTCGGCAAAGAACTTGCCAATCAGCTACTTCCAATTTTAAAGGCCCAAAAAACTCCCGATCACCTCAACCAGTCAACATCCGGATTGATTGACAGGGCAAAGATTATTCGAAAAACTTGTTCCTAAACTTCTAGGCTTTTAATGGGTCAGAAGCGCCTTAAAATCACCACAAAAAAAGTTACATATGCGTTTATCACTAGTACGATTTTTTGCTTAAATTAGATGCAACAACCCATTTAATAATGCATATTGATAGGGTTTTATTTTTTGTAGTTTTGGAGTATCTGGATATGGAGATTGTGGGCCTTGGATTCCACTTTGAAGAGTTACCAGTAGGTCGTAAGTTCCAAACCATTGGCCGTACTATTACCGATGCAGATATCACAAACTTTATCAATGCAACAGGTATGGTTGAAACTATGTTTACAGATCTAGAATATCTCAAAACCGAAAGCGATATAAAAGGTCGGGTCTCTCCAGGTGCTCTTGTCTACAGCTTTGCCGAGGGCCTGCTAGTGCAATCCACTATGCAGCATACAGGATTTGCCTTTCTCAACATGGAATTAAATGTCCATGCACCAACATTTGCGGGTGACACTATACATGTAGAGTGTGAAGTTATTGAAGCCCGGCTTACGCGCCGGTCTGGCAGAGGCCTAGTTAGGACCCAAAATGAAATTATCAATCAAAAAGGCCAAAAAGTAATCACTTACACACCCTTGAGAATGCTAAAGTGTAAAGATCCCACACTACAGAGAAAAGAAGATTAATATTATTCTATGACAAAGCCCTCCAAAAACCTTGGACCACTGACCGGTGTTCGGGTGTTAGATTTTACCATTAACGTCCTTGGCCCTGTTGCCACACAAATTCTTGGTGACATGGGAGCCGAGGTTATAAAAGTTGAAACGCCAGCTGGGGATCCTATGCGCCTAATTGGAACTAGTAAAACAGGCGCCCTCGGCCCATTCTTTCAAACGACAAACCGCAATAAAAAAAGCATCATTTTAAATTTAAAACGACCTGAATGTAAAAAAGCTTTAATGGCGCTTTTGAAAACCAGTGACGTTTTTGTACACAATATGCGTCAGGCAGCAACAGAACGGTTAGGAATCGATTATCCGAAACTAAAATTGATAAATTCCTCAATTATCTATGCATCTGCCACTGGTTACCGACGGGGTGGTGCCAAAGACGGGCGCCCCGCTTATGACGATGTCATTCAGGGAGAAAGTGGTCTTGTGGATTTATTAGATAGAACAAATGGAGAGGCGCGTTTTGTTCCAATGCCGATATCTGATAAATTTTGCGGACACACTTTAGCATCGGCTATTGGCATGGCATTATTTCATCGCGAAAGGACGGGGCAAGGGCAAGAAATACACGTGCCCATGTTAGAAACAATGCTTTCATTTAATTTAACGACGCATCTTTGGTATGGAACTCAGGGGAAAAAAGATAATTTAGGGTACCCTAGAGCATTATCACCCTATCGTATTCCTTACAAAACAAAAGATGGCATGGTATGCGTCCTCGCCCACACAGATGACCAATGGCATCGCCTCTTAAAAGCAATCGGGAGGGAAGATTTAGTAAAAGATTGTCGCTTTACGCATCTTTCAGAAAGAGCAGAAAATATAGCAACGCTTCAATCCTACTTAGCGGAGGGTCTCGCAAAGTTTAGTACTGCCGAAGCATTCAAATTACTGGACGACGCTGATTTACCAAATGGCCCAGTAATATCTCTACAGGAGATGATGGATGATCCATATCTTGCGGATACAAACTTCTTTCCTGTGATAAACGATCCTAATGAAGGAGCACTCCACACCACAGCAATACCAGTCGAGTTTTCGGAAACCCCTGGGACCCTTAGAAATGCAGCGCCACCTTTAGGTGCACATACGGAGACACTACTTTCCGAAGCTGGCCTCTCTCGCCAAGAAATACATCAAATACAAAAAAATAGTAATACAGGATAAATTTTTACCCCATGCAAAGGCTTACTGATTATACAAGTTATAAAGATGCTCATAAATTCTTTACAAAAGATGCATTATGGGACCTCTTCGATGGCACTAGAGATAACTTAAACATCGCTTATGAGTGTATAGACCGGCATCAAAGTACCCGTGCCGCTATCAATATCGCTAATGATGGTGGAAATGATCAAACAATCACTTTTGGTGATTTATCTACTTGGTCAAATCGTGTCGCAAATTGGCTGCTCACTAAAGATTTTCAGCCTGGAGACAGGGTAGCCATTATGTTGGAACCATCATTAGAATTCTATGCGACACTTTTTGGGGTAATGAAGGCTGGTTTCGTCGCTGTTCCGTTGTTTACAGCTTTTGGTTCGGATGGACTTACTTCTAGGCTAGAAGATTGTGTACCCGTTTTACTAATTTTAGACCCAAAAAAATCTAAACTATCTTCATCCAATAACACAGAAACTGTTATAGCAGACTCTAATTTTTTAAAGACCCTATTAAAATTCGAAACGACTTTTACAACTTCCACAACATCAGCCGATATGGCCATGTATCAATACACCTCAGGCACTTCTCGAGCACTTCCTGAAGCCGTTAAACATCATCACCGTGCAATTGTCACTGTCATGATTGCCGCCCTTTACGCTACTGGAGTTCGACCAGGTGACAAATATATGTGCCCGTCCTCTCCCGCGTGGGGTCACGGTCTCTGGCATGGTACACTTGCTCCGCTGGCACTCGGGATTGAGATTTCAACTTATGCAGGAAAATTTGACCCCGAGAAGCTTCTGACAGCAATCGAAAAATTTGAAATCACCAACCTTTCAGCGGCAGCGACACACTACAGAATGATGCGTAATATTAGCAATCCAAGGAAGTATTCTTTAAAGCTAAAAAAACTTTCTTTCACTGGGGAACCTTTAGATACCGAAACGGCCCATTGGGCTAAGCAAACTTTTGGTCATGATATTTGCAGCATATACGGCTCAACAGAGGTAGGGGTAATAATAGCAAACTACCCCGGGTCAGATGATTTGCCAGTAAAGATTGGAGCCCTTGGCAAACCATTACCTGGTTGCAGTGTTTCCATCCAAGACCAGCATGGTAAAAACTGCCGCGTAGGCGAAATTGGTGAGATTATGCTGTGGCGGGGTAATAGTTTTTTCCCTGTTAAAGATCTTGGAAGCATCGATGAAGACGGCTATTATTTTCATCATGGGCGAGCAGATGATGTCATTATATCTGCTGGTTGGACGATGAGTGCAGTCGAAATTGAGGACATTTTATTAAAACATCCGGATATTTTGGAAACCGCAGTAATTGGCGTGCCAAATGCACAGCGAGGACAAATCGTTAAGGCATTCATTGTTTCCAAACGTCCTGAAAGTATTGCGTTCAATAAAGAAGTGCAAAGTTTCGTTCGCGACCGTCTAAGCAGACACGAGTATCCTCGACTTATAAAAAGTGTGAATGAACTTCCCAAAACGCCCGCTGGAAAAGTAAATAGAAGAGCTCTACGTGAGCAAGAAAATTAACATAAAGGAGTTATTGTGAGCATAAAAGAAAGCGATTTTCCTCGTATCACCGAAGAAGAGTTAAATAATCTGAGATCTCGCATCGGTGTAAAGATATCACGTGATCCAGAACCATGGTGTTACGAAGCAACAAGAGATAATATCAGACATTATGCCCACGGGATTGGTGATGATAATCCTCTTTGGTGCGAACCTGATTATGCAACACAGACAAAATATAACTCTATTATTGCCTTACCATCCTTTCTTTTCGCAACTAGCCGAATTGCCTCAGGATATGTAGGAGGGTTACCCGGTATTCATGCTATGTGGGCCGGTGCAAACTGGAAATGGCATTCACCCGTGTTTAGGAACGACGAAATCTCTACTGAGTCCCACCTAAAGGACCTAATAGAACATCAAACCCAGTTTGCAGGCAGGGCAATACAACAGATTTATCATGTCGATTTTTTTAATCAGTCCGGTGTATGCGTGGCGGAATGTGATAGCTGGTGTTTTCGAACGGAACGCGATACTGCACGAGAACAAGGAACCAAGTATAATAAGATCCGAGAGGCAAGCGAAAAACGCTACTCCCAACAAGAGCTTGACGATATTTTTCAAAACTATGCAAATGAAGAAATTCGCGGTTCAAAAGCTCGTTATTATGAGGATATAACAATTGGCGAAACGTTACCTCGCATGGTCAAAGGACCAATGACAATCACAGGGTTCATAGCATATGCACAAGGATGGGGTGGGTTATACATACGAGCAAACAAACTGGCGTGGAAGCAGGTAACGAAGCATTCAGGATTAGGAATTCCAAATCGATTTAATATTCCTGATTGCCCCGAAAGAGTTCATTGGGAAAATGAGTTTGCAACAAAAGTGGGAGCACCTGGTGCTTATGACTATGGACCAGAGCGCTGTTCTTGGATGACGCACCACATAACAAATTGGATCGGTGACGACGGTTTCCTAATATCATCTGATACCAAAATAAGACGACATAACCCTGAGGGTGACACATTATTTATAGAAGGAAAAGTAACGGATAAATTTGAGAAAGACGGCAAAGGAATAATAGAAATCACCCATGAAGCCAGAAATCAAGATGGCGAACTTTCTATTCTTGGTACGGCAACTGCCAAGTTGCCAAGAAAATAATCTTGAATTTAAATGAAAAAATTTTATGTCTGTTTGTTAAAGGCAAACACCTAGATTATGTTTATGGATTATACTTAAACTCAACAATGGGATGGGCTAATGCCGCTCGATGAAACAAAGTACAAACAGCTTCAATTAGATCGTCCAGCAAAACACGTTCTTCGAATAACATTTAATCGGCCAGAGACATTTAATTCTTTGGACGAGGTAGCGCATAAAGAGCTAGCTTATATCTGGCGTGATATAGACGACGATGCCTCGATTAACGCCGTGATATTGACTGGAGCAGGTAAAGCATTTTCGTCTGGTGGTGACTTCTCTATGATTGAAAAAGTCATTGATGATTTTGACTATAGAGCGAATACATGGAAAGAAGCTCGTGATCTCGTTTACAACGTTATTAATTGCTCCAAACCTATTATCTCTGCAATAAATGGACCCGCTGTGGGAGCAGGATTAGTAGCTGGGTTATTGGCAGATATATCTATCGCTGGGAAAAAAGCAAAAATCCTAGATGGGCATACAAGATTAGGAGTGGTGGCTGGAGACTCTGCCGTTATAAACTGGCCATTATTGTGTGGAATGGCAAAAGCTAAATATCTACTCCTTACATGCGAGGCTATTAATGGCGAAGAAGCCGAGAAAATTGGTCTTGTTTCATTGTGTGTTGAGGATAAAGACCTGCAAGCAAAGGCGTTGGAGATTGCTATAAAGCTCTCAACGGGTGCACAAAGTGCTATTCGGTGGACCAAATATGCATTAAATAATTGGTACAGAATGGCAGGACCAGCGTTTGATACGTCTACTGCTTTGGAAATGTTGGGTTTCACAGGCCCTGAAGCGCGAGAAGGATTAGCTGCGCACTTAGAAAAACGAAAACCCAATTTTCCTTCTAAAAGCCCATTGTAAGGAGCGTATTCAATGATAACGGATCTTCAATCCGAAACACCAAAAGACCCGGTAACCCCCATACCGGCGGCAACCGTTATATCTCTAAGAGATACGCCGACAGGTATGGAAGTACTAATGGTTCAAAGAACAAAAAAAGCTGACTTTGCGGGAGGCGCTCTACTTTTCCCAGGAGGAAAAGTGGATAATAGTGACTATGAGGTTTTGAAATTAGACCGCTGCAGTTTACCGAATGATGTCCCAGATAACCAAAAAGCCCTCCGCGTAGCCGGTGTCCGAGAGATGTTTGAGGAGGCAGGATTATTATTTGTTAGAGATTTAGGTGACACGCAAGTTATTAGCAAAGAGAGAGCAGAAGTTCTTAAAAATATCTACAGACAAGATTTACTATCACAGAAGATTACCTTCCATGAGATTGTTGAAGCTGAAGACCTGGTAGTGGCCAGTGATCTTTTAATACCTTTTGCACACTGGATAACACCAATAACTGGACGAAAAAGATTTGATACACATTTCTTGGTTGCACAAAGCCCGGATGGGCACACTGCCTCTCATGATGGTTCTGAAACCCTAGATACAGTTTGGATAGATCCATTGACCGCAATAACAGAGGCCGAAGAAGGAAAAAGACGCGTAGTATTTCCTACTAGAATGAACCTAAAAAAAGTAAGTGAATCAACCACAGCCGAATCAGCTATTAGACTTGCGAAAATAACACCTGTGGTAACTGTCTTGCCAGAAGTTCATGATGTTGATGGCGGTCGACATTTGAAAATACCAATAGAAGCCGGTTACGGTATATCAGAAATTACCGTTGATTATGCTGCATCAGATCAACCACCCCCAACTAAACCAAATTCCCCGCAGAAAGAGAGATAGATCATGGACTTTAATCTTAGCGAAAATGAACAAACTATTCGTGATACAGCTTTAAAATTAGCTAGTGAGTTTGGTGATGAATACTGGCTTGAGAAGGATAGTGAAAAGACAGGCGGTTTCCCCGAGGACTTTTATCGTAAGTTTGCCGAGGATGGCTGGCTTGGTATTGCTATGCCAGAAAAATATGGTGGCGCAGGATTAGGGATTACAGAAGCCTCCTTAATGATGCAAGCTGTAGCAGAGTCAGGAGCAGGAATGAGTGGCGCTTCGGCGCTTCATATGAATATTTTTGGATTAAAACCAGTTGAGATATTTGGCAATGAAGAACAGAGGCAAAGGTTTCTCCCACCTTTAATCAAAGGCAAAGAAAAAGCCTGTTTCGCCGTAACAGAGCCTAATGTTGGGCTAGATACAACCAAACTGAAAACGAAAGCGACCCCAGATGGCAATGGATATGTTGTCAACGGTTCAAAGGTCTGGATCTCTACAGCCCAGGTAGCAGATAAAGTATTACTGTTAACACGTACAACCAATATAGAAGATGTGAGAAAACCTACAGAAGGACTAACACTCTTTTATACAGATCTTGACCGGGACAGGATTGAAGTACGTGAGATTGATAAAATGGGTCGCAAAGCTGTTGATAGTAATATGTTATTTATCGATGGGCTCAAGGTACCGATAGAAGATCGAATTGGTGAAGAAGGGATGGGCTTTAGGTATATTTTAGAGGGAATGAACCCCGAACGTATCCTTATTGCTGCTGAAGCTATAGGAATAGGTCGTGCGGCCCTAGCCCGAGCAACACAATATGCAAAAGACCGAATAGTATTTGGCAGGCAAATTGGTCAAAACCAGGCCATTCAACATCCATTAGCCAAATGTTGGGCTGAATTAGAAGCGGCTAATCTAATGACGATGAAAGCTGCAGCGCTTTTTGATAAAGGAGAACCCTGCGGAGCTGAGGCTAACGCAGCAAAATATTTAGCTGCCGAAGCAGGCTTTGAAGCTTGCCAAACTGCAGTTATGACCCATGGAGGATTTGGTTATGCCAAAGAGTATCAAGTCGAACGCTATATGCGTGAAGTCATGGTGACACGTATTGCACCCATAAGCCCTCAATTAGTTTTGAGTTTTCTGGCAGAAAAAGTCTTAGGACTGCCAAAGTCTTACTAGGTTATTTAGAACAAGGGGAAGATAGTACTTCCCCTTTTTACTTTATTCTATATTTCTATGCGTCATACCCCGGGTTAATTCGATCTAGTTTTCGTAATAAAGCTTTCCAGGCTAGTTTATCGAGATCGCCTTCAGATTCTGTATTCTCAGATAATCTGAATTGCTGTGCTGTATGCTTGCAAACATCCTCACTCGGTAAAACTAGATCTCCCCCCGCCTGAGCTGCAATCTGTAATTGGCAAGACTTTTCTAGGGAATGCATTTTGGTAAAGGCTTGCGCGACACTTTTCCCACAAGTTAATAAACCATGATTACGGAGGATCATGGCCATTTTATCACCAAGATCTCCTACTAACCTATCTCTTTCCCCTAAATCAAAAGCAATACCCTCATATTCATGATAAGCTAAATTTTCATAGAACTCCAACGAGGTTTGCGCTAGCGGCAGTAAACCTACTTTTTGAGCCGCAACTGCCATGCCAGCAACGGTATGGGTATGCATGACACAAACTAAATCATGTCGCGCTTGGTGCACAGCACTATGAATAGTAAAACCTGCAGCGTTTACTTGATAGTCAGTTTCCATAACGACTTCACCGTCCGTATCAAGTTTAACGAGGCTAGACGCTGTGATTTCTTCGAACATTAACCCATATGGGTTTAGGAGAAAATGATTATCCGTACCAGGTACTCGGGCAGAGATATGCGTAAAGATCAAATCAGTCCAACCATAATGCGCAACCAGCCGATAACATGCTGCTAAATCTACTCTTACCGTCCATTCTTCCTTACTAACAAGCGACCTTACCGATGGTTCAGTATATGAGTCCAAGATGGCCATACTCTTTCTCCCCAAAAGATATGAATCACAAGGATAAATAGCTTAAATATTATCTTGCTGATTCAAACCAAAAAACCAAAAAGTTATGCTAAAGTTCAAACCCTACACCTATCCTTGTTGATCTCAAATATAAAACATCCCATCAACCCTTCTGATTGACAAACCACAAAGTTTATTGGATCTTTAGCCAACCGCGTTGACTAATTTTAGCTACTTTTTGGAACTGTAATTCGAACCATGAGATTTTTCAATAACTCAATAATCCTAATAGTTGGAATTCTGGCACTATCGGGTTGCTCACGCGATGACTTTAATTTTTCAAAAATTGCGTCCACTACACTTTCAAACCTGGGTGAAAAAGTCGGTAGTTTGAGCCTTGGCGGCATTGGAGAACAAATCGGCATTAAGAATGAAGCGTTAGTAAGATTACCTCCTGCCCCACTTCCAATTTATGCTGTGGGTGATACCTTTGTATATTCATCAAGCGGGCGTCTGGTGCAAGAACAAGTGGTGAGTGCCAGTGACGAACGTGTTACTTGGACTAACGACCAAGGTATGATCTGGACTACTACTAACGACCTAATCACACCTCCGATGTCTTGGTCCTCACACCCAGAACTTGGGCGAGGACGGCAAACTATAATCGGGAACCCTGCTTCTATTTTTCCTCTTAAAAAAGGCAATAAAGTGGCTTTTGGGGTCCGGGGTAATAGTGAAAATTTACCAACTGGATGGCGACACCAACAAAGTTGTGAGGTACTAGGACAAAAAGACATCAATGTTACTGCTGGCGATTTCATAACTTTTCATATTTCATGCAAACGCAAAGATTACAAAGAAGACCTTTATTATTCGCCTTTAGCACAGAATTACGTCTTAAGGGCTCGCGAATATAAAAATATCAAATCAGAAAAACAGCTGGTTTCGGTTGCGCTAGGAAATAATAGGACGAAGAACATAGCAGCAAAGCTTAATCGCCCAACGAAAGAGCGAATGAATGCACGCAAAAAGATAAAGATCCCAGGAAAGGTGGTTAAAAAAGCCAATATCCCTAGTTCAGGAAACCCCGAAGTAGATGCCTTAATAGTAAAACTTGAGTCCATGATCAAGCGGTTCGAATCAACATCAACTAGTAAAGAAAAACCGAAAAAAGAAGATAAAGTTAGTTCGGGTAACACTGGAAAATATGGGGTGCATCTGGCATCCTATAGATCTGAAAAGGGAGCCAAGAGAGGTTGGAAAACCCTTAAAAAGAAATTTGCCAGAGAGCTTAAAGAATTGGACTTTGGGACAACAGAATTCGATGCGGGTAAAGGTAAAGGTACTTTCGTCCGGTTAATGGGGTTAGGTTTCGAGACCAAAAGTGCCGCCAATAAATTTTGTAAGCGCCTCAAAAAGAGAAGGCAATATTGCAAAGGTGAACGGGCAAGACCGTAAGCTCGCGTTATCAATAGAAGAAAACTTGAAAAATCTTGCGTGTCCATGTGAAGTGTTGTGACTGCGTGATCTTGGCGCATTGCATTGAAAGAGTAAAACAAAGCTCAAAATTCCCTAAGAGAACTGGCTATTAAAACCTTAGTTATGCTCAGAATTGATACCTGACCAGTAAAAAAACTGTGCCCTCAGTGTTTAGTTTTGTGCCATACCCAATACAATCAGGTACTGGAGAACCAATTGCTCAATCGAATAACTATAGGTAAAGCTCTAAATAAGCTGAATAATCAGGAAAATAGAACTTTATCTGGCATTGGTTTGGCAATATTAGCTGGATTTTTATTTGTAAGCTCAGATACAATTGTAAAACTTGCAAGAGAAGAGCTTCCCGTCGCGATGGTTGTTTGGGGACGGTTTATAATGCATCTTTTATTAATGTTTATCTTGTTTCCAGGCAAAAAAATTATTCCTTTATTAAAAGTAAACAATCCAAAGATGATAATTGGACGTGGGTTACTCTTACTTACATGTACTTGCCTTTTCTTCACCGCCATAGGATATGTTGGTTTAGCTGAGGCAAATGCAATAATGTTTGTGTCTCCATTTTTTGTAGTAGCACTTTCAATCCCATTATTAGGAGAGAAAGTAGGGTTACGAAGATGGAGTGCAGTTTTGGTCGGTTTTCTTGGAATAATAATCGTTTTAAGGCCCGGGTTTCAGGAAATCCATTGGGCCTATCTTCTAATTGTGGGTTGTGCTTTCTTCTTTGCGCTTTTTACGATTATTACTAGAACATTAAGTTTCACAGAGACTGCAACTTCGATGTGGTTTTACACGGCATTGGTTGGAACTATTGGTTCTTCTTCAGTAGTCTGGGTATATTGGGAAACGCCTTCTCCAATGCAATGGCTCATGCTACTAGTTATAGGTGCGATAGGTGGGGGATCGCATTATATAGTTATCAAAGCCTATAATAGGGCAGCTGCCTCACTATTAGCGCCTTTTCAATATATTCAAATACTGTGGGCAACTATTTATGGGCTATTAGTTTTTAATAATTTCCCAGATAGCTGGACGCTTCTGGGAACCGCAATCATAATTACTAGTGGCCTTTATGTATGGATACGTGAGAGGCAACTGGGCACTGTCCGCCGAAGCGCTAGCTGGCGCGGCGGCGCTGCGAGGTAAATACTGTTGTCATAGAACATAGCATTATTGCTGCAATTCCAAAGAATACAAACGACGGTTCTGACTGATCCAGTATCCAACCGAATAGGGGTGGCGCTATGATGCCACCGATACTAAAACCTGAGGTAACAAAACCAAATACTTTACCAAATGCGCCGTCAGGGGTAACTGACCTAACGATCATATCCCTTGAAGGCATTATAACCCCGTGCATTACTCCCATGATAGCCATCAGAAAGAATAAAAGAAAAATATTCACATAAAAGGCACCTATAGATGCGATAATGATTGCTGTAGATAAAAAACAGATTGCTGCAACTAAGTTATGTCTTTGAGTTCTATCTGCCACAAAACCACCTATTAGAACTCCAACAGCGCTGGCGATTAAATATGTCGACAAAATCAAGGTTGCTGTCTCTACATCAGTTCCATGACGCTGCCCTAAGGCAACAATAAGAAAACTAGCAATACCTGTTGACCCAAGGGATAAAAGTGCAAAGAAACCTAAGCACATCAAGATCGGTGCGGAAAAGAGAAGTTTTATTCCATGGCCACTGTGTTGTTCGCTTCCAAGTTTATCTTTCGGTTTTACATTATTTAGATCGTGCTTAAGATGACGGGAATAAACCAAAAGCAATATAGCTGTTGCTATTCCAGCAACGCCACAAAATGCCAATCCTAATCGCCAACCAAAATACATATTCAAGAGCACGATTATTGGCCCCGCTATAGCAAACCCAGCATACCCTGCGAATGTATGAAGACTAAACGCTCTACCCATTCGATCCTTTGACACAGAAGAAGATAAAATAGCATAGTCTGCTGGGTGGTAAACACCATTTGCAGCCCCAGCGATCACCATAAGCAACATTACCGCACCATATCCTGGCGCAAGCCCCATCAAAGCAAAGGCTATCCCCTCTACCGCTAAGCCTAATATTAGAATAAACTTAGCCCCAAATTTATCGACTAAAAAACCAAAGGGTATTTGCGTAAGGCCTGTAGTACCGCTAAATACTGCCAATAATAAACCTAACTCAGTATACGAAACATCGAACACAGTTTTTAAAAGTGGAAAAAGTGGCGGTAATAAATAGATATACAAATGACTGAAAAAATGAGCAATCCCAATCAAAGCGATTACCTTAAAATCGGTACCAGTCTTAATTTCTTTATTTTCGTCTTGTGCTGGATTTGACGTAATATCCATAATTCTTATTTCATTACCCTGAACTACTAACCGTTAACGCTATAAACCCCAAGGGTTTAGCTTGTTAAGTTTAGTCTACCAATTCAAATGGCACTATCATATAGTCATTTCTTAATTAATGAGCCTTGGAGAGGGATTTTTATTTGCAACGTACCAGCAAACTAAGTTTATGGATTTACTTGTCGTTGTCTATTTTATGGTTCTCTGGAACGTCTTTTTTTGTGATCCGGACGTGGGATAATTCACAAACCTCCATCAACTCTGCTTACAAAAAAAGAATGACCCAATGTAAGCTCCGTTACTTTAGCGCTGATGCTCGCGAGCGATGCTTTGAGATTATGAATTTAGAAAAGTTTCAAGACAGAAGCATATCTATCTTTAACAAGTTTTTATTGATATTTTCTCTACCTATAATAGGGTTTTTCATCTTCACTTATTTGCTAAAGAAACCATTATTTAAGAACCGTTAATGAGATTGAGATGATCGAAATACCCAAGAATAAAACACCTCGAGCATGGCAACGTATGTTAAGTGGTAGAAGACTAGATTTATTGGACCCGTCACCATTGGATGTTGAGGTTGAAGATATAGCCCATGGCCTATCAAGAGTAGCTCGTTGGAATGGACAGACATCCGGAAGTCAATCTTACTCTGTAGCAGAGCACTCTCTTTTGGTGGAACGGCTGATTGTTGAGTTAAAAGAAAACATTCCGACAAAATGGCGGCTAGCTGCTTTGTTACACGATGCGCCAGAGTATGTGATTGGTGATATGATCAGTCCCTTCAAGGCTGCCATTGGGATCAATTATAAAGAGACTGAAGCACGTCTAGAATCAGCAATACATATTCGATTTGGCTTGCCAGCAATATTACCTCAACAGGTTAAACGTCTAATCAAAAAAGCAGATCGCCTAGCTGCATTTATTGAGGCAACTCAACTTGCAGGATTCTCTGAAAAAGAGGCACAAAAACTATTTGGAAAATCAGATAAGGGGGGAAATATATCCTTAAATCCATCCTCACCAGAAGAAGCAAAAATCATTTACTTAAAAAGATTTAAACAACTCACAAGCTTATTTAATCCGGATAAATTTTAAGCTCCAGCGGCTGAGGCTAATTTATGTTGAGTCAAAGGGCGAATAGGCCAATGCGCAATTGCAGAAACTATTCCAAGGGCAACCGAAATCCACCAAACAATATTATATGATCCCGTCAAGTCATAAAAGTATCCACCCAGCCATCCGCCAAGAAAAGCGCCTAGTTGATGAAAAAGGAACACCAATCCAAACAATGTACTCATATGCCTCACTCCATAAAGATCGGCGACTAAACCAGATGTCAACGGGACTGTACTTAACCAGAATAGGCCCATTGTAACCGCAAACACAAACACCAACGGCTCACTAGGTGGAAGAAGGACAAAACCAGCCATGACTATCGAACGACCAAAGTAAAGAAAACTTAAAAGGTACTTTTTTGAATACTTCCCACCAAGTACCCCCGCGGAATAGCCACCAACAACATTTGCTAACCCTATTATGCCAAGGGCCCATGCTCCAGTACTCGCTGAAAACCCAAGATCCATAACATACGAGGGCAGATGGGTTGCCAATATAAACCACATGAAAACCACAAACAAAAAATCCTGCACAGAGAAACCAAAAACCAGAATGACCGAAAGCTTCGCTAAGTGCCTCTCGTAGTGTTATCTTAGCCTGTATATCGTTATTATCTGATGGTCGGTTGCGCAGAAATACTAGCCCCAAGGGTATCATTAAAATTACGAGAATAGCGATCACAATTGATGTATTACTCCAACCAACACTATTTATGAGATGCTGACCAATTGGTAAAATAGCGAAGCTTCCTAATGAACTTGTGGCACCAATAACGCCAAGGACCCAAGACCTTTTTTCAGCAGGAAAAACCTTAACAACAGCAGGCATTATTATTCCTGTAGCCGTACCGGCTAAACCAATGCCTACTAACAATCCCACACTAAAATGAAGCATTCCGGCTGTTGTTGAAACGGACATCAGTATCATTCCAACAAAGTAAAAAATAGAACCTATTAAGATAGCTTTGAAAGCGCCATACCGGTCAGCAAAAGCTCCCATAAAAGGTTGAGAGATACCCCAGATTAGATTTTGCAACGCTATAGAAAGTGAAAAAACCTCTCTTCCAAAACCAAATTCTGTAGTTATAGGAGAAAGAAAAATACCAAACCCACCCCTGATACCAAACCCAATAGCGCCTATTAACCCCGCAACGATAAGCACGAAATAGGCGTATTTTGAGACTTTGGAATTTAAACCTGCTTCATCACTAATATTGCCCACATTAATGATCAGTATCTAGATTAGACTCACTATTATTAGTTTTTTCAAACGTAGTTTCAGTCAGGTCAGAGGAAGACATTTGTAGCATTTGTGGCGATTTCTGATTTTGACGTTGCGAAGAATAACTGTTCATAAAACCATTCATTTTTCTCATTATCAAAATTTGCTCCAACTATTCGAATTTTCTCTTCCACCGATCCAGAATCTCTTGCTGAGAGGCTCTTTTTGAGGTCTGTTACTGATTCTGCCTCAAATAATGTATCCCATGTTTCCCCAAGTTTAATCTGTAGATAAAAGTACTCTGGATCTTGGGACATATTTCTAATAACCTTAAAATTTATTGATTTTCAGTTTACAGGCTTAAATTTTTCTGGCCTTCTGCATTTCATTAAAACACATCTTATTTTTTAGTTAATAAGATGAATCTCAAAACTGCATTATAATATTTGCGCGATTTAAGTAACATAATATAAAGCGTTAAAATAACACACTTGCTCTATTTACGCTGAAGGAAGACCTATATGACTACTCCGAAATATGCCTCTATTAATGGTGAAATTATTGCATGGGAAAATGCAAACGTCCACGTGGCCTCAGCTGGCTTTAAATTTGGAACAGCTGTATTCGAGGGATTACGGGGGTATTGGAATTCAGATGATGAGGAAATGTATTTATTCCGAATGCAAGAACATATGCAGAGGTTTGAGTTTTCTCAACGATTTATGAGGTTCGACAAAATA
Source organism: uncultured Thalassobaculaceae bacterium (assembly GCA_964276085.1). Lineage (GTDB taxonomy): Bacteria > Pseudomonadota > Alphaproteobacteria > Thalassobaculales > Thalassobaculaceae > UBA7326. The sequence goes on along the minus strand of CAXYEO010000003.1, from coordinate 2,923 downwards.
TTTTCAGAGGAAACGGTAACACAAACAACTGTTAAATTAATTCACGCTAATAAGTTTAAAGGTGAAAACCTTCATATTATGACTACAGCATATGTTGAAGGAATGGGCGGACCTGGGGTTTGCGGACCAATTGGTCTATCAATAACCGCGCAAGAGCGTCCACGAAGCGATAGAGTACTGGGTGGTGTTACTGCACAAGTAAGCTCCTGGATGCGGGTTCCAGACAATGCCATGCCAATGAGAGTAAAATGCAATGCAAATTATAATAATGGACGTTTAGCCACCGTTCAAGCCGAGGCCGACGGTTATGATACAGCTATTTTTCTTAATTCTCGCGGGAAAGTGTCAGAAGGACCAGGTATGTGTTTATTCATTATTCGTGATGGTATACCAATAACACCTTCTATCTCGAATGATATTCTAGAGAGTGTAACCCGTGACAGTGTTCTAAAAATAATTGAACAAACTTATGGTAAAAAACCAATAGAGAGGGATATTGATCGATCAGAACTAGTAGCCGCGGAAGAGGCGTTTTTCTGCGGAACTGCCTGGGAAATAACCCCTATTCTATCTATCGATAGAATAAAAATTGGAACAGGCCAGATTGGTATGATGACCAAACAGCTGCAAGATAAATTTTTCTTCATATCGGAGGGACGCGACACGCAATATTCAAATTGGTGTCATCCTGTTTATAAAACAGACTAGTTTATTCGCTAACAAAATATAAACAGTTTAAATAAACACCTAATACGAAACAATATAAACTAAGTTTTTAACTACTAAGTGACCTATGTATACTATTAGAAAATATTTTATTTCACGAAATCGACCCAAGAGAGATTGCAAAAAGCATAAAATAAGCTTTATAGTTTTTTAGCTGCGGACGTGGTGGAATTGGTATACACAACAGACTTAAAAAGGAAAATTTGAGTGCCCTGCGTGAAAACGTTGGAGTAGAACTGCTCAAAAACGGGGAAACCTTTAAAATGGCAATCCCGTGCCAAGCCTTCTGTTTTCTTTGAAGGAAGGTGTAGAGACTTGACGGGCAGCAACTAAGGTTCAATTTTGTAACTATGTTGAAGAGAAAGTCCAGCCCACAAACGCCAAATAGCGGCAGTGAAAACTGTAGTTGGGAAGAAAATCTGTCCCTCTTAGAGGTTGCGGGTTCGAGTCCCGCCGTCCGCACCATTTATACCATTTAAAATGCAACAAGTCATTGATTCACAAGCACTTTGTGTTTGATAGGACTTGGAGTGTAGAACAAATTGCGCAACAAAATAGAGGCACCATATGTGCTATGTCGTGATGGGGTTTATTACTTTGTCAGGCGTATACCAGTCGATATGCAACAGCATTATGATAAATGTCGATTATATTTCAGCTTACGTACCCAGTCTAAAATACGTGCAGTTAGAGCTGCTCAATCAATAACTCAACGCTTGGATGATTACTGGTTGGGTGTTCGCTTACAGAAGTTGGATATCCCAAAGTTATCTGTAATACCCGATTGGGCAGATCGAGCAGATGACGCCCCTCTTCTCTCTGACGCTGTAGAGTTTTACCTCGAGCTAAAAGGGAATAATAGGAGTAAGACGTTCTATAGAGGTGCACATCGTACCAAAGAGTATGTCATCAAGGTATTGGGTGATCGACCAATTGGTGCATATAGCTCATCAGATGCAGGTAAGTTTCGTGACTGGCTGTTAGATAAAGGGCTCACTGTTGTCTCTTACCAACGTGTGTTTGCCACTGTAAAATCTATTATTAATCTCACGATCAGTGAGCATGGACTGAAATGTACTAATAGCTTCAGTCGCACCTTCATGCCTGAAAGAGATGATGTAAAGAAGCGTAAGCCTATACCAATAGATCAAATCAAAAAGGTGCAACAGCGCTGTTATGAGTTGGATGATGAGCCAAGATGGTTACTGGCACTTATAAGTGATACTGGTCTTAGATTGTCAGAGGCTGTTGGATTGGCCGTATCGGACATCAAGCTAGAAGCCCCTACTCCACATATTATTGTACGGCCTCATCAATGGAGATCATTAAAAACTAAATCCAGTCATCGTAAAGTGCCTTTGGTTGGTGCTTCTTTGTGGGCAGCTAAGCAAAGTGATTCATAACTCAAAGACCCCATTTGCTTTTCCTAGATATAATGATGGTGAATTGGCAAATGCTAACTCTGCAAGTGCAGCTCTTAATAAATGGTTAAAGCCATTAGTGAGTGAAGATTGTGTTGTCCATTCATTCAGGCATTCCATGAGAGACAGGTTGAGAGCAGTTGAATGTCCCAAAGAAATAATCGACCAGATTGGTGGTTGGTCATCCAGTGATGTTGGAGAGAGTTATGGTGAAGGATTTTCTCTGGATAATATCAACAAATGGCTTATTAAAATAATCAAATCTTAGTTATCTATTTCATCAACTTACTGTCGAGGATTGCTCATGGATCTAAAACTAATAGCGGATGTAGCAACTATCGTTGGATCTTTATCAATATTTCTTACGTTAATCTTCATCGTCATTGAATTGAAAAAAAAGTGTAGACCAACCAAATTGGTTAATAATGCTAACCGCGACCTTTTGCACAGCGAGTGGTTACATTTTTGGAGTGATACTAAAAATGCAGAATTAGTGGCTAAAGGTCGAGATAGTTATATCGAACTAAACACATCTGAAAAATTTCGATTGGAACAATTTATAGAACAACGAATACGTTTATTTGTTTTTGCACTCCCTACTGTGCAAAATGAGACGAACTTAAATTTTCATTATGCGAGAGCGAGAGATTTTCTTCGGTCATTCGGAGCAATGGATTGTTACCTTGCGCTGAAAGAGCGCCAACTCCTAGCTCCACCTTGGACAAATTTTGTAGATCGAGCGCTAGTAACATAATACCAGTCGTTCCAATCAAACA
>CAXYEO010000002.1:0-40671 GCA_964276085.1 uncultured Thalassobaculaceae bacterium | reverse complement strand
TATCATGCAAATGATAGCGGTTAAAGGAACCGAAAGATCACAGTCTACTCTACAGTGCTCAGGAAATATTAAAAAGACATTACCTCGATAATTAGGGTGTTCTACAGCAATTAAAGCATGGCAACTTATACAGTATAATCTGATAGATTTGCCGTCATTACGAAGTTTGTATATTCGCATGAACTCCTTTCCTGTTATCGAAATTATATCAGCTGGAATATAGTAAAGGTGGGGAAGCTGATTGGGTTGAACTCCTCCGTTAAGGTTTGCCCATTCCAAAGCTTGCCTGCAATCTTCACAACCACAACGGAAATATTGTATTGCACGATTATCGGCTACAGCTATTTCACATTTACCACAGTTGCATCCAATAGTTCCGCGTTTGACATGTACCATATAGCTACCCCTTTTGAGGACTTTTCCTACTTAAATATATCAAATTGATTAGTTAAACTTTCGATAAAAATTATTTATTGAAATATTATTTTTAGTTACTTATTTAATTCCAGAAAATTGAGTAAAATAAAACTATGAGCACAATACTCAATGTGTTTAATCCAGTAATCATAATAGAAATATCAAGGTTTTCTTGGTCTCAGAAAAAGATAAGAAAGACAGTTCTAAGTTCGGCGTTTTAGTTCGTTGAGAAATTAGGTATTTATTAATTTCTGGACATGTTATTTCTAGTAAAAACAAAAAGATATAAAAATGAATCTTTGTTGTTTTTGATCTTCGTTTAAAGATAAAGCAGAATAGTGTCTCGTTCAGCAGTAGACTGTGTAAGGAAGTGTGTCCCAGTTTGAGTATTGAAGAAACGGAAGATGCCACGGTCTATGTCAGTAACGTTGAGTAACTCTGTTAACTTGATTATCTGCGATAACAACATTTCTACCAATCTAAGTGATACTATACGCGGTTTTCTCCGCTGAGAATATTACTCTGTCGTCACCTAATCCCCGATCAATGAAATCATTTCCAGAGCCCCCTTGAAATTGGTCATCACCCGCACCGCCCAGAAAAGTTTGCCTGAGGAGACAATGTCCTTGGCGACTTGAAGCGATAACATTCTATCAGGTAACGTAGGTGGTTCACCTACGGAAAGTAGATCTGCATAATCCATTCCAGAACTCACTTTACCCCACAACGTATAAAGCCCGGTTAGAAAGGTAGCATCAGCCAAACATATAAAAAATTGGGAATCCCCATTGTTTAGGTCTGAGCCACGAGCCATTCCAACTGTTCCTCGGACAAAAGACTCAGTTCAAAGCTCAGCATCTAAAAATTGGCCAGAACCGCCAAAGCCAGTGCCAGTTAGGTCACCAGTTTGTGCTACACATCCCTCAACAAGTCTGTGAAAAGTGAGGTTTTCATCGAAATCTTCTCTACTCAGCTGTTTAATTCTTTCTACGTGATTAGGAGTTAGATCGGGTAGAAGGTCAATCACCACGCGACCATATTCTAACTGTAAATATAATTGATTTTCTAGAGACATCTATGCAGCTCACAACAAATTTATCCCTCGTCAAAGTGATTATGATGCCTCTCCATAAAAGTTAAAAGAAAAACTCAAAAAATATAACTTCATACTCAAAACTAATTAAAAATAACGACACCATTTGTGTGATGTTTCATTTATATCTACTCGTAATTAGGATCAAATCTAGTCTATTCATCATCCTATTATTATAATGGCTTTTGAATCCATTTTAAGAATCACTGAAGATTAGTAAATATAAATAGGGGTATACTGAGGTCATCCTAAAGTCTCTTTATTAAGTCTTAAATTAAGACTGATGATAGGTGTATGTATTGGGGTTAGATACAGTATCAGTTTAGTATGATTGAGTTACTAATTCAGTTAATTCTTATCGGGCCGTACTAGGGAGAGTCCAAAGCTCCAAGCGCAGGGGATCCCGAGTGAGATGTATTGTGGCTTCTCCCGTTATTTGTGCCACATATAAAGGCCCTTGCTTGTCGAGAAGATTGCCTAGTAAGATATGCGTATGAAGAAAGTTTCCATTTTCGTTGATGTTCAAAACATCTATTACACAACAAAACAACAATTCAATTCTAATTTCGATTACACTAAATTTTGGAAAATAGTTACGAATCAGAGGGAGGTTGTTGGAGCGTTTGCTTATACAACGGACAGAGGTGACGCAAAACAAATTCAATTTCAAAATATTCTGAGAGCAATCGGTTTTGAGGTAAAACTAAAACCCTTTATTAGTCGATCGGACGGTTCTTCAAAAGGCGATTGGGATGTTGGAATTACCATCGATATAATGGAATATGCGAGGAAGTCGGATATTATCGTTTTAGCATCTGGGGATGGTGATTTTGAAATTCTGATAAGTCGAATAAGAACGTTGTATAACAATGAAACAGAAATATATGGTGTCTCAAATTTAACTGCTAATTCTTTGAAAAAAATTACGTCTAATTTCTTCCCAATTAGTAAAGAACTACTTTTACGTTAAACACTGTCTCACAGCACATACATTATTAAGGAAAGTTAGATGGTTGCAAAGTATGAAGATGAAGAACCATGCGGTTAAGAATTTTCTATAAATGCCGTTCTCTCTAGTAACTCATGCAACCATACAAATAAATACGCACGACTAAGCCAAATGGATTAGTAGTGATTATTTTTATTCAAGTCAGCATTCATAAGCTCTACCCATAATCCGTATAAAGCTTACCCGAATAAGCTGGGATGGTAATAGTAGGGTTTTCGTCTTTAACCTTTATTTTATTTTTTAAACCCTTTTTATAAGCATCAAGAGAAGTAAGCACTTCGTCATCACTTAAAAATAATAAATCACTTCTCATCATTAACATCAGAACTACCTCCTGCAGTTACTAATGAATTAAATTTGGTGATAAATGTGTTTCGACTCAATCAAAACCGTATTGAGGTCATACAGCGATGTGACCTTTGACATAAAGCTGTACTTAAGGATGTGTATTGTTGTCGTGGTTTGTTAGTTTTATCACATTTTTAAGTGATCTAGATGATCATTATGAATCTAGGAGAGTTAATTTCTCTCTGAAGACTAAGTTTACCCCATTACAAGATCGACCCAATACGCTGTAACCTCAAAATTAAAACTAGGTAAGTTAGCTACGATGCTATCTTTCTCCGTTTCAGCTGCAGTATAAAAGTGAGTATCAGTATCTGTGTTGAAGAATCTATACAATGGTGTTGAACCCGTCACCTCTTCTATGTAACCCAGATAAGCTTCACCCTCTAAGTTAAGGGAAGGTAGGTTTTCTATTACACTATCTCGTTCAACGGTTGATTGAGTGAAAACTTGCATAGGACATAGCTTGATTTCATTGGGGTGTTACAGGCTGATTTATTATCTTAGTGCCTAACTTAGGAAAGGAACTATTACCTCTCCTGGGCACCATCCTTTTAACTAAAATATTGATATTACTGTATTTATTCGGATTAATTCGATTAGGGTAGTAATTTCGGGTGTTAAATCAGGTTCCTTATACATATAAAAAACGAGGTATATTCTATTATAATCGGATGGTTCCAAGTGATCTAGATGATCATTACGAATCTAGGAGAGTTAATTTCTCTTTGAGAACTAAGTCTATACGAACCGCCCGTCAGTCAGCGAGTTCTGTTTCATTAAAACTTGAAGGTTATTGGCAATATCTTCGATTGAATATGACTAGTTTACCAGGATCGAAACTAATTAGGACTAATAGTAGTAGATAATAACATCTCCCCTACTCATCCCTTTTCAGGTGCTGTTCAGTTATATTTAGATCTCAAAGGTCTGAATAAAGCTAAAACATTCCATTCAGCCGCTAATAGAGCTTGTTCTTATCTAACCCATTGTTGTGGAGATAAGGATTTAACTGAGTTTAATCGATCTGATGCAACAGCATTTCGTGATTATCTTGTGGCAAGAGGATTGAATGGCAGTTCAGTAGTTCGTGTTTTTACTACTATTAAATCGATATTTAACTTTTCATGCTCTGAATATGGATTGGATATCAAGAATCCATTCTCAGGTATTTATATGAATAGAGATGATGGTGTTCAAAAGCGTCTTCCTATTCCCAATAAAACTATCATTACCGTTCAAGAAGAATGTAGGAAAACGAATGATGATATCCGATGGCTGATTGGACTGATCTCAGATACTGGTTTGCGATTATCTGAAGCAACAGGATTAGCAATTAATGATATTGTTTTAGATGACGAGATACCGCATCTAATTATCCAGCCTCAACCTTGGAGAAGATTAAAAACGAGAGGAAGTCAAAGAATTATCCCATTAGTTGGTTTCTCACTTTGGTCTGCAAAACAGATTAAAAGGAATAGTACCTGCCAATATGCATTCCCAAGGTATATCCGTAACAATGAGTGTCTCTCAAACTCAGCAAGTGCAACTGTCAATAAATGGCTTAAAACATTTATCCCAAAAGGATGCAGTGTGCATAGCTTTCGGCATTCTATGAGAGATCGATTAAGAGCGGTTGAATGTCCTAAGGAAATAATTGATCAGATGGGTGGGTGGTCATCTGGTGATGTTGGAGAGAGTTATGGTGAAGGATTCCCTCTAGATAATCTTAATAAATGGCTCAGCTATATAACCATTAATCATTAATTCATTCGTAAAGATCCATTCGGCATTTGCTATAGATGACGCACCACATTCTGCCTCAACGTATGCTTTGGATGAGAATGTTCCAATTTTTGTAGGCTTTAATCTATCAGCTAACTGCCAGAAATAAGTCCTTGTCACTCATTTGCTATCCATTATTTTTTGTAATTGTAATTCTTGACCTGTTATTTCTCTTAGCATAAGTCCATTTCCGTATGGATCCATATTTTCATATTTTGTTAAACAGTCTCGGACAGTAATATCTTTCCATACTACTTTCTTACCATCTGGCCATTTGATTTCATAGGTACGTGGTGTCTTATCCCAAGATTTAGGATAACCTCCGTTTCCGTACATATAAGTACTTGTCATTTTACCATAAGTCCTTGTCTCTCATGTAGAGTTCTGCTTCCATTTACATTCTCAGCCACCTTAGTCCACTCAGCATTAGCCGCAGATGTCATGATCAATGATGACAGGAATGGTGTTAGAATGAGTAGCCGTTTTATGAATGGATCTCCTTAAACTCTGTCTCACAGCAAATACGTTGTTAAGGAAAGTTAGATGGTTGCAAAGCGGAAGATGAAGAACCATGCGGTTAAGAATCTTCTAAAATTGCCGTTCTCTCTTTAACTATGCAACCATACAAATACATACGCACGACTAAGCCAAATGGATTAGTAGTGATTATTTTTATTCAAGTCAGCATTCATAAGCTCTACCCATAATCCGCATAAAGCTTACCCGAATAAGCTGGGATGGTAATAGTAGGGTTTTCGTCTTTAACCTTTATTTTATTTTTTAAACTCTTTTTATAAGCATCAAGAGAAGTAAGCACTTCGTCATCACTTAAAAATAATAAATCACTTCTCATCATTAACATCAGAACTACCTCCTGCAGTTACTAATGCGTTAAATTTGGTGATAAATGGGTTTCTATTCAATCAAAACCGTATTGAGAGTCATACAGCGATGTGACCTTTGACATAAAGCTGTACTTAAGGATGTGTATTGTTGTCGTGGTTTGTTAGTTTTGTCACATTTTTGAGTGATCTAGAATCGTAATGATCATCTAGATCACTTGGAACCATCCGATTATAATAGAATATACCTCGTTTTTTATATGTATAAGGAACCTGATTTAACACCCGAAATTACTACCCTAATCGAATTAATCCGAATAAATACAGTAATATCAATATGTTAGTTAAAAGGATGGTGCCCAGGAGAAGACTCGAACTTCCACGACATTACTGTCACTGGCACCTGAAGCCAGCGCGTCTACCAATTTCGCCACCTGGGCCTTGTTGTTCTGAAAAATCATAAACTATTTGTTTTTAGATGAAAAAGTAATTTTGGATAATAGTTAAAAAGGGCAGTATCTGATTTAGTTGAGTGTTAACTATGAAAACTAGCAATGGTTGAATTTAGCTCTACCTCTCCAGGGTAGAGGTAATTTAGGGAGAGCATCGTGAAGAATAAGAAATTTGTAGTTTTGGGAGGTAGTGGCTTTATCGGTCAGGAGATTGTCGAAAATCTGGTCAGGGAGGGAATAGACGTAACTGTTGGTTGCCGAGATATTAAAAAAGCTGAGTTTCTTGAGCAGATTAAAGGTAATGGTCGCGTTACCGTGGTACAAACTGATGTAACTGTTCAACAAGACCTACGAAACATTCTGCAAGGCGCAGATTTAGTTATATCGTTGGTGGGGATTTTGTATGAAATTGGTAAGTATACTTTCAATACTATTCAGGCAGAGGTGCCACAAATGATAGGTGTCGAAGCCAACAAAGCGGGAGTTGAAAGAATACTACACTTCTCAGCTATAGGTGCTGATAAAAATTCTCAATCTAAATATGCTGTTTCTAAAGCCATGGGGGAAGAATCTTTGCTTTCAGTTTTCCCTGCAACAACCATTTTTAGGCCAAGTATAGTATTTGGACCTAATGATAACTTCTTTAATAAATTTTCAAATATGGCAGCTTTTTCACCTGTTCTTCCACTTATTGGACGGGGCGAAACGCTATTTCAACCTGTATATGTGAAGGATATATCCAATGCTGTTTTAAGAGTGTTTGAATCCACTCAGACCGTTGGAAAAATATACGAGCTTGGTGGACCTTCTACTTATTCATTCAAGGAGTTAATCGAGCTCACTATGCTATATTCTAGGAGATCTCGTTTATTGTTAAACCTTCCATTTTGGTTGGCTGATATCCAGGCTAGTTTCATGGAATTATTACCAAAACCAATTCTGACTCGTGACCAGTTAGAGCTTTTGAAAGTTGACAACGTTGTTGGAAATAAAATGTTTACACTGGCAGATCTAGATATAATTCCTACTAGGTGTGAAACAATACTACAAACTTACCTCGAGCCTTCATTCAAGAAAAGTAGTTAACTAATAGATAGTATCATAAATATACCCAGGCAAGTAAGCTAATTCCCAGGATAATTCGATATATGACGAAAGGCATAAAACCAGCCCTATTTAGCCAATTCATCATTATTGAAATAGAAGCGAAAGCAGCCGCGAATGATACAGTTGTTACAATTGCTACATCAATACCAAGGATAGCATCTTGGGATTTAGCAAGCTCAAATCCTTTGAGAGCACTTGCTCCCAATATTGCCGGAATGGCGAGCAAGAGTGAAAACCGAGCTGCTGCAGTGCGATTGTATCCGAGGAACCTTGCCATTGTAATCGTTAAACCTGATCTACTGGCTCCTGGAATTAGAGCTAACACCTGACTGAGACCAATTAAAATACTATCTAAAAATTGTATGTGCTTAAGTTCATTTAGCGTCATACCTATTTTATCGGACAATCCAAGTAAAATTCCAAAACCAAGCGTAGCCCACCCTATTATTTCTAAATTTCGTGCAAAATCATCTAGAAATAAGGAAACTATCAACCCTGCTACCATTACTGGCAACGAGGCTACAATTGTTACTTGCGCAAGTTTTAAATTTGGATTCTCTCGCAGATTTCTAAAATCAATCATAGCTAGAGTCATGCCCCATAAATCTCGCCATAGGTAGATTATAACGGCCAAAAGCGATCCTGCATGAACTGCTACATCAATAATTAGACCTTGATCTTGCCAAGATAATAAGTTTGGGACGATTATCAGATGTCCCGATGAAGATACGGGAAGAAATTCTGTTAAGCCTTGGATGAGTGACAAAATAATTAAATGAGTTAAGGGCAACGCGACTCCGCTTTATTTTTTTAATTATACGGTTTTTTAAATTTGAGATATAACAGTGGTCACTCTCAAAAAAAAGTGTTTCATACACCTTTTTAAGTCAATCCAATAACCGAAAAAGAAGTACCAGATATTTCTTAGATCACCTATTGTTACTTTCCAAATCATCATAATTTAATCAGCATCTGATTTTAAATATTAAATTTTTGGGACCATAATATGCGGCGCGGCGCCGATCTCCCATGAATGATTTGCATTGTTTAGTTCCGGAGTATCGGGGAATGCCTGTGGCCAGAGGAGGGGGTTAGCGCGAGCATATTGCATCGGATAATTACTTTCTCCTCTTAATTCATAAGCCGCCTTCCAAGGCCATCGTGGTTCAAATAGAAAACCGCGTGCCATAGCTATCATATCGCAAGTTCCATCTGATACTAATTTTTCCGCGATCTGAGGATCTCTTATCATTCCTACAGCCATCGTTGGGACCCCGGTTGCTTCTTTTATAGCCGCTGCAAATTGTGCTTGATAACCAGGTTTTACTTCAGGTCTTGATAAACTATTACCACCGCCTGAAATATCAAAAAAGTCACACCCTAATTTCTTTAAGGAGTGAGCAAACTCAACTGCATCTTCGATAAGTAATCCTTTGTCATCCCAATCTGTTCCATTGAAACGAACTCCCATTGGTTTTGAAGAGGGCCATGCGTCGCGCATAGCCACAAATAACTCTAATGGAAACCGCATTCTGTTTGCTATTTCTCCGCCATATTCATCTGTTCTTCGATTCGCTATTGGTGAAAGAAATGAACTCACGAGATATCCGTGGGCGCCGTGAAGTTCAACAGCATCAAATCCTATTCTATCACAACGTTTCACTGCTTGAACGTGAGCTTGAAGGACTTCATTCATCAAATCACGATCCATCTCTCTAGGACGATGCCAATTATTTGCAAAAGGGATGCTTGAGGGTGCTATGGTTGTCCAACTCTCTTCTTTTTCTGTTAGCGGGGTCCCTCCTTTTTGCGGCGGATTTGCGGATGCTTTTCTCCCCGCATGCCCTAATTGTATCCCAATTGGGGTATTCCCATATTTTTTACAAGCATTAAATACCTTTGAGAGGGCGGTCTCGGTTTCATCATCATACAAACCGAGACAACCGTGAGTGATTCTACCTCGAGGTTCTACTGCGGTTGCCTCAAGTATCAGCATTCCTGACCCAGATTGAGCCAAATGTCCTAAATGGATTAAATGCCAATCCGTAGTTTGCCCATCAATTGCACTGTATTGACACATGGGCGCTATAATAATTCGATTTGGGAGAGTCAGGCCTCGGAGTTGAATTTTTTCAAAAAGTGCTGGTTTATGGTATGACATTATTTCGCTTTCTCTATTATTACCTTTTTATACCTAGTCTTGCTGCTTCTTCATCTAAAACTAAGGCTACTCTGCCTTGTGCCTTTCGGGATAGCACTGTTTGCATCGCTGTTTGGAATTCAGTAAGAGCAAATGAATGACTAACTCTGGGGTTTAGAAACCCTGCCTCGAACCAATTAAAAAGTTCACGCATGCTATTTTTCATTTGGTTAGCGTAGTGTTGGCGCATATCAACGGGGCTCCAGCCAAAGTAGTAACCTAAATTGAGGCCTGTTACCGTGATATTTTTAACTAATAATATATTTGCTGGTATTTGTTGTATAGTTCCCGCTGCAAATCCAACTGGCATGATACGTCCCTCTGGGGCAATACACCTCAAAGACTCAGAGAAAACATCTCCGCCGACGGGATCATAAACAATATCAGCTCCTCGCCCACTGGTAATTTCCAATACTACATTTCGAAATTCAGAATCTGAGTAATCAATCGTATAATCTGCACCGTGTTCTTGAGCAGTTTTTTCTTTTTCTGCAGATCCCACTGTTGCTATTACGATTGCACCTTTAATTTTTGCTATCTCTATTGCGGCAATCCCAACACCTCCAGTAGCCCCATGTATCAATACAACGTGATCTTTTTTTACTTGAAGAAGGTGAGGCCAAATAAAAGCTGCGTAAGACGTTAAGTAGGAATTAGTAAAGCAAATAGCTTGATTAAAATGCATATTATTAGGGATATGAAAAACATTTGCTGCGTGAGCGACAACTTCTTCCGCCTGTCCTCCCCAATCTAAAACAGCACAAACGCGATCTCCAATATTTATATTATTTACATCCGTTCCAACTTCTACTACGTAGCCGGAACATTCGGTTCCGGGAGTGAAGGGAACTGGCGGTTTACGTTGATATTTACCAGCTACAACTAAACTAGTTGCAAAACTGACACCCGCAGCTTGGATTTTAATTCTTACACCGCTAGACGTTAGTTTGGGTGCTGGGCACTCTTGTAGCGTAAGGTTTTTAAAGTCTGTATACTCTTCAACTAGGACGCCGCGCATCTCTATATCCTTTTAGCATAATAATTGTTTCTTACAAGGTTCTTGGAATATCTGCCAACCATAAAAATATCTACAGGTGTATATTCTTTTCTTTTGCTTGTGTGACTTAGTTTCATTGTTATCATACTGGTACTTTCACAGTTTAAAGGTACTTTTATGCTCGAACCATACCCTCTGCATCTTTTGAATAAAAAACCAAATTTTTATGGTTTTAGTGGTTTAGATCGATCAGCTCATATTCGGCAAGATGATGATTGGTTGGAAAAACTGGAAAAGCAAGGAAATGCAAAAGTTGTATTTTCTTGGCGTTCCCAGTCTATGGTAAATTTAGATAAGCCAGGTGAACCAAACGCGACTATGTTAGCGCTAAATGTAGTTTCAGAGATAGTTAATAGAGCTGATAATGTGGTGTTTCTTGGAGAAAAAAGCGGTATTCCTTATTTGGGCATTGATCTGTCTTCAATTGAAGAAGATATAGTTGATAAATTGATCCCAAGTGCAGATGTGTTTGCTGATCTAAGGCAAGTTGGGCCTCTTCTAGAGCGCTTTGAAGGATCGTTATTAGCTTATAACCGTGCGTTGTTATTTTGGCATCAGAAAAATAAGTTTTGTGGCTCTTGTGGTGCCGTAACCAGGGTAACAAAAGCTGGACACCAAATAAATTGCAGCGACATAAGTTGCGGACAGTCATTTTTTCCACGAACGGACCCAGCAGTTATAATGTTAGTTCATGATGGTGAAAGGGCATTGCTGGGGCGGCAACATATGTGGAAACCAGGAATGTATTCTACACTAGCTGGTTTTCTAGAACCGGGGGAAACATTGGAGGAAGCCGTGGCTCGCGAGGTATGGGAGGAAGCAAATATTGATATTGCAAACGTCCGATATCATTCTTCCCAACCCTGGCCCTTCCCGGGCTCTATAATGCTGGGGTTTTATGCCGAAGCTAAATCAACTTTTATTCGAAGAAATGATAATGAAGTAGAGGATGTACAGTGGTTCGATGTGACTCAACTGCGAAACTTTGCCTCATATGGGAAGTCTCTGCCAAGGCTTGATTCAATCGCTCGTCGATTAATAGAAGACTGGCTGGAAACTAAAGTTTAACCTACACAGTCGGGAGGCAGCCAAACTTCTAAGCTATTTCGTGCATAAAGGTGAGATGTGATAATCCGTATTTGCGATTATCTAAAATCTTTATCCATTCTGGTTTACGAACCTTCTCCTTAGAGGAGTGTTCTAAGACAATTAAGGTATCAGGTCCTATCCACCCGTTATCTTTTAGTGCTTTTATGCAAGGCATACCCATTTGACTCTCATAGGGAGGATCTAGCATGATTAATCCAGCTCTTTCATGTGATGCTTGACCAAATTGCGTCGCATCTCCCGTAATAACAGTCGTGATATCTTGTGCCTTTATTGACCTTATATTCTGAAACAAAACTTTAAGCGAGGTTATTGCTTGTTCAAGAAAAATAACATGGGAAGCACCTCTTGATATCGCTTCTAAGCCCAATGCTCCTGTCCCGGCAAAGGCATCTATGACTAACTTGTTTCTATATGGATTAGGATAACGACCCCCATCAAGAATATTAAAAAGAGACTCCCGAACGCGGTCGCTGGTGGGACGGAGTTCTCTACTTTCACTTGTAATGATTTTAGCGCCGCGATTGGCTCCTGCTACGATCCGCATTTCGTTTCGTGTCTCTTATTTTATGGGAGGTGCGTTTTTTAGGTGCTGCTCGCCCAAAATTTTCTTCTTTAATAGATGGTACACCTAATTGCTCCTTTAAACTGAATTGTTTTACCTCTTCTATTCCACCAACCTCTAAATTACCAAGCTGAAACGGTCCAAAAGAAATTCTGATCAAACGCATCACTTTTAGTTCGATAGATTCCATTAACCTTCTTACTTCCCTATTTTTCCCTTCGCGTAAACCGATAGTTAACCATGCATTACTGGGGCCTTGTTTATCTAACTTTATATCGATTGCCCCATATTTTATACCATCAAGGGTCACGCCGTTACTGAGTTTTTCTAAATTTGATAGTTGTGGACGGCCGTATACTCGAACACGGTATCGCCTTATCCAGGCGGTTGAGGGTAACTCGAGAAGCCTTGCCAATTCACCATCGTTGGTTAGCAATAATAACCCCTCTGAGTCATAATCAAGACGACCAACGGATACAACGCGCGGCATATCTTTTGGCAAATTTTCAAATACAGTCGTTCGGCCCCTCACATCTCGTGTCGTAGTTATTTGGGATGGTGGCTTGTGGTAACGCCAAAGTCTAGGCTTCTCTTTTTCTGGAATTGCATTCCCATCGACAAGAATAGAACTCTTGTTGCTTACTTTAAAGGCGGGGGTGTCAATGGTCACTCCGTCCACCATGACCCGTTTTGCGAGTATCCATTTCTCAGCGTCTCTCCGAGAACACAAACCCGCCCGCGCCATACGTTTCGCGATACGCTCTTCTTGATCTTTATCCTCAAATATAGTTTTAAAATCATTCATGTGACTGCCCTAGCTAAGCACATATAATCATATGTTGGCGGTTCTTTATAATATTTACTTTCACATCGTTTTATTTATTCTTAGATTTTTGTTTCTTAACCCAAGCAGGCTGTCCAAAAATTGGTACGGGTTTGGGTTCAACTGGTCCACCTGGCCTTTGAGCGCGCGGAGCAAATCTCCCCATACTTAATAACCTATCATACATTACTAAAGCTCCAGCCAAACCCACATTTATAGAGAATTTCATTGGCACTTTTACTACGTAGTCGCAACTATCTAGCAGTTGATCCGACAAGATTCCCCTTTCTGGCCCAAGAACATAGGCGGCACAACGGGGGTGATGAAAACTGGGTAATTCAATAGCAGCGTTTGTGATTTCGATTCCAATCAAAGAACAGCCTTTTGGAAGAAGCATCTCTTCGACCGAGGGAAATCTATAAAAAGGGACACTTTTCATGGAACTAGAAGTATCTACGGACTCAACTTCTCGGATATCAATAGCCTCAGAAACTGTAAACGTGAAGCTAGCGTCAAAGGCATGTGCTGTGCGAGTTATAGCACCCAGATTGCTTGCCTTGCTTATCCCTTCAACGCCTATGCCAAAATATCCTCTCATATGTTTGGTGTTGCACATACATCCCCTGCAAGGCAAGCTTAGTCTAAAAAAATAAGGAAGACGCATGAAAAATGAACCATCTAACTTTGACGAAATCACTCACAGCATCGATTTTTCGTCATCAACAGGTTTGCCGGTTGTGGTTAAGGTCTCACGGGGTGGTATGACCGAAAGTATTCATCGTGGAGTTATCGCTATTTGTGACTCTGATGGGGGCGTATATAAGAAGCTTGGGGACATAGAGCGTCCAATTTATCCGCGTTCAGCTATAAAGGCGATCCAAGCTATTCCGGTGGTGGAATCGGGCGCATCTGAAGCTTTTGGGATGGATAGCGCGGAAATAGCACTTTGTTGCGCCTCTCATAGAGGAGAAGCGATACACGTTGACCGAGTTATCTCATGGCTAAAGCGATTAGGCTTATGTGAACAATATCTAGAATGTGGCCCGCAAATGCCTTCTAACCAAGACGCAGCTAAGGCACTTATATTAGAAAACTCGCCAGCAACCCGTGCGCACAACAATTGTTCTGGTAAGCATGCAGGTATGATCACAACGGCTGTTCACTTAGGTGAACCAATAAATGGATACGTTTCTCAAGATCATCAGATTCAAATCAGGTTAATCCGATTAATGGAAGAACTAGGAGACATTAATTTGTGTGAAACGGCACGAGGGATAGATGGATGTGGAATACCTGTTTTTGGAATACCTGTAAAAAATGTAGCAATAGCGATGGCAAAGATGGCAGATCCTAAAAGGTTAACGAATGAAAGGCAAAGTGCTTGCAATATAATCGCTCAGTCCTGTAAGGCCAATCCGTTAATGATCTCTGGAACTGGTTCTTTTAATAGTTTGATTCAATCAGAGGTACCTGACGGCTGTATTGTTAAATCTGGAGCAGAAGGGATTTGCACCGCTTCAATTCCTCACCTTGGGTTGGGGATTTGCCTGAAAATTGATGATGGAGCTGGTAGGGCTGCTTCTGCTTTAATGCTTTCAATTTTAAACCAACTTGCTGTAATTGATGATGCTGGAGTCAAAAGGATAAATAAATCGGAAGTAACTGAAATTAGAAATTGGTCGGGCCATCTAGTAGGGCAAATACAAGTTCCGTCTAATTTTTTGTTTTGACCTGTGTAGTTATTTCTAGATAAAAATTTAGCTTGGGGTTAGCGCCCAGTTAAAAAGTCACAACTGCAGTTAATGTTTATTCATGTTTTATACTTTTTAAATAAAATATGAATAATATATTTGATTGAGAAACATTTCTGTGCGATTGTGCGCGCTGTTTTCGTGGTCGGCTTTAATCACGAGTGATGAGAACAAAGCAAAAGGTATGTCAGCGCGCCCAAGATAAGGTTACTGTAAAATTGGGCTGATAGAACCAACATCATCTCGGATGGTTTTGTTACTTCTTGTTGAGAATAAATTAGCTGACGTTGCGGATTGATTTTTGTTTTCGATTAAAGGATTAATTATGCCTACTACGCCAGCGACAGAAGTGCCGACTGATGAGCCTCGTGCAGATGTCGCAAAGGTGCGGCAGTGTCTACGATGTGAAACAACGTTTCAGAGTCAATGGGCAGGTGAGCGTATTTGCTCGCGGTGCAAAAGTTCAAATACGTGGCGTAATGGATCACCGCTTGGCTCAGGGGCTTCAGGGGCTGGACGCTAAGCAATAATAACTACTGCCACAGAGAATTATTTTTGCTGAGTGGAGTTCCTACATAATTACTACAGAAGTGCCTGTGCTTTCCGGGCGCGTTTGCCTCCTTTTCTTGCTTTTCTAGCAGCATATCTCGCGTCGCGACTGGATTTTTGCTCAGCTAATAGAGCTATAGCTTCATCAGCTATTCTGTCAGCTTCTTCTTTTTCAGCTAATTCTCGAGCTTCGCGAGCCGTTTTCTCAGCTAATTCTTTTGCCTCACGCTCTGCCTTTTCACGGGCCAGCTTTTCTTCCTTTGCGGCTTTGCGTTCTGCTATACGCAAACTGCGGGCGCTGGCGATAGCCTCCCGCTCTGCTCTAATTTTTTCAAATTCAGGATCTCCCGGCCCTGGTCGTGCTTTAATACGGTCTTGGATTGCCTGTCTAGCTTTCGCCTTTTCTGCTATGCGTGAACCAAAACTATCATCTTTATAAGAATTCCTCATCGTTTCCCATCTTTGTAAATGCAATGTTAGGACGAAACCCGTTTTTGTTTGCGGACCGTGTTGAATTTATTTTCATACTCTAATGCTAAATAGTACTCGCAGATTGCTATATCCCTAATTTATAATTGTCTACAATAAGAAATGCTAAATAGCCAAAAAGATTTGACAACATCGAACCAAAAATATTTGCAGAAAATAGGGATAATCTGAGAAAAAGCAAGTATATTGGAAATATGTTTATTAATCATTAGAATTTTTGAACATCAAAATAAAGAATAATATAAAGATTGACAATACAGTTAGAGAGTTCTTGAACAATATTTGATAGGTAAGGAAATCCTTTCTATGTCTTTTACTGGTTATGAAAAGAACCTACGCCCCGATAAATTAGGATTCTGTCCTCGACGACTTGAACGGATTACACCATGGCTTAAAAAATATGTTGATGATGGAAAATTACCATTTGCCGCCATAGTAGTAATGCGAAAGGGTGAAGTTGCATATTCGTCCCTTTATGGACAGAGAGACATCGAGAAGGGACTTCCTGTATTAGAAGATGGCCTTTATCGAATTTACTCTATGTCTAAATTAATTACGACGGTAGCTGCCTTATCACTCTTTGAGAGTGGTGAACTCATGTTAGACGACCCAATAACTAAGTACCTTCCAAATTTCTCTAACCAAAAGGTGTATTCATCAGGAAATTTTGAAGATATGGAGTTAGAAACCTTAAGTTCACCAATAACAATCCATCAATTGATGAATCATACGTCAGGATTGACCTACGGCGCTTTTGATCCGGGCCCGGTTGGCCGTGTCATGAGGAAAAGCCAAATTGACTTTGGCAATACAAACGAAAGTCTTGGAGACCTTGTGGACCGGTTATCAAGAACCCCTCTATGTTTTCAACCAGGGTCTAGTTGGCGTTATGGTGTTTCAACAGACGTGCTTGGGCGTATTCTAGAAGTAATAACGGGAAAGAATTTGGGGCAGGTCCTCAGGCGGAGAATTTTTGACCCCTTAAAGATGTCGGATACATCATTTTCTGTACCAGATACCAA
Organism: uncultured Thalassobaculaceae bacterium; assembly: GCA_964276085.1. GTDB lineage: Bacteria > Pseudomonadota > Alphaproteobacteria > Thalassobaculales > Thalassobaculaceae > UBA7326. Next base: position 24,058 of record CAXYEO010000002.1, on the reverse strand, counting down.
GGTAGATAAATTTTGTGCTTTATACACTAAGACGAATGAACGTTCTTTGAAAAAGCTGGAGGACGCCGAAAATAGTAGATTTCGAGAGCCTGTTAGTATGAATTCGGGTGGTGGTGGTTTAGTTTCATCTATGAGAGATTATGTGACTTTTGTTGAAATGATAAGAGGCCTGGGGGCATCTGATGGTGCGCGTGTATTAGGGAGGAAAACGGTTGACTTTATGATGAGAAATCATTTGCCGGGTGATATGGCTTCTATGGGACAAAAAACGTTTAGCGAGATGCCTATGACCGGAGTGGGCTTTGGCCTAGGGGGCGCTGTGCTGCTTGATCCGGTTAAATCTGAAATTCTTGGGTCTGAAGGAGAATTTACTTGGGGTGGCGTGGCGAGTACTGCATTTTGGATAGACCCAGCTGAGGATCTTTCCGTAGTTTTTATGACACAATTGATCCCATCTTCTGCCTATCCTATCAGAAGAGAATTGAGAGTATTGGTTTATCAGGCATTAGTTGATTAATCTTTAAAAGTTAGAAAGTCTGAAAAATGGTTATACAAATTGCATATTTTTTATAGGAGCGTTAAATTACCCTTTTATGAATTTTACACTAGCCGCTGATCTAAAGGATCCTGCAATATTAGGATTAAAAGTTATAGATAGAAGTTAATTCGATAGGATTACTGTCTGCCTGAATTGTGATAGGTTATCTTTTTAGGAGTATATAATGTCTGTTGAGGAATATGAATCACTTCAAGAAAATAGAATCCAATTACCAAAAAAAATGACGGGGGATCAGGTCTGGTATGGCCCCGAGATGGTAACTTCTGATGAATGGATATACTCGCTATCAGATGGCGATATTGATGAAATTTACGCGGCCGTTCAGGCTGTTGAAGGTAAAGATATAGCTAAGATAAGTAAAAATGATTTTCAATTACCTGGTTTTGCGAAGAAGCTTGTAGAAATTAATAATGATGTAATTCATGGGCGCGGTTTTGCACTAATTAGAGGTCTTCCAGTAGAAGAGTGGTCGATTAAGAATTCTGCCACTGCGTATTATGGTATAGGGATGCATATTGGCAATGCAAGATCTCAAAATGCTAAGGGGCATGTTCTTGGCCATGTCCGTGATCTTGGACGAGACGCGGTAAATGATAAGAACGCAAGAATTTATCAAACGCGGGAAAGACAAAATTTTCACACAGACTCGTGTGATATCGTGTCGTTATTGTGTCTTAAAACGTCCAAGACGGGCGGTGCCTCTGCATTAGTAAGTTCGATGACCATTTATAATGAGATGTACGATCGCAGGCCTGACCTTTTACGTCTTCTTTTTGATCCGTTTGCGACAGATAGAAGAGGAGAAATACCAAAGGGTAAAAAACCATATTTCGAGATACCGGTATATAATTATTTTGAGAATTACTTATCGGTGATATATGCCCCTCGTTATATTGATTCGGCTCAACGTTTTGAGGGTGTTCTGGAGATATCTGAGAAAAAACGCGAGGCACTCAATCTATTTGACACTATAGCCAATGATCCGAAAATTAACATGCAAATGAATTTTGAACCGGGAGACATTCAGTTTGTGCATAACCATACGATGCTTCATGATCGAACAGCATATGAAGATTGGGAAGATGAAAATAAAAAACGACATCTGTTGCGTCTGTGGTTAGCTGTTCCTAATGCACGGCCACTACCAGATGTATATGCAGAGCGGTATGGCAAAGTAACAATTGGGGATCGGGGGGGTATAACAGTACCAGGTTCCCATTTAAATGCCCCTTTGGATCCCATTTAAAAGATTGTGACGTACTAGCAGTTTTAGACTGGCTTCCTTGAAAATTAAATTCAAGGACTAGGCTTATTTTTCTTGTTACTATCTAGATCCCAGGCTAGGTAACTGCATAGCATATTTACATAAACTGAACGATATAAGTGAGTACTAGTTATGCATCGCTACCGAACACACAATTGTAACGATTTACGTACCTCTCATGTTGGTAATACAGCGCGTTTGTCTGGTTGGATACACCGTCGTCGGGATCATGGACAATTAGTTTTCTTAGACTTAAGGGATCATTTTGGAATTACACAATGCGTTGTTGACGTGGAAGATGAGACTTTTGCAATTGTTGAAAGTGTTCGAGTTGAGAGTGTCGTTACGATCACTGGTAGGGTTGTTCGAAGGGACGATGAGACAATAAATGAGAGGATACCGACTGGTGAAGTTGAACTTCGAATTGATTCGTTTGAGGTTCAATCTTCAGCCGATCTTTTACCATTGCAGGTCAATGCGGAAGAAGACTCTGGTGAAGAAAATCGTCTAAGATATAGATTTTTGGATTTGAGACGTGAGCGTATCCATAATAATATCGTCCTCCGATCTAATGTTATATCATCAATCAGAAGACGAATGGTTGAACGGGGATTTACCGAGTTTCAAACCCCTATTTTAACGGCAAGTTCTCCGGAAGGGGCTCGGGATTTCCTTGTGCCTTCCAGATTACATCCTGGGAAGTTTTATGCTCTACCTCAAGCTCCTCAGCAGTTTAAACAACTAATAATGATGTCTGGTTTCGATCGTTACTTTCAAATCGCTCCATGTTTTCGAGATGAAGATAGTCGTGCAGACCGTTCTCCAGGAGAGTTTTATCAGTTAGATCTTGAAATGAGTTTCGTCGAGCAGGAGGATGTTTTTAATGAAATAGAGCCTGTTTTGACGGGTGTGTTTGAGGAATTCACGGATTGGAATGTACCTCAACCATTCCCAAGAATTCCTTTTGCTGATGCTATGTTGAAATATGGATCAGATAAACCGGATCTTCGCAACCCACTAGAGATTTGTGATGTATCAGATATTTTTAAAGGTAGTGACTTTGCTATTTTTGCAAAAACTGTTGAGAATGGAGGCACGGTTAGAGCGATTCCGGGACCTAAATGCGGTAGTAGGGCGATTTGTGATCGAATGAATTCGTGGGCCCAAAAGGAGGGAGCCCCCGGAATGGGGTATATTATTTTAGGGGAAGGTGCGGGAAGAGGTCCTATCGCTTCTAGAATATCTACTGATGCTTTAGCTGACTTAAAGAAACGTACGGGAATGGATGACGGTGATGCTATTTTCTTTTCTGCCGGAAAGCCTCTTGAGGCGGCTAAATTAGCAGGTCAAGCTAGACTTAAACTTGGGAATGATTTAAATATTTGCGAAAAAAATGTCTATAGGTTTTGTTGGGTAGTCGATTTCCCGATGTATGAGCAAGATGAAGCGTCGGGAAAAATTGAATTTTCACATAACCCCTTTTCTATGCCTCAAGGAGGAATGCAAGCACTTGAAACCCAAAACCCTCTGGACATATTAGCCTATCAATATGATATAGTTTGTAATGGGGTAGAGTTATCTTCGGGCGCAATAAGAAACCATTTACCGGAGGTTATGCTGAAAGCATTCTCTATCGCGGGCTATGCGACGGAAGAGGTGGAGAAAAAATTTAGTGGGATGTTAAACGCATTCCGGTATGGTGCTCCGCCACATGGTGGGTTTGCACCAGGAATAGATCGTATAGTCATGTTGATAGCTAATGAACCAAATATCAGAGAGGTTATCCTTTTTCCAATGAACCAGCGGGCGGAGGATTTAATGATGAACGCGCCTAATGAGGTGAGCGCTGATCAATTAAAAGAATTGCATATTAAAAGTTCGCTTCCTCCAAAACTTGTTTCAGATTTAGACGAGTGATTTTACGCTAATGTTTTGTTGAACTAAAAGTTCTAGAAGTTCGCAATTCTTGAGTGTGTTATTGCACAAAAAAAAGGGGCCATGTGGCCCCCTTTCTCTTTTAGAATTATATTAATCCTTAAACAACACCAAACGCCATCATAGCATTTGCGACTTTTTTAAATCCAGCGATATTTGAGCCAGCCATATAGTTACACCAGCCTCCTTTTTGTATGCCTGCTTCATGACAATTGCTATGAATACCAGTCATTAGGTCTCTCAACATTTTACTTAATTCTTCATTACTCCAAGACCTACGTTCGGAATTTTGGCTCATTTCTAAACCTGACATTCCAACACCACCTGCGTTTGCTGCTTTTGCCGGGGCAAACAAGATTTTTGCATCAAGGAATTGATGTATACCATCAATATTTGTTGGCATATTGGCACCTTCTGATACGCCTATAATGCCGTTTCCTAACATAGTCTTTGCATCTTCTGCTGTGATTTCATTTTGTGTAGCACAAGGCATAGCTAAATCGGCATTAACGCCCCAAGGACGTTTACCTGCATGATATTCAGCACCACTGAATTTTTCAGCGTATTCGGAAATACGTCCCCTCCTTACGTTTTTTAAGTCCATAATCCATTGAAGTTTTTCTGCATCTATGCCGTCTTTATCGTAAATAAAACCTGCAGAGTCAGACAGTGTTAGTACCTTACCTCCTCGATGTGTTATTTTCTCAGCAGCGAACGTCGCGACATTACCTGAACCTGATATTATAACGTTTTTGCCTTCGATGGCGTCACCTTTGGTTTTTAACATCTCTTCCATGAAGTAAGCGGCACCATAACCTGTGGCTTCTGGACGCATTTCACTTCCACCATATTCAAGGCCTTTACCTGTTAAAACACCGGTAAAATGATTCGTTATTCTTTTATATTGGCCAAACATAAAACCAATTTCTCTTCCACCAACACCAATATCGCCTGCAGGAACGTCAACATCTGCACCAATATGGCGATAAAGCTCCGTCATAAAGGATTGGCAAAATCGCATAACTTCATTTTCTGATTTTCCTTTTGGATTGAAGTTTGCTCCTCCTTTGCCTCCACCCATTGGCAGACCAGTGAGTGAGTTCTTGAAGGTTTGCTCAAAAGCAAGAAATTTCAATATGGATTGGTTTACAGAAGGATGGAAACGGATCCCACCCTTGTATGGTCCAATCGCGTTATTATTCTGTATTCTATAACCGCGGTTTACACGGATATTTCCAGTGTCATCTTCCCAGCATACTCGAAAGGATATCACGCGATCTGGTTCTGCCATTCGCTCGAGGACTTGAGCTTCAACATATTCTGGATAGTCTTGCAACCATGGGATGATATCTGCTGCGATTTCACGAACCGCTTGATGAAATTCTACTTCCCCTGGGTTATGAGCCTCCACACCCGCCATAAATGATTCAAGATTTGTTGCCCTTTTAGACATTGATAATACCCCCCACTTAGTTTCATAGATTGTTTGAAAAATATTTTTACAAGGAAGATAGCTTGCAATTTTATTGCAACATATTCAATCAAAAAAGTTAAATGCTCATATTATTTATCTGCCCAGGGCAAGGCACGGTCTTCGTGGATCCGCTGCCCCCAAGATTAGAGGTCGGCCTTGGTAGTCAACAATAGCACAAACCGCCCCCGCCTTCCATATCTGATCAGGCCAGACCTCAATTCTGTGACCTTTAATTTTCAATTCCTCTCTTATTTTCTCATTTATTGAGTTCTCTACCTTCAATACGTTAGGAAGAGCTGTATGAGGTTCAAAGCTGTCGGGAGCGTTATAACTTGCGAATCTTGGTGCTTCCACTGCAGCTTGCGGAGAGAACCCAAAGTCTGTAATGTTCAGGAGCACTTGCAACATTGCCTGGCATTGAACGTCAGCTCCTGGGGTTCCAAATGGCATCACGGAGCCATCTGCTAAAATAGCAATTGCAGGGTTCGGTGTAAGTCGGGGTCTCTTCCATGGTGCGACGGATGATGGGTGGCCCTTTACAGCCCAAGACTGGGAACCCCTGGAAGATGGCGTAATTCCCCATTTGGGGATAGCGGGGTTACTAGCGGAGCCGTCACTTGGAGTGATAGAAACAGCAAGACCGTTCGAGTCTACAACACACACGTAAGAAGTATCCTGCGATATGAACTCATTGTTTAAGACACTGGGGTCTCCATTCCAGAGGTCAATACCCTTTAAAATCTTGTTTTTATCAATTAAATTTAATCTACTTTCAGCATACTTGCTTGAGAGTAATTTTTCTGTAGGAACATTAACAAATTCAGGGTCGCCAACGTATATTTCACGATCTGCAAACACCAACTTTATTATCTCTGTCAATGTGTGAATGTATTCAACCGAATTATGGCCCATTGTTTTGAAGTTTTTATGTCTTAGAAATGACCACATTTGTGCCAGACTGATCCCTTGGCTCCAAGCGTCACATGTGAATAAAGTTGTACCCTGCCGGTTAACCTCTAAAGGTGCTTCAATGCTAACTCTGAAATCTTTTAGATCCGATAATGTAATCCAACCACCATTATCAGCGCTATATCGAGAAATAGCAGACGCGATGTCGCCCTCGTAGAAGGCTTTTCGGGCCGCATTTAACTTTTCCTTGCGAGTTCCTTTTGCAACGGACTCTTCGTCGATCATATATTTTAATGTCTTAGCTAGTTCGGATTGTTTAAACAGATCTCCAACATTGGGAACACGGTCATGAGGTAGATAGATTTCTTTAGTGGATGGCCAGCGTCTATATTTTTCTTCGTTTTCTCGGATCGATTGAGCCATAAGTTCATGCATTATAAAACCATCTTCAGCAGCTTGTACGGCCCCACGGGATGCATCTTTAAAAGATATTGTGCCGAATTTTTCAAGTGCTGTTAAAAAGGCATCCGGTGCTCCGGGAACGATCATCCGAAGTACGCCTTCAGGAACATGACCTCCATGGTCTTTAATTAAAACATCAATATCGGCTTTTTTTGGCCATCGGCCAAGACCGGTTATGGTTGTGACTTTTCCATCAGAGGGCTCCCTTATCATAATTGGAGCGACCCCGGCAAAATTTACTAAATCACTTTGGACTACTCCCAGGACCATCGCTGCTGCTACCCCAGCATCGACGGCATTGCCTCCAGCTTCTAATATATTTAATCCAGCCTGAGCGGCTGCAGGGTGACCTGCGGATATCATGTGTTTATGACCTGTAGCCATCAGGCGTGTTCTTCCCATTGTGTGCTCCTTGAAATTTCAAATATTACCTAGACCTAGATGTATCATCGTGTAGGGTGTTTCAAAAACAAGTAGGGAGTATTTTCATGGATAATAAAAACTCAGTTTCGCGGCATATGCCAGAAGAAATAAAACAGGCTGTGGGCGCTGATCGGGCCGAAGTTGCAATCAAGATGGCAAGTGCAGCAGCGCAAAGACTGGATCGTGATAATCAAATATTTCAGGAACCGTCGCATGTCTACCGTGCGGTTAGTTGGGGAGCAAAAAAATGACAGAGCTTCATTGGCTAGAAGCTCACGAAGCAGCGGAATTAATAGCAACAAAACAGCTAACCTCATTAGAGTTGACTAAAGCATTATTAGATAGAATAGAGAAGTACGACCAGGGCCTTAATGCCTTTTTGACACGGCGTCCTGACCAAGCATTGAAAGACGCGAATAGGGCAGACGAGGCTGTGCGTAAAAATGAACCAATAGGCCCACTTCATGGTGTCCCTTTTGCGTTGAAGGATATAATCGATGCTGCTGAATGGCCGACTACAGCCCATTCGCGTCTCCTTGCTGATAATGTCGCAAAAAAAGATGCTGAAGTAACTGAACGACTGAAGAAAGCAGGGGGGATTTTACTTGGTAAATTATCAACCCATGAATTTGCGCTTGGTGGACCTTCATTTGATCTTCCCTGGCCGCCTGCCAGGAATGCTTGGGGGCGGGAATATTTCCCTGGTGGCTCTTCGAGTGGGTCTGGTGCCGCAGTGGCCGCTGGGTTTGTTCCAATAGCACTAGGCTCCGATACGGGAGGATCGGTGAGGAACCCGGCTTCAATGAATGGACTTCTTGGGATGAAAGCGACTTATGGTCGCGTAAGTCGGAGAGGTGTTGTGCCACTATCGTTTTCTCTCGATCATGTGGGACCCTTGACCCGTTCTGTGAAGGATAATGCTTTAGCTCTATCTGTAATTTCGGGTTTTGATGAAGAGGACCCCGGGAGCGCTGATACTATTACACCTGATTTTTCCAAGTACCTCGACGCAGGAATTAAGGGACTTAAGATAGGTATTATAAGGCATTTTTATGAAGAGGATATGATTGCAAGTGACGAGATGTCTTCTGGACTTGAAGAAGCCTTCGCCTTTTTAGCTCGGAATGGTGCCGAGATTGAAGAGATAAAAACGCACCCCCTTATCGACTTTGCAACATGTAATCGTATTATTTTACTATCAGAGGCCTGTGCAATCCATCAGAAATGGTTGATTGAGAGGACTGAGGAATATGGTGAGTCTTTGTTAACAAGATTGTTACCTGGAACTGCCTTCAATGCGGTAGATTACGTCCAGGCAGTGAGAACTAGGGCTCGGTATGCGGCAGAGTTCAACCAAAATTTTAAAAAATTTGATGCTATTGTAACAGTGAATAATATGGAAGTAGCGTTTCCAATAGAAGATAGAGCTGCTTGTGAGAAATATTATTCTAGGCAAGCACGAACTCCGTTTAATGTGACTGGTAACCCGGCCCTTGCTGTACCCATCGGCTTCAGTAATGGTGGTCTGCCAATGTCTATGCAAATTGTGACAAATCAATTTGACGAAGCAATGGCGTATCGGATAGCTGCATTTTACGAGACGCATACCAACTGGACAAAAACACATCCTGATTTAGATAAAACGGCTGCCTTGCCAGTGAAATAAGTCTTGAGGTTTTGTGACTGGTATTAGTAATTTTACTTTGGGCCGTAGAAATGATCTTCGCTTATCTCCCATAATTTAAAGAATAGAGAGTGCAAAATAATGTGGTTTATTGGTGTCGATGTTGGAGGGACTTTTACTGATTTTCATGCAATGAACATTAGTGATGGGCGAGTTTGTTTGCATAAGACACCATCTACGCCCAGTGACCCTTCGGAGTCTATTATAAATGGGTTAGGCACTTTACTTGAAGATAATCAGATCGATGTAGAAGATGTGGTTCGTCTAGCGCATGGTACTACGGTGGCTACAAATGCCTTGATCCAGAGGCGCGGAGGCAAGGTGGCTGTTGTTACAACAGAGGGATTTAAAGACTTATTGGAGATAGGCCGACAAATAAGACCAAAAATGTATGACCTAAAAGCAGATAACCCGCTCCCTTTATCAGATAGACACATGCGGTTTGAAATAACGGAAAGGGTCGGTTCAAAGGGACAAATAATCAAACCCCTTTCGGATGATTCAATCAAGAATATCATAAAAATTGTCAATGAATCAAAAGCAGATGCTTGTGCGGTGTGTCTCTTGTTTTCCTTTCTTATGCCAGAACACGAAAAAAAAATTGGTGACGAACTTCGCAAGAGTATCCCAGGTTTGCATGTATCATTATCTGCGGAAGTGCAACCAGAGTTTAGAGAATATGAACGATTTTCAACCACTTTATTAAATGCTTACTTACAACCTATGATTGGTAGATATATGCAATCACTAGGTGAGAAATTTACAAAGAAAGCCCCAAATGCAAGGCTTGGGATTAATCAATCTAGTGGTGGTTTAATGTCGGTAGAGCGTGCCGTAGCAATGCCAATTCGTACCGCATTGTCAGGGCCGGCTGCAGGAACTGTCGGAGCTATTTACCAGGCAAAGTTGGGAAAAAAGCCAAATATAATTACACTGGACATGGGAGGCACAAGTGCTGACGTTGCATTGATCCAGAATTATGAATCAGGGATTGGATATAATAGGATGGTAGCTGATTTTCCAGTAAGGCTTCCAATGATTGATATTCATACGGTTGGAGCTGGTGGTGGCTCAGTCGCCTGGTTTGACAAGGATAATCTTATGAAAGTGGGGCCATTGAGTGCGGGCGCTGAACCTGGGCCAGCATGTTATAGTCGTGGCGGGACAGAGGCTACTGTTTCTGATGCTAATTTAATTCTGGGACGCTTGCCTGATTCACTTATTGGAGGTGCAATGGTTCTTGATATAAAGAAAGCTAAAACTGCAATTTTGCCAATAGCAAAGAGGCTCGGGTTTTCAATTGAAAGAACGGCGCATGGGATCCTTGGTATTGTCATCTCAAATATGGTGAGAGCCATACGAGTCGTTTCTGTAGAGAGAGGACATGATCCGCGTGACTTCAGTTTAATGGCTTTTGGCGGTGCGGGTGCTCTTCACGCCACTCATGTTGCCAGAGAATTAGATATAAAGGAAATTATAGTTCCTCCATCTCCTGGTATCCTTTGCGCGCAGGGATTAGTCGTCTCTGAGCTTAAGGAAGATTTTGTTGTCACGAGACGAATGTCATACGATCACGATACTTTTCAAAATATACAAGGCGATTTGAAAGACCTAATAGATCGTGCTGAAAAATGGTTTTGTGAAGAAGATATATCGATAGAGGATCGTGTGATCCGAATAAGTTTTGATATGCGGTATGTAAGACAAAACTTCGAGTTGACGATCGCTTGGGTAGAAAATACCGGACCGTTAGTTTTAGAAAGTTTGCCTTCGTTAGAGGTATTATTGAATCGGTTTTATGAGCAACATGAAAGAACTTATGGCCATTATACGGAAAAAGACCCGATCGAAATTGTTAATATTCGATTGATGGCCTTAGGTCTATCTTCGCCAAAAATTGATATAATAGAAGAAGAACCGGTGGTTAATCTGCCTGATCCGATCTCCATGAGATCGGTTTGGTTTGAAGCCGATAAATCTACCAAAACACCAATATATTCTCGCAATGATTTACTATTTGGTCACTTGCTCTTGGGACCTGCAATTATTGAACAATTGGATGCAGTGACAGTCATTTGTCCAGGGGATGAAGTTAAAGTCGATGGTTCTGGAAATCTAATAATTAAGGTTCAAGCATGAATAAAGAAACAGTAAAGTCCGACCCCGTTACTATTGAAATATTATCTAATGGCCTTCAATCAATAGTCGACGAAGCATTCATCGCCCTGATGAAAAGTGCTTATTCGACTAATATAAAAGAACGGCATGATCATTCGTGTGCGATCGTAGATAGAAACGGGCGACTTGTTGCACAGGCTGCTAATAGTATCCCTGTGCATATTGCTTCCGTTCTTGGACAGATGCAGGCCATATTTAAAAAATTTCCGCTAGAGGAAATAAATGAAGGGGATATTTTTGCTGCCAATGACCCGCACGAAGGAGGAGGAACACATCTTCCTGACGTTAGCTTAGCTATGCCTGTTTTTTTCAAAAGTCGATTGCTGGGATTTGTTTGCAATATCGCACATCATGCAGACATAGGCGGTATGTCCCCAGGATCTATGGCAGGGGGCATGAAAGAAATTTATCAGGAAGGTTTGCGAATACCGGTTGTTAAGCTCTTTAGAAAAGGGAAACTAAATCAGGATATTTTTGATATTCTGTTATTAAATGTTCGGGTGCGAGAGGAGCGTCGGGGCGACTATAATGCTCAATTTTCAGCATTACATTTAGCAGCCAGACGTCTATTCGAAATGGTGAATAAATATTCAGGCGATTTGATCACAAATATTTTTGATGAAATTATAAAGAGAACTTATGAACGGATGCTCTCGGCCATAAGCTTGGTGCCTGATGGCGTATATTATTTTGAAGACGTGATGGATGATGATGGCAGAGAAGCTATAAACGTCCCTATAAAACTAACTGCAACTATAAAAGGAAAATCAGTATTATTTGATTTCGATGGGACGTCTCCACAAACACCAGGAAATATTAATATACCACTACATGGCACGAAAGCGGCTGTTTGCTATGTCTTAAAAGCTATGTTGGATCCAGATATTCCTAATAATCAAGGTGTTTTAGATGCTGTCGAGGTGGTTGCCCCTATAGGAACAATGGTAAGCTGTATTGCGCCAGCTTCAGTTGCCGCTAGGGCCCATACTTCCCAGAGAATAATCGACGTCGTTATCGGAGCTTTATCGCCAGCATTACCAGCATCTGCTGTTGGCGCTGCCAATGGTGCAAATACAATGGCAGTGTTTGCTGGAAATAATCCAGAAACTGGAGAGCCTTATGTGTATTTAGAAACTCTTGGTGGAGGGTTTGGAGGTAGAAATGATCGCGATGGTAAAGATGGTGTGCAAGTCCATATCACCAATACCTCGAATTTACCGATAGAGGCGATAGAAATGGAGTATCCGTTGCTGGTGGAGCGATATGGTTTTATTCCAGATTCAGGCGGTGCTGGCCAATATCGCGGTGGGCTTGGCCTTCAACGCGTTGTTCGTCCCGTCGGACATACCTGCACATTTAATGGAGTTGGGGAGAGATTTAGAAATAAACCCTGGGGAATTTTTGATGGATGCGCAGGCAAAAGTGGAAGTTTTTGGTTGGAAGAAGATCATAAGCACCCTGTGCAGTTACCTCACAAGCCACCGGATATGCCGCTGAAAACAAATCAGGCTCTAGTGGTTAATACCCCAGGAGCTGGCGGTTATGGGAATCCGGCGAAAAGACCAAAGGAATTAATATACGTCGATAAACTTTCTGGAAAATTTAGTGATAAATTCTTGAAAGAATTTTACAAAAATTAGGCCCTATAAATAAAAATTAATGGTGTGCCGTTTGAATATTTGCCCTGAGATATTTTGTTATTATAATAAAAGGTTTATTTTATGACCCCGATTCGCTCACAGCTATTATCTAATTGAATACCATAAAATATTCCAAAAGTATCATCGTTTCTCTGGACATACGTTAAGGCTCTTGTAAAATTAATTGAGAGGTTTAATTTTCTTATAAGAAAAAATGGTCGTACCGAAAAAGGTCACTGGTTGGCAATGAGCGCGTTAATGAAGATAGGCTAAATGAATCTCTCCAGAATTGGGCAATTTAGAATAAAGAATGAAACAGAGACCAAAGTCTTTGCTGAGGAAGTAGCTGCTTTTGCGGATGTTGGCGATGTTATTTGTTTATTTGGGGGGCTAGGTGCAGGGAAAACGAACTTCTCACGTTCTTTCATAAGAAGTCTAACAAAACCTAGTCAAGATGTACCGAGCCCGACCTATACACTGGTTCAAAGCTATGAAATTCAAAAGCACTCAAATTTGATTGAGATTTGGCATTTTGATCTCTATCGAATCTCCGAAGAAGTAGAAATTATGGAGCTAGGAATAGAGGATGCTTGTTCTGACGGGATTGTTCTAATTGAATGGCCGGAAAATGCGTTAAGGCTCCTACCTGAGAGAAGGTTAGAAATTCATTTCGAATTTTCACAACACCACGAAGAACGAATATTAACGCTGCGTGGCTCAAAGCAATGGCGTAATCTTAATATAAAAAATATAGGGATATTTTAGCTTGAAGATGGAAGTTCAGGAAAGTGAACAGAGATTATTACTACTCCAAAAATTTTTATGGAAAAATGATCTAAGTGATTTTCGAATCACCCCGTTAGCTGATGATTGTTCTTTTCGTCGTTACTTTAGAGCTGTGTTAAATGAAGCCAGTTTTGTGGTAATGGATGCTCCCCCAGAAAAAGAAAATACCAAGCCGTTCATAAAGGTTTCTGAATTATTAAATGGATATGGTTATAGCGCTCCAAAAATTATCAAAGCAGATCCTGTTAATGGGTTTTTAATTCTGGAAGATTTTGGGGATGAAACATATACAAAAGCACTATCCCAGAATAAAGATGAGATGGATTTATATCATCTAGCTATTGATTTACTAATCGATTTGGGAAAAAGAAACTATTCAGAGGAGATCAAATTTCTACCAGTTTATGATCGACCCAAGTTATTAGAGGAAGTGCTACTATTTTTAGATTGGTATTTAATACCAAAATTAAAAATCCCTATTTCAGACTCAAAACGCAAGGAATTTTTGTCGATATGGGAGACGTGTCTTAAAGACTTTGTTGAGGGATCACAGAATGTATTAGTTTTGAGAGACTATCATGTTGATAATCTAATATACTTGTCAGACCGGAATGGTTTAGGAGCATGCGGCCTGCTTGATTTTCAAGATGCGGTTCAAGGTCCCGCTAGCTACGATTTAGTTTCTTTACTTCAGGACTCTAGAAGGGATATTAATTTGTCTCTAAGGGATAAAATGCTCAAGAGGTATTTTAATGGTATGGGGGACCAGGTCAACCCAGAGACTTTCATGAATTCGTTCTATGCCCTGGGAACCCAGCGTGCTCTAAAAGTGTTTGGAATATTTACCAGGCAGTCCTTAAAATATGGGAATCATCAATATTTAGTTCATACTCCAAGGTTATGGAACCATACTTTAAAGAATTTAAGTATGCCTCAATTGAGGCCCATACAGGATTGGTTGCTGAATAATATTTCTGAGGATGCAATAAATGCTGAAATCGCGTCAAATACTTAAGGTGTATAATGTTTCTAGATAGACTTCCAGTTAACCCTTGCGTCATCCCCAGTAGTGCGATGATTTTGGCAGCAGGGCTCGGTAAGAGGATGCTTCCGCTTACCGAGCGCATACCCAAGCCAATGCTCGTTATTTCCGGCTCGACGATCCTTGACAGAGCTATAGAGCATCTACTTAAAGTAGGTGTAAAAAAAATAGTGATAAACGTGTCTCATCTGGCGGTAAAACTAGAAGAGCATATAATTAGACGGAGAGATAGTCGTCTAGTTTTATCTATGGAGGAGGAGTTACTAGAAACAGGTGGAGGCGTAAAAAAGGCTTTACCTTCGCTGGGTAAGGAAGCTTTTTATGTAATTAATGGTGATAGTGTATGGGTGGATGGGATGAAGAGCCCGCTTTTGAGGTTAGCAGAATCCTGGGATGCTAACCGCATGGATGTTTTGCTAATGTTAGCTCCATTATCAAGCATTCAAAATTTTCAAGGTTTGGGCGATTTCACCATGGATCAACTGGGCAGACTATCACGCCGATCAGAAAAAAATGTTGCTCCTTTTTCATATATGGGGATTTCAATTGTCAATCCAGCTATTCTTTTAGATGCCCCCCAGGGTGCTTTTTCTTTGAATTGGGCATATGACCGCGCTATTACATCTAATAGGCTGTATGGAATAGTACATGACGGACTCTGGTACCATATTAGCACTCCAACCGATTTAGAGTTAGCTCGCAGTCGGTTTATAAATGGTCACTCTCCGCCTGTTCCATTTTTCTGAGATAATGAATGTCTAAATATAATATTTTCTCGATAGATACCGATTTACCGTTTGTGGATACATTAGTCTCTGGTTTTTGGACCAGAATTAATAAAGATTTAACTAGATTACGAAAATCAATGATCTTTGTGCCGCACCGTCGGGCGGTTAGAGTTTTTGAAGACGCTTTCGTTCGGCTCATGGATGGTAAAGCGGTAATTTTGCCTCAAATTAATGCTATAGGGGATGCTGACGACATCGAGCAGATGGAATTAAGCGAAATAGCGGGCCACAAAACTGATAGCGGTGTTCCCACTCCTGCGATCCCCAACTTAAGAAGGCAAATACTTTTAACACAACTCATAAAAAGATATCTTGAGGCAAATTCTTCGGATGAAAAGATTAGTAGTTTGAAGGAGGCAACTCTTTTTCAAGCCAGCCGTCTAGCTGATGATCTTTCTAAATTGCTTGACCGAATGCAGACAGAGAATGTTTCATTTAATGAACTGGAGGGACTTGTTCCAGATATTTATGCGGAACATTGGCAAAAAACCATTATTTTTTTAAAGATAATCACAGAAGCTTGGCCCAAAATTTTGAAGGATGAAGGCGCCATTGATCCTGCTACTCACAGAAATGAAAAACTTAATGGAATAATATCGTTCGTAAAACAACAAACATTGGAAAACCAAATCATCGTCGCGGGTTCTACTGGGAGTATACCGGCAACAGCTGATTTTATGCGTGTTGTAGCTAGTCTACCCAATGGAGCAGTAGTGTTGCCAGGGTTAGATAAGAGTTTGAGTAATAGTGCGTGGGAGGCGGTTCTGAAGGATATTACTCATCCGCAACATGTTTTAAGCAAATTATTGTTTAAACTATCTATAAGTCCTGGTGACATCTCAGATTGGCTGTCACCAGAGCACAGCATATCTCTTTCCAGGATGCAAAAGAGCCGAATGCGATTGATGTCAGAAGTAATGAGACCGGCAATAACCACAGAGCACTGGCATAATTTAAATTCAAATTTTATCTCTGGTAGTGACTTGGATGGCATCACCCTCCTCGAATGCCGCGATTTTCAATCAGAGGCAAGCACTATCGCTTTAATTCTCAGAGAGACATTAGAAACGAGCGATAAAACAGCTAGTCTTATAACTTCCGATCGATCGCTAGCGCGTAGGGTAAAATCGGAGATGAAGCGGTGGGGTATAAACATTGATGATTCTGCGGGTACTCCACTTATGGAAACGCCCCTTTTGGTGTTCTGGCGGCTAGTAGGAAAAATGGTGGAAGAGGGTTTAGCTCCTATACCGTTTTTAGCAGCAATGAAACATCCTTTAGCTAGAGGTGGCAAACCCGTAGGTATTTTAAAAAAGAACATCAGACTGCTGGAAAGATTAATCTTCCGCGGCCCCCGACCAGCTTTTGGGATTGATGGTTTAATCGAAACACTTCAAATATCCTTGAACAAAGATACGAAAAATTCCAATAGCTTGAACGCTACCGATAAAGAAAAAAGCGACCTCTATGATTGGATAGTCTTATTGTCTTCTTCGATTAGGGAATTAGAGAAGTTAATAAAAAGCCCTTCCGTAAAAATAAAAGATATCTTTGAAAGACATAATAACCTTGTAGAAATTCTTTTGGCTGGTGATGCAGAAAACTCTTCTGAACATGTATATTTTTCTGCACATAGAGAGCAGGTCGCAGCCGCGTTCTCAGATATTTTTTCTATGAGCCATGATTTTCCTGAGATACCTGGATACGAGTATCTTCCGTTCTTAGAATCATTATTATCAAGTGCTACGTTTCGGCCACCTTTTGGTACTCACCCACGTTTATCCATACTTGGCCCGCTAGAGGGACGGCTGTTGCATTTTGATAGGGTTATCTTAGGAGGGTTAAATGAAGGAAGTTGGCCTCCTGAACCGCAAGCTGATCCCTGGATGAGCCGTCCTATGCGTTCTGCTATAGGGCTTTCATTGCCAGAAATTCGCATAGGGCAATCTGCTCATGACTTTGTTCAAGCATGTGGCACTACAGAAGTTTTCTTGACCCGATCAAAACGAATAAATGGAACGCCAACGGTAGCCTCTAGGTGGTTGTTGAGGATGTTGGCACTAATAAAATCACTTAATTATGACAAGGTGTTTAATAAAGCCAAAGGAGATTGGATCGGTTGGCAGGAGGCTCTCGATATGCCGAAGCAAAACCGTCGGATATCGCCCCCAGTCCCCAGACCTCTGTTATCTCAACGCCCCAGATCCTTTTCGGTTACGCAGATAGGAACTTGGGTTCGGAACCCTTATTCAATATATGCAAGAGAAATATTAAAGTTGAAACCATTAGATACACTTGATGCAGAACCTATAGCTGTTGATCGTGGAAATTTTACACATAAGGCGTTAGAAAATTTTATTAAGGCTGGTATTCCGGATGACATTAAGGAAGCAAAAAAATCACTAATACAACATGGCCGTTCCGCATTTGGAACAACTTTAGATCATCCAGCTGTTTGGGCCTTTTGGTGGCCTAGGTTTTTAAAAACAGCGGACTGGTTTGTTGAAATGGAGAAAAAAAAGAATACTATAATCACCAGAGACGTAGAAGTACTTGGAAATATGACACTATGTTTTCCATTTGGACCTGTAGAATTAAGAGCTAAAGCAGATAGAATTGATCAAGAAATCGGCGACGTATACACTATCATTGATTATAAAACAGGTAGTGTTCCTCCCAAAAGAGACCTGTTGTCAGGGTTAGCGCCACAATTGCCCCTTGAAGCCCTTATATTAAGGGAATGCGGTTTTTCAGGAACTTCTTCGCACACTTGTGTAAAGCTAAAATATATTGAATTAAAAGGAGGAAACCCTCCTGGGAGAGAGGAGTTATCTAAAGAAAATATTGATGACCTTATTAATATTACTGAGAAAGGTTTGAGAAGACTGATTTTAGCTTTTGACAATGATGACACACCATACCTAGCTTATCCTGACCCAAATAATAAATTGAATTATGATGATTATGAGCACCTTTCTCGATTTAAAGAATGGTCCTCTTAGAAATGCCTTTAATTGCAGAAGCATTAACGAATGAGGAAACAACATTAAAGTTACAGCAGAGTGCCTCGGACCCAAGTCTCTGTGTATGGGTAGGCGCTTCTGCTGGGTCGGGAAAGACAAAAGTACTCACCGATAGAGTTTTAAGATTGCTACTGTCTGGAGCCCTGCCCAATCGAATTCTTTGTCTTACGTTCACTAAGGCTGCCGCCGCAGAAATGTCGACACGAATAGCTAGGCGTCTATCTGAGTGGTCTCTAGCTACCGATGCTGAATTGACTTGTGATTTAGAACTTTTGTCTGAGAAATCTATAAAAATAGATGATTTAACCTGGGCGCGCAGATTATTTGCTACCGTTCTGGACTCACCTGGAGGGTTACAGGTGCAAACTATTCATGGTTTCTGCCAATCTATCTTGCGCCGTTTTCCGTTGGAAGCTGGCCTGTCGCCTCAATTCGATGTCTTGGACGAAAGGACAGCAAAGGAACGCATGCGGACTGCTCGAGATTCTGTAATATCTGCCTCAAAAAAAAATCAATTGACCAGTGTTACTGAGTCTTTAAATGAGATTGCAGAACGTGCTTCCGAATTCACTGTATCTGAACTTATTGATGAACTTTTATCCGAAAGGGCAAAACTTCAAACTGCGGTTCGATCAGCTGACGGTGTTGATGCATTGTGCAAAATTGTTAGAAAAGAATTAGGGTTGAAGGAAGACGAAACGCAGATTACTTTTTTAAACCAAGCTATATCGTTTACAGAGTTTGAAAGTACACAAATACGTATGGCTGCAGTAGCATTAGCCTCGGGCAGTCCTACTGATATCAAAAATTCCCTTAAAATACTAAGATGGTTGGAAATAAAAGAGCCTACGATCATAAGCTACCATGAGTACCTGTCAGTTTTTTTAACACAAAAAGATGAGATGCGTGCGAGACTAGCGACGAAAGAGGTTATTAAGAAAAATGAGGTAATTCTTGATATTTTAAATTTGGAAGCACAACGGGTACAAAAACTTCAGCAAAAAATGAAAACTTTGGACTTGGCAATAAGAACGGAAGCGCTGATTAAGCTGTCCTATTCAGTATTAAGTTCATATGATAAAACGAAAAATATTAATACTTCAATAGATTATGATGATCTAATTTTTGCAACATATGAATTACTACAACAAGTAGGGATCGCATCATGGGTTTTATTTAAATTAGATGGCGGAATAGACCATTTGCTGATTGATGAGGCGCAAGACACAAATCCTGAACAATGGAAAATTATAGAAAAGTTAACCGATGAGTTTTTCTCACTAAGAGGTGATGCGGAGGTGCAACCTGAGGCTTTGCGGACTGTTTTCGCTGTGGGTGACATCAAGCAGTCTATATTTAGTTTTCAAAGAGCTGATCCACAATCTTTTTTGGACATGAGTTCAAAACTTTCAAAAAGGGTCACAATGTCTTCTGGAAACTGGCGTGGAATAAAGCTTGATATGTCGTTCCGATCCACTTCTGCTGTATTGAGCGTCGTGGATGCTGTGTTTAATTATAAAAACGAGGATGGGCCAGCAGGGTTGGGTGTTTTAGAAGAAACACAAAAAGGAGAAGCTATCCCTATGCGGCATCAAGCCCATCGAAAAGGCCAAGAAGGATGCGTTGAGCTTTGGTCCCCTGAATTGCCACATCAATCAGAGAAACCAAGTACATGGGTTCTGCCTTTGAAGCAAAAAAAATATAACGAACCAAGTAAAAGGTTGGCCCAAAAAATAGCTTCAAAAATAAATCATTGGCTCACAGTAGGTGAAATTATAAAATCAAAAGATCGTCCGATACGGCCAGGGGATATAATGATTCTCGTGCGTAGACGAGGGAAGTTTGTAAATCAATTGGTGCGTGCGCTAAAAGAACTTGAAATCGATGTTGCCGGTGTTGATAGGATGATGCTAACCGATCAACTACCAATCATGGATTTGGTCGCATTAGGACAATTCTTGTTGCTGCCGGATGACGATTTAAATCTAGCAATTGTTTTAAAGGGGCCGCTTATAGGTCTTGACGAAGAAGAATTACTAAACCTTTGCTGGGATAGAAAAGAGGAAAGTTTGTGGGCGGAGTTATCAAAGCGAGCTCTAGCAGAAGATAATTTTTTAATCGCGCATACATTTTTAAGTGTCTGGATAAAGCGAGCAGACTTTATGCCGCCATATGAACTTTTCTCTGAACTACTATGTTTGGGAGGGCGTAAAAAGATTACAGAGCGCCTTGGATTAGAGGCGAATGACCCGTTAGATGAATTTCTGACCCAGGCTATCGAATTTGAGCGTGTAAATATTCCATCGCTTCAAGGTTTTCTTCATTGGCTAGCTTCAGCTGATTTTGAGGTTAAACGTGACCTTGAAACAGGTCAAGCCAATCAGGTTCGTATTCTCACTGTTCATAGTTCCAAGGGTTTGCAAGCGCCAATAGTTTTCCTTCCTGATACTATGTCTCCCCCGCATAAAACTCCGAGCATTTTATGGAAAGAAATGTCTAATAGAATTTCAATACCATTCTGGGCGCCAAATAAACAGATGGACAATTCAATAACGTCTTTGTTACGTGAAGAGGCAATAGATAAAAGAGATAGGGAGTATAGGAGGCTCTTGTATGTGGCTATGACACGGGCAGAGGATAGACTTTACGTATGTGGTTGGGGAACTGAAAAAAATAAATCAGAGCGGAGCTGGTATAAAATGATTGAATCTGGTCTGATTCCGTTAGCCGAGAAAGATTGTGATAAAATTATTTTTAAGTCCCCTCAATCCGAGCCTCCGGATGACAAAAGCCAATTGGAGCTCTCTAAAGTTAGTTGTGAAAATTTACCCCAATGGGCCATATCAGATGTTTCTGAACTACTGGTGGGGGGAGTGGCCATTCAACCCTCAAAAGTATTGGGTAGTAATTCAACGGAAATTTTATTGCGCAACTCTCATTCTAAGGAATTGGCGACAGGTAAATTTATTCATTATTTATTAGAATATCTGCCTAAGGTAACAGAGCGGGATAGAGAGGCGTATGCAAAAATTTATCTGGCACAGCCGATTCATGGGATTGGGGTAAAGGATCAGAGAGAGTATTTAAGGACAGTGTTGAAGGTTTTGGATGATAAGCATTGTGAAAGTATCTTTGCTCCGGAAGCCATAACCGAAGCCCCGATCTCTGGAAATCTAGTTGAAAATGGTAAAACATATAAGGTATCGGGTAGGATAGATCGTTTGTTAATAAACGATCATGAGATAAAAATTATTGACTTTAAGACCAATAAAGTTATTCCAAGTTCTCCTTCGGACGTGCCAGATAGTTATAGAAAACAACTAGCAATTTATTATAGATTAGTTAGACAAATATATCCTACGCATCAAATCCGCTGTATAGTACTGTGGGTAGATAAACCGATGATTATGGAACTCTTATCAAATGATATGGAATCAATGAAAATATTTTATTAATTCGTGTTTTCATTCATTTTATTAATATTATATAGCTCGCATTGGTCACTCGTTTATGCTCTAACTAGACGAACATTAGTAGGAGGAAATTGATGTCAACAATAAAGGTAACAGATGAGAGTTTTTCTGCTGATGTGCTAAAGGCGGATAAGCCCGTCCTAGTTGATTTTTGGGCGGAATGGTGTGGCCCGTGCAAAGCTATAGCTCCAGCGCTTGAAGATATTGCACAAACTTTAGGGGACCGTATAAAAGTAGTTAAAATCAACATAGATGACAATCCAGCTACGCCCTCAACATATAATGTCAAAGGTATACCAATGTTGATGTTATTTAAAGATGGAGAAGTTGCTGCTACCAAAATGGGTGCGCTTCCGCCACAAAAACTAACAGAATGGGTCGAGGATGCACTGGACTAGGTCATTTGTGTTGTAATTTAGTGCAATCTTAAAAACGTTACTTTAACTTTAATTGTTTTCAGCAAGCACTGAACCTGACAAGTAAAGTGAACCATAAATCAAGATAAGTCTTTTCCCAGTAGATAAGGATATTATGTCCCTTATAGCTGCCGTCACAGTATCAGCGGGTTTGGCATCAAAACCCATGGATTTCGTAACGTTAGCAATCAATTCAGGCGAAGCAGTATTCGCCTGCTCAGGTATTTTCACTGTCTGCACTAAATCAATTATATTGATAAATGGTTGAAGTAATGCTTCTGTGTCTCTGTTGTTTAAACATCCAAAGACCATGTGAATAGATAACGACGGGTTTTTAATTTTCCAGCCCCGTATCGTTTGTGCAATTAAAAGACTAGCGTTTTGATTATGCCCTCCATCGATCCATAACTCCACGTTTGTCGGCAGTATGTCTATTAATGGCCCTTTGTTAATTTTTTGAAGCCTAGCTGGCCATTTTACTGTCCGTAATCCCTTATCTATTGATCCATCCTTAATAGGCAATATTTCTCTTAAATAATGGGTTGCTGCTATGGCAATTCCAGCATTTTGAATTTGATGTATGCCTTTTAAGTTAGGCTTCTCAAAATAACTGGTCGAACCTTCTACTTCGAACTTTATAGCACTTTTAGTTTCAGTAATATTCCAATCTCGTTGAAATATGAACAGAGGTGAGCCAGTTTCTTCAGCCTTTGATTTTATAACTTTGAGTGCTTCGGGGTCTTGGTGGCCAATAATAGCGGGGCTTTTCTCTTTTAATATACCAGCCTTTTCGTGGGAAATTTTTCCTAGAGTGTCCCCCAAGTATTGTTGATGATCGAGTGAAATAGGCGTAATAATTGATAAGATAGGTTTGCTAACCACATTTGTAGCATCAAAGCGACCACCAAGTCCGACTTCAAGTAGAACTAAATCAGCTTTAATTTTTGAGAATGCTAGAAATCCCGCCGCGGTGATAATCTCAAAAAACGTTATTTCAGCCCCTGCGTTGGCGTTCTCGCACTTAGTTAAGAACTGTATTAGAGATTTTTCAGTTATTTCTTTGCCTGCGATTATAAATCGCTCGGTTAAATGAACAAGATGTGGTGAGGTGTAGGCATGTATGGAGAGACCTGCAGCACTTTGAATGGACCGAAGGATCGCTATCGTAGACCCTTTTCCATTTGTTCCTGCTACGTGGATAACTGGCGGTAATCGCTTTTGTGGATTATCGAGAACATCTAATAAATTGTTTAATCGATCAAGAGATAGATCAATTATCTTTGGATGTAATCGCTCTAGCCGTTCAATGAGTTTTCTGGATATCATCTTAGTTTTTGGAATTACACATTATTTATTTATCTGAGGGATCATCAAAATACTTAAGATACTCGATAATTTTTCCTTGATTTGAAGCCTGCTCACAACCATGTCAACCATACCGTGATCTAAAAGGTATTCAGCACACTGAAATCCTTCTGGAAGGGTTTCCCTAATAGTCTCCGAAATGACGCGCTGCCCCGCAAATCCAATAATTGCTCCAGGCTCGGCGATATGGATATCACCGAGCATTGCAAATGATGCGGTGACCCCACCTGTAGTTGGGTTAGTCAGGACTATAATCAATGGGAGACATGCTTCTTTTACCATTTGAGTAGCAATGACCGTTCTTGGTAGTTGCATTAAAGAGAGTATTCCCTCTTGCATACGGGCGCCACCAGAAGATGGGAAGACAATCAAAGCAGCTTTTTTGCTGACTGCTAGCTCTGCGGCCTTCAGGATGGCGTTACCAACCGCTATTCCCATAGACCCCCCCATAAACTCAAAAGAGAAAACGGCTGCGACCGTCTCTAGTCCATTTATATGGCCTTCAGCTATAACTATAGCATCATCCTGACTTGTTCTTGTTCTGGCCTCTCGTAATCTGTCAGTATACTTCTTTATATCCCTAAACTTAAGTGGGTCGGAGTTTAATTGTTTTTCTAATTCAATAAGTGTTAACGTA
>CAXYEO010000001.1:0-69122 GCA_964276085.1 uncultured Thalassobaculaceae bacterium | reverse complement strand
TTTTTGATTGCAAGTGTTTTTACTAACCGTCTTTCAAAAAAAATGCGATTACAATCCGATCCAACAGTCACTTACGGTATGTCGCTGAATGACTTGTCTCGCCCGATCAGTCGAGCGGACCTCAAGAGAGAAACTTTGCACAATACCTATGTAGTGAGGGGGCTTCCCAAGACCCCAATATGTAACCCTGGGGGTGCCAGCATTGAGGCTGCTTTAAATCCAGCCAGGACAGATTTTTTTTACTTTGTAGCGAAAGGTTCTGGATTTCATTCTTTCTCGAAAACTCTTGTAGAACATAATAAAAACGTCAGGAAATGGCGGTCAATGCGCCAAAAGTTGAAATGAATTAATAAAAACTATGCTTTTTAACGAAACTTTGTTGGTATTTATGCGCTGTAGTTGACGCAATCCATTACTTAAACTCCTCGAATTAAAGGTTCTGCTTTTAATTTTTGCAAGCTAAGTGTTGCCAATAAAAAAAATCAAAGTATTGCTTATCTGATATATTAACTTTTTCCATTCAATAATTAAATTAAAGAATTCTTTTGAGTTCAATCATTGACTTGTTGCAAAACTGGGCACCGGATATAGTGATTGTTGATAGGAATGGTACAACAAATAGAAGATTTCAATGACATTAGAAAGTATGACTGGATATTCTGTTTCTGAGGGAGGGGTAATACTTGATACTCCGGGGAAAACTTGGCAATGGAGTTGGGAATTACGTAGTGTTAACAGTAAAGGCTTTGATCTTCGTTTTAGGTTACCTTCGGGTCGAGAATTATTGGAGCCATCGTTAAAGAAAAATATAATATCCAGTGTTAAAAGAGGCACAATAACAGCTATTCTAGAAAAAAAGTCAGCCTCATCAGAAAAAAGATTTATGGTTAATGAATCTTTTTTGCAACAAATACAAGAAATACATGAGAGATTGAAATTAGAAGGAATCATAGATGGATCAACACTAACTTTAGATAAGTTGTTAATGGTGCCTGGTGTGATCGAGGTTGAGAAAACTGAGGAATTAAGTAACGCTGATAATGAGTTAATAAATGCTGCCATCATTGACGACTTTAAAAACACTGTGGAAAGACTTACTGCAATGCGTTGCGCGGAAGGCGGAAAGTTATCTATAATCCTAGAAGAACAACGAAAAGAGTTAAGTGATTTATGTACAGAAGCACGAATTCTTGCAAACGCCAGTAAACACAAATATCGTGACCAGTTGAAAAATCAAATAAGTTCAATTCTCGAGGCTGATCTGACGATATCAGAAGACCGTTTAGCTCAGGAAGTAGCTATTATTATAACGAAATTGGATGTTTCCGAAGAAATAGATCGACTGTCGCTACATTTAGAGACCTGCAAAGAACTTTTAAATTCGAGTGTCCCTGTGGGAAGGCAATTAGATTTCATTTGTCAGGAACTCAACAGGGAAGCTAATACGTTATGCTCTAAAAGTAATCATTCACGGTTAACGGCGATTGGTATTGATCTTAAGGTTGGTATAGAAAAGTTTCGCGAACAAATCCAAAATATTCAATAGGGGATGGCTATGACTTTAGCGTCTATAAAACGTCGTGGTTTGATGTTGGTTTTATCCTCTCCATCTGGAGCAGGAAAAACAAGTATAGCGCGGGAATTATTAGCACTTGATAAAAATTTACAAATGTCAATATCTACAACTACCCGGCCACGGAGACCTGGTGAAGTGCATGGAGTTGACTATGAATTTATCCAACCAAATACTTTTAGGGAGATGATTGATGATGAAAAATTAATAGAGTACGCAAAAGTCTTCGACTATTATTATGGCACTCCTCGTTATCCGGTAGAGAGTGCGCTTGCGTCAGGAAAAGATGTATTATTCGATATTGATTGGCAAGGAACTCAGCAGTTAGCGGAACATGTTGGCTCTGATTTAATCCGTGTTTTTATTCTGCCGCCATCTACGCGGGAGTTGGAGAGAAGGCTTAAGACACGTGCCCAGGATTCCGTTTCTGTGGTAGATAATCGTATGGCTAAAGCGATGGATGAAATAAGTCACTACCCAGAGTACGATTACATAATCGTTAATACCGTTTTAGAGGAAAGTGTGCGGAACGTAAGATCAATATTAACATCGGAAAGGTTAAAGCGGCAAAGGCAAATAGGTTTGACTGATTTTATTAAGAGATTGCGGGAAGGAAGTTAATTAGCTAGTTTTTGCGTATGCTCGAGCTAGCCGGCAAAAATCTTCGATAGATAATTCTTCTGGGCGTTTGATAGGATCAATATTTGTCGCGTTTAGTAAGTGTTCCCCACCTATTTTTTTTAAACTGCTTCTCAACATTTTTCGACGCTGACCAAACGCAAAGGCTGTGATTGTTTCGAGCGATTTACGGTCAGCTAAAAATAGGGGTTCGCGTCTTGGTATGATTTCAATCAATGTGGATGTAACTTTTGGACTTGGATAGAAAGCGCTAGAGGGAACGTCAAAAAGAATTCTTGTGTGCGCTAACCATTGCGTAATTATCGATAATCTTCCGTATTCTGAAGTTTTTGGCTCTGCACAAATTCTCATCGCAACCTCCTTCTGAACCATTACGGTTATACTTTGAAAAGCTGCTGGTGTTCTGAGCCATTCAATTATAAGTTTAGTAGCTATATTATATGGTAAATTTGCTATAATGCGTCGTGGTGAGGCGCCCATTATGGTTACAGAGACTTTCAAAGCATCCTCGTTTAATAAAATTAATTTCCCATTGGCTATTGCCACTAGCTCCGCTAGGGCACTTATGGCTCTAGTATCTTTTTCTATCGCAATTATATTACCCGCCCCCTCTAAAAGAAGTGAGCGTGTTAATCCCCCGGGGCCTGGGCCAATTTCTATAATTGTCTCGTTAGATGAAAAATTAGCGGCTTTAGCAATTTTTCTTGTCAAATTTAGATCGAATAGAAAGTTTTGTCCCAGCGCTCGATAAGGTATCAGATTGTGCGCTGTTGTAATTGTTCTTAAGGAGGGTAAGTTCAATATTTTAGACTTCAAATCTATCATAAAAAGTATTACCTCAAGTAAATTGATGTCTTGAGGTAGATATTTCGCGTGCTAGGCAAATTGCATTTATAAGGCTTTCGGGGTTTGCTTTCCCTGTACCAGCAAGGTCCAATGCTGTGCCGTGATCTGGTGACGTCCTCACAAAAGGTAGGCCGGCAGTCATATTGACTCCCCCCCAAAAATCTAGTGTTTTTAGGGGGATTAAAGCTTGGTCATGATACATGCAAATAGCTACATCATAATTATCACGCGCGGCTTTGTGAAACATACTATCGGCAGGGTATGGGCCGGAGACATTAAGCCCATGTTTCTTAAGAACTTCAATGGCGGGAGCTATGCTAATTTTTTCCTCTAAACCTATCGTGCCATTCTCACCTGCGTGCGGATTTAAACCGGCTATCCATATTTTTGGGTTATGTATACCAAAATCTTCTTGTAAGGATTTGGCTGTAATTAAACAAACCTTAACAACAAGGTCAGTCGTTAACAAATCCGAAATTCTACTAATCGGTTCGTGAATTGTCACTGGAACAACGCGAAGTTCTGAAGAGATTAGTAACATCACTGGCATTATTTCGCCACCAGCCAAATTAGCCAGATACTCTGTATGGCCGGCATATTTAAAACCGGATTCTCTTAACGTGTATTTTTGTATCGGGTTAGTAACAACACCGTATGCAAAGCCTTGGTCGATGAACTTAACTGCAATATCTATGGCTTTAATTATTGAAGGAGCGTTATCAGTTGAGGGTTTTCCAGGGGCACATTCAACAGGGAAGTAGTGGGGTAGGATAGGCAGCGCATTAGGGAAGCATTCTTTTGTCTCCGAAGGGCAGTTAATAGTCTTTAAAGGGATATTTAATCCTGCCAGTTTTGCTCTTTCGAGCTACCCGATTTGGATCATCAAGCAAAAAGAATAAGCCAGTCCGACCGCTCTTCCAAGCTTTCAATGTGATTTCGGCTCCTATTCCTGCAGGCTCCCCCGGAGTCACGACTAATGGCGTACTATGCATTTATTCACCCATATTTCTGCAACTTCAATAATGATAGTAGTCTTATAATCGGTTTTCTACAAAAGCATTACGCCGGAGGTCCCGAAGATATTTCTTTGCCATGGTTTCGATTTTTTTTCCTTGCAGCTTACTTTCCACGGATTTTCGGGTGGGAATATTACTCTTGGGTTGGGTTCGGCCGCACACCGTTATTATAGAAATCTTATTTTTGAGTGTTTTAGGTTTATTGGGCACTCCCAGTTTAGAAGATATAGCTATAGATCTTAGATATGGTGATAATTCCTGCACAAAAAAGTTTCCTAAACTATTAGTTGTAAAAGACTTGTTTGCTTTTGAGAGGTTTTTCATCTCTTCACACGTATTAATATTTACGATATCTTTATTAATTTGGTTGAGCTGTTCAGAATAATCGTTGTCATTATCTGATTGTAATAAAGGTATCAGTGTTTGCATAAGATTCACTTCAATAGTCATAGTATTAAACTTTTTAAACACCCTTTTATCTTCAAGTTTTATAATATGAAAGCCAGAAACTGTCTGGATGGGGGCGGTAATGGCTCCCTTTTTCAGTTTTCTTAACGAAATATCCAACTTGGGTGAAAGTTGGCCCTTAACAACCCAACCGGCTTGACCGCTATCTGCGGCACTTGCAGTAGCGGAAAAATCCCTAGCAATTTTTCTAAAGTTGCCATCTGCCTGTATAGTTTTATATAGCTTACTTATAAGGTGACGCGTATCACTCTCGTTATTTTCTTCATCTATGGGAAGAAAAATCTCTGAAATTCGGTATTGTGTTTTTCCTATATTCTCGGTCAGTTTATTGATGACTTCATCAATTTCTTCATCAGTAATTTTCAGGTAATTATTATATTTACGTTGGACTACTTTTGTCCATCCTAGTGATGTTTTTATCTGGGAAATAACATCGCTTTTATCTATTTTACGTTCTTTAATAAACTCATCCAAAGTGTTTAATTTTAATCTAAAGCGCTGCTCCATAAGTCGTTTTGCATTATTTAATTCATTTTTTCCAATTTTAACTTTTAGACGTTCTATTTCTTGTTTTTGTAATTCCTCGTTAATTAACTGATTTAGAATTTGTCTTGTTAGTTGATTATCAATTTTTGACTTTATTGGTGAGGGGGAAAGAATTGTTATTAGGTGTAATCTTTTATTAAGATCCAGGACCGATATAACTTTATCATTTACTATGGCGGCTATTTTCAGCTTAC
Organism: uncultured Thalassobaculaceae bacterium; assembly: GCA_964276085.1. Lineage (GTDB taxonomy): Bacteria > Pseudomonadota > Alphaproteobacteria > Thalassobaculales > Thalassobaculaceae > UBA7326. Next base: position 63,840 of record CAXYEO010000001.1, on the reverse strand, counting down.
CACTTTCCTGGGAATGGGCTGGGTGCATTAAGGCAGAAAAAATATAAAAAATTGTGATAAAACTAGTCAGCATAAGACTTTGTAATATTTTCTTTGTCATATCAGTGGGACCTATAACTTTGGGAGGCAGAATTGATAATTTATGCTTACATAAACTAGAGTTTTATTTTTTTGTCTATCATTTAACATTTTCTATTCCGGTAGTTATATTGAACCAAGGTTTTTAAGATTAATAATAAGAAAAAATTGGTTATCTGATTCAATTCCATCAAGGCTGAAATCTTTACGCTCATAACCCAAACCCAGAGTGAAACACTCATCAGAATATGTTAGGTTTAAAGCTGCCTTTCTTGTGCTGTTCGAACTATTTGTTAAGTCTTGGGTTAAGGAGAAGGAACTTAACCATTGTTCGTCTAGTTGCGTATTTATTTCTAACGAGACTTGTTCCCGACTATCGAATGTTTCCGTTGAGATATACTCATCTAATAAGACGTAGTCGACTGAGACATTATAGGCCACCATCACTTATAACTGCACCAAACTCACTTCTTCTTGGCGTCAAGTTATCTTTATCGAGACGAAACCGGTAATTTAAGTTTAACCAGTCGTTCGGTGAGAGGATAACTCTCCCAACAATATCAGATAGGTTTTCGTCTAATCCTGATTCAGGGGCAAAATTATTTGTCTCACTAAAATGATAACTTTGGCCTATGAATATTTCGGAGGTAAAGGAAGTGCTATTTAATATTGAGCCATTTATTCCATAATCTATTCTGGACCCTTCCGTTATTTTTTTGGAACCATTGTATCGGTTAATTCTGAAAATGTTGGTGTCATCAAACTCGAAACCTTGGTTGTCTTCCATAGGTATTGTGGATGTTGTTATGGCATTAGGGGCAATAACTAAATTAACGATTGGTTCGAAAAACTGAAGGCTGTCTTTAGTTTCTCTGAAAAATGGGTATCGCCAGTTAAGGGCTAGTTGTGGAAAAATCCTTGTGGCGATATTGTTTTGATTTAAAGTTGATGGCGAAGAAATATTTGCTCCTTTGCTGGTGAAATATAAGTTCGAGTGCAGTGAACTGGTGAGGGTATATATTTCGCCACTCTGACTGCGGTATGGAATTTGCCATCCGGCTAGTATTGAAAAATTCTGGTTGTCGTTTAGCTGCTGGTGGAAAATTGAATCAAAATTAACATCGAACTGGAATATATCTCCATGAGGCCCGGGATCCCCAGAAAAACTATAAGAGATAGCAGGGGAAACTATCGGCTGACTATCTCTCTCGTCGGTTGATCTCAAACCCTGAAATTTATAGCCTTCAATCGCGAAATAATTTCTATTTCTGAACCCTTCCAGCAAAAGATGAGATCGTAAGATTTCTTTGTCGTCAGAAATATATTTTCGGTAGTAAGTTTTGTCACTCGCTTGCTCAATATTAACCTTTGCTCTCCACGTATCGTTAAGCGAAAAGTTACTCCTTATTGATACACTTCCGTCAACACCTACGTTGTCCGAGCCGGACATATCATCAGTATCGCGAAGCACACCTAACGTGAAATTTGAGTCAATTAATCCATTAAAAAATGCGTGCCTATATCGCGACTGAAGAGTAACGCCATCTTTTGTGTATATTGTTGGTTTGATCTCTAAGTCTCTGGAACGGTCCAAAGTATAAAAATATGGTTGCCCGTATATGAAACCTTTTTTCTCAGAGTAGCCTTGGGTTGGTGATAACAACCCTGACCTACGATCAACTGTCGGGTCTGGATGAATGAAATATGGTGTGAAAAAGATTGGTCTGTCGAAAAACTCAAAGGTTGCGTCCTGGTATTCCATGTTTTCTGTTTCTTCATTATGAATTACTTTGTCAGCTTTTATTTGCCAAATTAGTGGGCGTTGTGGGTTTTCTTTACAAGGTAAACAGGGTGAAAACGTTACCTTATGCATTATTTTCCTCTCGTCTTTTATGAATTCAGCACTATTAGCAACTAGACGTGATCCGTCTTTCATTCTTAACTTCAGGTTTTTTATGAACCCGCGTTTAAATTCATTGGTAAGTTCAATTGAGTCAGAAAATAAAACATCACCATTTTCTTCTAGGAGCGTAACATTGTTGTTTGCTATCACTCGACCTGTCGTCTGATTGTAAGAAATCTGATCTGCTAAAAGTACGCGGTTATCAAGTGATAGTTCTACCCGACCTAACGCTTTTACAATATTAGTTGCTTTTGTATAAATAATCTCGTCTGCTTGTAAAAGGACCGGATCGTTTGCTGCATCCTTGTCAATTGACAAGGCATTGGCGAAATTTGTTATCAATGCCAGAAAAACAGTCAATAAAAGGCTGATGAAATGTAGATTTTTTTTGTGGCTAAGTTTAATCATTGTTAACCATCTTCTAAATGCAATAAGCTCGCCGTACCCAATAATACGGTGACTGTTGCTGGCGTCCAGGCTGCTAAAATTTCAGGTAGTCTTGACGATAGGCCAAGTGCAAAAACTAGGTCTGTCATAAAGTACAGAAAAAAACCAAAAAACAAGCCAGTTAAGACCCATTTAAGGTTTCCGCTTGTCCGACCCATACGTAGGGAAAAAGTGGCGGCAATTAATACCATTGCACACAAAAGTAGCGGAGATGCCAAAAGTGAATGCCAATGCAATCTATGTCTAACAGCGTTAAAACCTGCTTCTTCGAGTAAAGTTATGAATTGAGGTAAATCCCAAAATGATAAGGTTGCTGGAGACGCGAAGCTATCTTGAATATTAGTTGGGGTAAACTGAGTTGGTAGTTTGAATATTTGTTTCTTAATAGGAATACCGGCCCTAGAAGTTAGTATAGAGTTTTGAAGTTTCCAGTTTTCGGGTACAAGCTTTGCTGTTTCTGCGTCGATGCGTGAATGAAACTCGTCTTCATTATTTAATAAAAAGATAGTAACGTTCGAGAATATTTCACCGTTTTCAGAAATATCCCGGGTATGAAGGATGAAATAGCCCGTTTCCGTCTTTTCTCGAATCCATAATCCTCCGGAAGACATGCTTAGAGCAGTACCTTTATTCCGTAAAGCTGTGTTCTCAATAATCTCATATTTTGCAGTCATCGCTGACGCAATTGGGTTAAAAACGCCGATCAAAAAAAAGCCTAGAAACAAAACCACCAACAATGCTGGTAGCAGGAACTGCCATACTGAAACGCCGGCAGATTTCGCTGCTACGTATTCATGATTTCTAACCACTCTGATAAAGAATAACATGCTGCCAAATAGAACTGAGAACGGAAATATTTTTTGGGCAATGTCCGGTGCCTTCAGTGCTGCCATTTCTACTATTAAACCAATAGGTACATTATCCTTATTTGCAGATCGTCGAAAAAGCTCAATCATATCCAGTAAAAACACAACAGCCATAATTGCAAGGAACATACCAGCTACATTGAGAAAAAAATGCTTGGCAAAATATACTGATAAAGTTGTAGAAAGTCTCAAAGAAATTATTCCTTTATTTAATTAAGTAAAAGGATTCAGAATATACTTATGCAGTACCAATCTTAGGTCTCTTTACTTGACGTGATATTAATAAAAAGAATGCTAGAAATACGGGAGAAATTACTGAAAAATACATAATAGGTATTAAAAAAAGTTCTTTGCGGCAAAAAATTTACTCCCTAATCCTGCGCATTCTATTAATGCGGCAATAGAAATGGCAGATATTATGCGCCAGTTTTGGCCACGTCGTGAGAACTCTCCCCGTAATAGAATAGCTAATCCAATTAACGGTAAAGACAATGCGAGTATCGGTGACGTCAACCTGTAGTGTCCTTCTGCGATATATCGTTTAGCTTTTTTAGGGTTTGTTATTTCCTTTCCTGGGTTTAACAGTTCATTTAAGTTTAGTTCGTTCTGATCTCTCGATGACCTTTGTGCAATTGATTTAATATCACCAAGATCAACGGTGTAACGGTCGAAGTATAAAAGACCTATTTGCCCGGTTTTATTATTACGAGCCTGACGATTACCTTTTTTCATAAATACCTTTGGGCCTCTGTCGCTCAAAATCAATGCGCCAGTCTGGGCCATAAGGGTGATTTTTTGATTTGGGTTTCGATCGTCGTTCACAATTATACCAACTAGTTCTCCTTGATCATTTCGTTTTCGAACAAAGACCGTTATATCTTTTGCGATATTATTAAATACACCTTCCCGCAACAAGACGTCAGTATAATTATGTCGGATTTGGAATTGTAATTCTTTGAACGTCCTATACGACATTGGGATCATATATAGTGTCATCAGATAGCAACACGCCATTATTAAACTTGCAATTAAAATCGCTGGACGCGCTATATATCCGGGACTAAGTCCTGATGAAATTAGTATTATAATTTCCCTGTCATTTAGCATTCGGTTGTAGGTGAACAATACACTGGCAAAGCCAGCTATAGGCATTACTATCGACAACCACGTTGGTAACAATAAAACTGTCAAATAAGCGAACGTGGTTAATGGTAATCCTCTGTTCACAATCATGTCGATAAATCGTAGCGACTGGCTTAGCCAGACAACGCAGGTTAAAGATAACACGACTATTGCGAAGGCTATCGTTAATTGACGGAGAATATACACATTAATTCGCACGGATAACCTTTTTTCTAATCAGGATGTTTTATCTTACCACTTACAGTATCTCTTTTTTGTCATACTTATAGCAATAAGATAGATTAAGAGTAGAGTAGATTGACATAAACTTCTGGTGTGTTTACGGGTTTATTGTGTTGTTTCATTAGGAGAGCATAAATGCAAATTGAGTTTAATAAACTAATGTTGGCTAAGACAGGGGCGTTAGTCCTTGGAGTGTTGGATAAAAGGCAATTATTGCCATTTGGTAAAGACTTGAATGATAAACTGGGGGGGTTACTGGTTTCGGCTATGAAAGGGAGTCAATTTACTGGAGAGGCTCACCAAAGCTTAATGTTGTTCAGTCCTCAGGGGCGAATCGTGCTCTATGGTCTCGGTAATGGAACAGTAGTAGATGCCAAATGGTGTGAGGATGCCGGTGGTAAAATAACAGCTCTACTATCACATTCTGGTGAAAAAATAGTGACAGTCATTTTTGAAGACCACTCGAATTCTAAGGAAGATAATGAACAAAGGGCGGCTCATCTCGGATACGGCGCAATATTGAGATCCTACAGGTTTGACAAATATAAAACAAAACTAAAATCAGATCAGAAGCCCACTCTAGTAAATATGAAAATATCGGTTGATAAGCATTTAAAAGCGGCTAAACATTTTCAGGAACTGAATGCTGTCGCCGACGGCGTTTTCCTTGCTCGTGATTTAGTTGCTGAGCCACCTAATGTATTATTCCCAGCTAGTTTTGCCAAACGACTAGAGAATTTAAAACAAGATGGTGTAAAAGTCGAGGTTCTTGGTGAAAAAGAGATGACTAAGTTAGGTATGGGGGCACTGTTGGGCGTTGGTTATGGTTCCTCCCGCGAAAGCAAGCTCGTTGTAATGCGTTGGAATGGAGGAAAAAGAGGAGAGAAGCCAATAGCCTTTGTTGGAAAAGGGGTTTGTTTTGATACTGGAGGTATTTCACTTAAACCTGCTTCTGGAATGGAGGATATGAAATGGGATATGGGGGGTGCTGCTGTAGTCTCCGGACTTATGAAAGCTCTAGCGTGTCGTAATGCAAAAGCAAATGTAGTTGGAGTAGTTGGGCTAGTAGAAAACATGCCCGATGGGAACGCGCAGAGACCTGGGGATGTCGTTACCTCAATGAGCGGCCAGACCATTGAGATAATAAATACTGATGCGGAGGGACGGTTAGTCTTAGCTGATGCACTTTGGTATACTAATCAACGGTTTAAGCCAAAATTTATGATTGACTTAGCAACATTGACGGGAGCTATGCTAGTAGCTTTAGGGCAAGTTAATTGCGGTTATTTCTCCAATGATGATAACTTAGCCAGCCAACTGGATAAGGCTGCAAGCATAGTTGGAGAAGGTGTCTGGCGAATGCCGCTAGGAAGCGAATATAATAAAATGATGGACTCAGATATTGCTGATATGAAAAATGCGGGGCCACGATTTGGTGGCAGTATTACTGCTGCATGTTTTTTGGAACGCTTTGTTGAAAAATGTTCGTGGTCACATATGGATATTGCTGGAATGGCCTGGTCCTCGAAAGATACGCCAACGGTTCCGAAAGGAGGAACTGGTTGGGGTGTTAGAACACTGAATCAACTTGTCAAAGCGGAGTATGAAGCGCGTTAAAATATATTAAATGACCGATATTAGCTTTTACCATTTAACAACGCAATCGTTGGAGCATGCCTTACCAAAACTCTTAGAATTGACAATTGAGTCTGGGGAACGGGCATTGGTAGTCATTGGAAATAAAGAACGAGTGGAGTTTTTAAATGAGCACCTTTGGTCTTATGAGGCAGGTTCCTGGCTACCCCATGGTACCCAGGATGATGGGGACCCCTCAGATCATCCAATCTACTTATCTCTTGAGAACGAAAATCCCAACAGTGCTACATTTTTATTCTTGGTTGATGGCGCATCTGGTTTGGAACTTGATTCCTTCAAACGTGTGTTTGATTTGTTCGATGGTAGAGATGAAGAGGCGGTTGCTGCCGCTCGTGTTAGGTGGGCTTCGTTAAAAAGTGGTGAGCATTCTCTATCATATTGGAGGCAAGGGGACGATGGCCGATGGAATAAAGCCTAAGCAGTGGAGATGTTTAACATGAAATATAAAAACTCAATTTTGTATATGGGGCACTAGAAGCTCCCTTAATTCGGATTGAAAAGTGAGAGTTAAAGATGAAATTACTACTTCTAGCTGGTGATGGGATCGGTCCTGAGATATCCTATGTAACCAGAAAAGTGTTAGAAGCTCTGGGCGACCGCTTTAACCTGGGGATAGAATTAATCCAACAGGAAGTTGGTTTTAGTGCACTCGAGAAATTCAATACAACCCTGCCAGATAAGCTTTTGCATCAAGCAAATGATGCAGATGGTATAATACTTGGGCCGTTGGATACGGCTGCATATCCACCGGCAGACCAAGGAGGTATCAATGTCTCAGCAGTATTGAGGAAACATTTTGATTTGTTTGCTAACATTCGACCGGCAAAATCAAAACGAGGTATTGATGCTCTTGCTCCAGCAATGGATCTAGTTCTTGTTAGGGAAAATACGGAAGGATTTTACGCGGATAGAACAATGTTTAGCGGATCGGGAGAGTTTATGCCAACTAGTGATTTGGCACTCTCCATTAGAAAGATTAGCCGGGATGGTTCCTATCGGATAGGCAAGGCGGCTGCCACAATAGCAGCAGGGCGGCCCAGTCGCAAACTAACAATTGTGACAAAATCCAACGCACTCAAAGTTTCAGATGGTTTGTTCTTGGAGGCTTGTACTAAAGGGGCAGCGGAATGTCCAAACGTAGAGTTAGAGGAAATACATGTTGACGCGATGGCGTCATTGTTAGTCAGAACACCTGAAGCTTTTGATGTTGTTGTGACAACAAATATGTTTGGAGATATTCTATCTAACCTAGCAAATGAATTATCGGGTGGGCTTGGTTTAGGAGGCTCACTTAATGCTGGAAGTGAACGGGCGATTGCTCAAGCAAGTCATGGTTCTGCTCCCGACATAGAAGGTAAAGATATAGGTAATCCGGTAGCATTAATTTTATCTACCGCTATGTTGCTCGATTGGTTAGGAGAAAAGAAAAGCATAAAGGCATTTAAAGAGGCGGCACTGTTAACGCACAATGCCGTAGATAGTATGCTATTGGATAGAAGAACCAGGACGAGTGATCTAGGTGGTGGCTTGGGAACAAAAGCGTTCGGTGAGAAGTTGGTGAATATTATAAAAGAGGCATAATGTGGGGAAAGTAGTAACTCTACCATCTGGGACAAATATACCGTCGATGGGCCTAGGCACTTGGCATATGGGTGAACGGATAGGAGACCCTAAAACTGAGAGAAATGCGCTTCTGCATGGGCTAGACTTAGGTGCTAACTTGATTGACACGGCTGAAATGTACGCCCGGGGTGGCGCTGAACGTGTTGTCGGAGATGCTGTTAAAGGTCGCCGCGATGATGTGTTTATTGTCTCCAAAGTTCTCCCACATAATGCAAGTTTCAACGGAACAATAAGAGCCTGTGAAAATAGCTTGCAAAGAATGGAGATCGAAAATATTGACATCTATCTGCTTCATTGGCCCGGTTCGCATCCACTTGAGGGTACAATTGCAGCGTTTGAAAAATTGAGGCGTGATGGAAAGATCAGACATTGGGGGGTTAGCAACTTTGATATGAATGATATGCAGGAGCTTTACAAGTTGCCTGCAGGGAAAAACTGTCAAATAAATCAGGTCTTATATAATTTAAGCAGAAGAGGGATAGAATGGGATTTATTACCATGGTGTCAGTCTATGAGACTTCCTATCATGGCGTATTCTCCTTTAGAACAGGGGCGTTTGTTAAAAGACCAAAGATTAGAAGATATATCAAAGGAAGCTGGGATGTCTGTAGCCGAATTATCTATAGCCTGGACGATGAGGTCTCAGGACGTTGTTTCAATACCAAAAGCAAGCTCTTTAAAGCATGTGGAACAGAACATCAACGCTTGGAATGTCTCTCTGCCAAACTCTATTCTTAGTGCCCTTGATAAGGCATTCGAACCGCCAATGAGTAAAAAAGGGCTAGATGTTTTATAAGCGGGACAATAGATGATGTGGGGGGCTAAAGTGGCTAACAAAGTTCTTGTGTTCACTATATTAACTCTAGTTTCCGTAGCTGGTTTAAAAACCACTCTGTCGGCGCAAGAGGAAATTAGAGGCCGTGTGATAGTCCTTTCCGGTGATTCTTTTAAGTTGATTAATGAGGAAGATAAGTCGGAAATAATGATCCGGCTTTGGGGCGTCGATGCACCAGAAATAAATCAACATTGTGAAACTGAGGCTGGTAAATCGGTTGATTGTGGTGTTTTAGCTAAAAGCGGGCTGAAGGCGATTATTAGTCGTAAAAAACTGACCTGTGTTGATTTTGACAAGGATCAGGAAGAAAAGATCACTGCCACTTGTTACATCGGCGACAAGATACTGAACAGTATAGTTGTCCGGTCAGGATGGGCGCTGGCGTTTAAAAAAGAAAGTAGTGATTATGTTGGGGTGGAAAAAACCGCTAGGTTAAAAGGAAAAGGCGTTTGGCAGTACCAGTTCGACAAGCCTTGGCTATGGAGAAAACTTCAGAGGAAAGCGCAGTAAATAGGCTACTGAACCAAATGAGTATTGATCCAGGTAGGGAATATATACTGTGCTTGGCCTTCTCTTTTCCGATATTTACGATCTGAGTTAATAAGGACCGTTCAGCATAGCATCAATGTTTGATTGACTTATTCCTGAATTTCTAGCTGTACTCAAAATATCTTCCCAAGCCTCAGGAGCTAAAGGCAAACCAGATTGCAGACGTTCTGCCATTACTTTTTTTTCTTTCTCGCCTGGTATTAAAACCTCTCCACCTGGCTCGGTTGGGCGAGAGCTCTTGAGAAACTCAACATATGCCCTGACCTCAGAGACAAAAGAATCATCTGAATGACCGAAAGCGTCTGGGGAAAAATACATGGAGAACATCCCATTACAAAACCTGCGCTTTGGTTCGCTCAAGGTCCCAGCACAACCGGAACCAGTGAGAGCCCCTGCCATCATTTCCATCAAAAAATTCAGTCCAGAGCCTTTATGATTACCAAAAGCACGTATGGCTCCTGGACCATTACTAGGGTTAGGAAATTCACCTTGCTTTGTCTCTCCGTATAAAGGCCTAGGGTCGCCGGTTACCTCACCAGTTTCTGTAATAATTGCATCTTCTGGTAACGGTTTGCCTCCCTTTAACGCAACTAATGCTTTACCCTCTGCAACGACGGATGTGGCCATATCTAAGATTATTGGATCTTCATCATTATCCAATGGTATCCCCGCACAAAACGGGGAAGTGCTCATTCTTCTATCAATGCCACCGAATGGAGCGACTATCAGACTTCCTCGGACATTTACCATATGAATTGAGATGAGACCTGCCGCAGCAGCGCGCTCTGCCCAATCCCCAATACGTCCCAGATGGCCAGCGTTTTGAAGGCCTATAATAGATATTCCATTGGCTTTTGCTTTTTTGATGCCGATATCTACTGCTTGCTCTCCTACTGTTTGCCCAAAGCCAAATTTTCCATCTATAACTGCTAATATATCAGTCTCAGTTTTAATCTCTGCAGTTATATCTGCTACCTGGATTCCTTCCTTTAAATAATCTGCATACCGTGGAACCCGAATTACACCGTGACTATCGTGGCCACGTAAGTTTGCACCAGACAACCGCATTGCGATCCGAGAAGATTCTTTTTGTGAACATCCACGTAAATTAAACGTCTGTGCCACGATAGATTTAAGTGGTTCAACTTGCACATAGATGGAACCACCTTCTTTCTTTACTGCTGCCATGTTTTTATTATGTTCCTTCAGGACCTTACTGCTGCGACTTGCGAAGATACTATTTGTGTGAGTAGCCTTACATCATTTGAGAGAGAGGCAAATTCGAAACCACTAGCATACATTTCCTTTATGTAGCTGGGTTCCATGCAGTGCAAACCAGCACGAATTCCTGCCTTTTTAGCCATCGCTAAAACGTGTTGAATGGCATCATACACTTTACCTGGCTTGCGATCCAATCCTGGTCCTTCTCCCATTGAAATGGCTAAGTCACTTGGCCCAACGTATATTCCTGTGAGCCCAGGTGTAGCGCATATTTCCTCAGCATTTGAAACTGCTTCTTCAGTCTCAATCATAGCCATACTAATAATTTGATCATTAGCTTGGTTATGGTAATCAGGATAGATTAGGTTGGCACGGACTGGTCCAGAACTTCGATATCCATCTGGTGAGTAACGTGTGGCCCCAACAAACTCCTCGGCTTCCGTTCGCGAATTAATCATAGGGCAAATTATTCCCATAGCTCCCGCATCAAGAAGTTTCATTATTATGCCGGCCTCCAACCATGGAACGCGGCATAACATGGTAGCATCACTTGCTGACATAGCTTGCATCATCGGTACCGCTATTGAATAGTCTGTTAAGCCATGTTGTAAGTCGATCGTTATCGAGTCAAAATCCTGTTTTGACATTATTTCGGCAGAGAATGTACTTGGAATGCCAAGCCACCCATTGAGCGCTGGTTTACCAGAACTCCAGGTTTCTCTTAGTCTATTCTTCATTTTGTTCTCCTAGTCATTTTTTAGCTGCCTTTTAAAACTTTATTATTCACGACACAATCTGGATCTATATTATCATCAAACACCCGCAGCACGTTGTCCACTGTTTGGGTTGCCATTCGTCGGGTCGACTCGACAGTTACACCAGCGATATGTGGGCTTAATATAATATTATTCAGTTTAAATAACGGGTGCTCAGCCGTTGATGGTTCATTGAGTAAAACATCCAAACCGGCTCCGCTTATTTCCTTCGTTATTAGTGCTTCATAAAGTGCATCTTCATCCACTATGCCGCCGCGGGCACAATTTATTAGGAAAGCGTGGGGTTTCATTGTTTTAAATTGAACAGTAGAAAACATATTCGTCGTTTCTGCCGTTTTCATACAATGGATCGTTACAGCATCCATATTGCCAAGGACAGAATTATAATCGGAAACGGGTTCGACGCCTGCATCTATCATCACTTTATTATCAATATAAGGATCGTAACCATAGACCTTCATGTCAAAGCCTAGGGCCCGTTTTGCTACTTTACTTCCTATCCTGCCAAATCCGACGATAAGGAGGCTTTTTCCTTCAATATCAATTGCCCGCGTTGGAAAACGGTCAGTCCAGTCATCTTTACGTGTAACGCCGTCATAATAAAACAGATCTTTTGCCAGTCCTAAAAGCAGGGCCATAGCCTGTTCTGCAACTGAAATCATGTTTGAGTGCACTGCTATACATAATGGAATTTTGCGTTGATTGAGGGTGTCTAAATCAACGGCGTCGTAACCAACACCGTGTCGGGAGACAACCATTAAATCTGGTGCTGCATCCATTATACGTTTAGTTATTTTAGCAGCTCTTACTGTCATTGCATGCACGCCTTTTGCTGCTTCTGCTATAACGTCTTCATCCAATGAGTCGCACTGAATCACCTCAATATCATCTCTATTTTGCAGCATTTCCATACCAGCAGAGTGTAGTGGTTGAATCACTAGGACACGCTTTTTATTTGTATTATTATCCATTTTCAAACCTCAATGTATTTCAGCGGAGTCTGCCATTGCTTTTTTTAATATTTCAACATTGAAATCGGGTGATCTGGCAACGTCTAATATTACGGCTTCTCGCCGTGTGAGAAGATCGATCGCGTCCGGTAACTCTTTTACGCATTGATTAGGAACAACTACGGCACCATGCCTATCAGCATGAATTATATCATTAGGCTTAACCGCCATACCAAAAATATTAACTTCACATTCAATCGCTACGAGATGGACCCAGGCATGGCTTGGGGCCACTTTCCCCCCCAGTAATTGAAACCCAGGGGCACAGGCATCTATATCTCGAAAAGATCCGTTTGTAACAACTCCTAAACATCCAAGACCTTTATGAATTGCTGTGTTTACTTCACCCCAAAATGCTCCAAAACCTGGCGTTGGGTCCAAGTCTTGAATAACACTTACGGACGGTGCTGGGTCGGAAGCTATTGTTTCGTAGTATTTTGCGCGCATATCTCTTATTTCAACCGCAGTACCTTCAGGCGGACTCATCGAGCGGATCATTGCTGTTCTGGCATAACCAACGATTGGGGCTAAATTGGGATCAAAACACTGCATTTGTTCAACCGTAAAACTTTTTACTCTATATTCAGCACTAAGGTGTTCCAATCCGTTACAAATAGTAGGCGTATCCCACTCTGCTAATTTTTTCAGATCTGCTGCTGTTAAGTTATCAGTTCCCATAATGGGTACTCCCAATATTTCCTAGTTGAATATTATCTTAGCAAGGCAGTAGCAATAAAGTTAGACTGCTTTTAATTAATATTTAGTAAATCATAGCTAGGATGATGAGTAATAAAATCACAAGAGGAAATAATAATGACTTCTGCGAACATAGACATCGTTTGCATGGGAGAAGCGATGGTAGAATTCACTAGGATGAATAGGTCAAAAGGCGAAGCATTGTATATTCGCGGTCTTGGGGGCGATACGTCAAATTGTGCTATTTCTGCTGCCCGTCAAGGAGTTAAGGTCGCGTACCTGTCTGCCGTTGGCGATGATCAATTTGGAAAAATAGCCATAGATACATGGTTAACCGAGGGTATCGACGTGTCACAGGTATTTGTGGACCCCAATTCGCCCACCGGGATTTATTTTATAGACCCGGCACCCGAAGGGAGAAACTTCACATATTATCGGGCGGGATCTGCTGCGAGTAGAATGAGTTCCATTAGCTCTTCTCAAACCATATTATCAAGAACGGCTATTCTGCACCTTTCTGCTATTACTCAAGCAATTAGTATTGCACCGAATGAGCCCAGTTTTGAGGCTATAGACATCGTAAAGAAAAATGGAGGTAGGGTTTCTTATGATACAAATTTGCGCCTGAACCTCTGGGATCTGGAAGAGGCAAGACGAGTCATTAATAAAACTTTAACACAAGCTGATATCCTTCTTCCCAGTCTTGACGAAGCCCAAATATTAACTGGACTGGATAATAAGGAAGACATACTTAATTTTTATTTACAATTTGAACCAGAAATTTTGGCTCTAAAATGTGGCAGTGAAGGGGCTATAGTAATCTGTGAGGGGAGGAAAGAATATATTCCAGCCTTGAATGTGAATGCTATAGACACAAGCGGGGCGGGTGATACATTTGCAGGTGCCTTTTCTAGCTCAAATTATTCAAGGTGAAAGTCCCTTTGAGGCAGCCCGTTTTGCCGTGGTTGCTTCTGGGATTTCAGTTCAAGGTTATGGAGCTATGGCTCCGATACCTAATAGAAAACAGGTCTTACGGGCTATGGCGAGGTAATGCTCGTTTTGCATTAAATATGCAGAGATAACTGCATATGCCAATAATGGCTGTGACAAGAAATGTTGTGCTGTATGTATTGGTAATTGTGTAGACGCTTGCAAAGATAACTGGACCTAGAAAAACACCTGAGAATGTAATAAAGAAACTAGCTCCAGTTGTTCTTCCTACTTCCCCTGGAGGCGAGAGCCTCGCAATCTCGCTGGCGTATACACCGTTCCACCCCATGCCGACTAGACCAAAACAGAAACAAAGGCAGTAGACTGCTAGTTGTGGCCAGCTTGGTGATAAGAATATTGTGAATAGAGCGCATAACGTTGAAGCCATCGCTATTATTATCAGAGCAGTTAGACCATTTTCTATCCGATCAGCAAACCATCCCCATCCTACGCGACCAAATACGCTGGCGAGCTGGATAGCCGATAGACCAATACCAGCAGCTATTAGATTATATTTTACATCTTCAACGAGCATTGTAACGGTGTAAGTGGTTAGAGTCGTTTGGATGGCGCCCATGCATAAACCGGATAAAGCAACCCATTTCAAGGCAGTTAATTTCCATACCAATTTAATATCGGCTATTGGATTCCTAATAATTTTGGATGTTTTAGATCTATCATTATCCCATTTTTTTCTAAAAGGTTGCATGCCTGTGGCGACAACTATCGATATCAAAATAGTAACGAGCATGCTCTCACGCCAGCCATATTCAAGGGCAATAGGGGGAGCTAGTAGTCCAGCTAGTATACCTCCGAGGGGAACTCCCGTGAACCGTATGGAAAAAACTAAATTCCTATTCTTGGGGGTCACTATTTTTGATAGTAAATGAGACGCTGGTGGGGTTAGAAGGCCGTAAGCACTACCAAGAATTATCGATCCTAACATCAAGAATATTAAGGACCCATTCATAAACATGAGATGGGATATGCCAATCAATATGAGTGCGGCTTGAGAGGATCTCCAGGCTCCAAACCGTGTTACAAACCCTCCGGCCATCAAACTGGATATCATAGCGAAAATGTAAAGAATTAGCACAGGGTACGCGATTAATGACGGACTGAGCCCCAAGCTTTGCCCCACCTCTGGCGCTATAGCAGGCAACCAAAAACCAGCTAATGCGCCAGTCCCTTGTACTAAAATTAAAAACCCGACGACAATGACAGTGTCGGTTCTCGATACGGTCATCTATTATTTTTCTAGCTAGAATGCATCGCCTCAGTCGCGCCCAATACCGCTTGTCTGAACTGGTTTTTTATATAAACACCATCGCGGGACGGTAAAACTAGGTTGGGTTTGGAAGCGGTGACTTTCACTACAGCCACCATAGGTAAAAGACTTGAAGAAAGAGCTGTGGTTAATTCTTTTAGTGTTTTTTCATCGTTAACGGTCATAGTCTTTGGTATCCCGGCACCTGCTGCGATTGCCGCAATATCGGTTCCGTGTGACGTGTGCGTTCGTTGCATGCCAGTTTCGCCGTAATGTTCGTTATCGAGCACTATGATAGCAAGATTGGTGGGCCTTTGAGCAGCAACTGTTGCAAGAGAACCGAGACCCATCAATGCCTCTCCATCTCCAGTAATTACCCAAACCTTTTTATCTGTTTGAGCAAGAGCACATCCCAATCCCATTGAAATAGCACAACCCATTCCCCCCCAACTATAAAAATTGTCGGGTCGATGGTCGGAAGCTGCTAGATCCCAGACAGGAGAGCCAAGGCCAGTTATAACTAATGCATTATTTCTAACAACCATGATTTTTTTCATGACGTCACCGCGGTTCAATTTTAAATCAGACATGTGTTACCTCTTCTGCTACATCGGCGATAAATGATTTTGCGCCAATTAATTTTTGTCCGATCAAAACTGCAACAGCGGCATTTGAAACAAAAGCCATTTTCAAGCCAGCTTCGATAGCCTCTGCGGCCTCTTGATCCGTTTGCACCTCATAAACTTGAACACCCAAACTCTTTAAAACTGGAGCAACAGCTTGTCCCATGGGGATCTGCCATGGGTTGGACTCTCCAAATTGTCCGCGCATTGTAACGATCATGAACAACGGGAATTGGCAAGAAGCGATAATAGATGCGATAGCATTTACGGTATTTCCGACGCCGCTGCTTTGCATTAAAACGGCTGACTTATCTCCACCTAACCAAGCTCCAGCCGACAAGCCTATACCTTCTTCTTCTGTTGTCATTACAACAGCGTTGATATCATTATCCGCCTCGCATGAGTTGATAAGGTCAGTAAGGCCAGCATCAGGAACATAACCTACCGTTTTTATATTGAATTTTTTAAAGAGGCGATGTGCCTCTGTCGTCCATGGATCGGGCATTGTCTGATACTCCTGGCATACGTAGACATTTGTCTAATTAATTTATATCATTTCGGTGGCTGTTGCTTGTTCTTCGACGGTCAGTGTATGGCATTGTCAGAAATGTCAGTCAACTGACCTGCAAATAATTCTGTGGTTGTGTTTCATAATAGGTAGTTCATTTAAAAATTCTTTTTTTATACTAAAGGCGACGTTGTTAATGTGACAGTATAAAAAGTATAACAGCCAAAAAGACTGATTTTGGAGAAATTTATGTCAACAGATAATGAGCGGACCCAACACTTTCCGACCGCGACACAATGGGGCACTTACGATGCAGAGGTAGAGGGCGGACGCCTGAAGCAATTGAATGATTATGCCGCAGATCCGGCTCCATCGATAATAGGAGCAGGTTTAATAGATGCGATTGACGATAAAGTCCGAGTAAGAAGACCAATGGTCCGCAAAAGTTTTTTGGAAAAAGGCTTATGCTCAAATAAAAGTGATAGAGGCTCTGAGCCCTTTGTGGCTGTTTCGTGGGATAAGGCATTAGACTTGGCTGCAAGTGAAATAGATCGTGTAAGGAAGCATCACGGTAATAATTCAATTTTTGCAAGTTCCTATGGATGGGCTAGTTCGGGAAGGTTTCACCATGCTCAAAGTCAAATTCATCGTTTCATGAATTTGGCTGGTGGTTATGTACGGCATAAAAATAGTTACAGCCATGCAGCTGCAGAGGTGACGTTAAAACACATCGTTGCTGACATGAAAGATATTATTCATGAACAAGCAACAGATTGGCCCTCTATTGCCTCAGATTGTGAGTTATTTATAGCATTTGGAGGTCTGCCTAGCAAAAATGCACAGGTTAATTTAGGAGGGGTTGGACGGCATACCCTGCATGAAGGAATGCAGGCTTGTTATGATGCGGGTGTGGAGTTTGTGAATATTAGTCCTTTAAAAACTGATATAGCAGAAATATTTGAGCCTGAGTGGTTAACCATACGCCCAAATACTGATGCGGCGATGATGTTGGCACTTGCCTACACACTTGTTACCGAAAAACTCTATGATAAAAACTTCATCTCAACTCATACTGTAGGATTAGACCAATTCCTACCGTATTTGAATGGTGATAGTGATGGCCAGCCTAAAAGTGCAGAATGGGCGGCTCGAATTACTGGGGTGCCTGCAAAGTCAATAATAGATTTAGCGCGTAGAATGGCTGATAGCAGAACAATGATATCTACTGCCTGGAGCCTTCAGCGTAGTGACCATGGAGAACAACCCATTTGGCTGACAGTTATCCTTGCATCACTGTTAGGTCAGATAGGTCTTCCTGGTGGTGGATTTGGGATTGGTTATGGATGTGAGAATGGTATAGGAAATCCAGTAAAAATTTTCAAATGGCCAGCTTTGTCACAAGGTACAAATATCGTAAAAGAATATATTCCTGTGGCTAGGATTGCTGACATGTTATTATCTCCTGGCGGCAAATTCGATTATGATGGATCGGCACTGACTTACCCTGATATTCGGTTAGTTTATTGGGCTGGAGGCAATCCTTTTCATCATCATCAAGATTTGAATCGTCTTGTAGACGCATTTAGGCAGCCAGAGTGTGTAATAGTCAATGAGATCTGGTGGACTGCAACGGCACGGCATGCTGATATTGTATTTCCAATTACAACTGTACTCGAGAGAAATGACCTTATGGTGACAAAATGGGAACCAATGGCTACTCCGATGCATAAGGCCATAGAGCCCATTGGTGAGAGCAGGAATGACTATGATGTGTTTTCTGAGTTAGCGGCACGACTTGGTTTTTACGAGGCATTTACGGAAGGACGAAGTGAAGAAGAATGGCTTCGGCATTTGTGGAACCAAGCACGTCAAAGGGCTGGCGAGGCAAATTTTGAACTTCCAGACTTTGATGTTTTTTGGAAAGAGGGACCAAAAGAGGTATTAAAAGCACAAGATAAAAAAATATTACTTGAGACATTTAGAAATGACCCCCAGAAGAACCCGCTTGCAACCCCATCTGGAAAAATTGAGATCTTTTCTGATGTTATTGCAGGGTTTAGGTACGACGACTGCCCTGGTCACCCGGTTTGGATGGAACCGTTTGAGTGGTTGGGTAGCAAAGCGGTAAAAAACTTTCCTTTGCATATAATCTCTAACCAACCTAGCACGCGACTGCACAGTCAACTCGATAGTGGGGCTGTGAGTAAAGGGAGCAAAATAAACGATCGTGAACCCATGACAATGAATCCTGAAGATGCCGCATCTCGAGGAATACGGACAGGGGATATCGTAAAGATCTTTAATGATCGCGGCAGTTGTCTTGCTGGGGTAAATCTAAGTGAAAATATTATGCCTGGTGTAATTCAATTGGCTACGGGTGCATGGTTTGATCCAGCCGTGCCTGGAGAAATTGGTGCTTTATGTAAACATGGAAACCCTAATGTTTTGACAATGGACAAGGGAACGTCAAGGCTTGCCCAAGGGCCTACCGCTCTTTCGACTTTAGTTGAAGTCGAAATTTTTGATGATGATATTCCAACTGTAACAGCCCATTTGCCTCCCACTATATCTAGTTGAAAGGAAGATTAATGGACCAGTTTGATTTTTCGGGGAAAGGTGTTCTCATAACAGGGGGGGCTAGTGGTATTGGGAGAGCAACGGCTGATTTATTTGTTGCGTGCGGCGCAAGAGTAGCTATTTCTGATATAGATGAAAGTAAGACAAAAGATACGGTTTTAGAACTTGGAAATGAGCATGTTGCGGCGCCTGGGGATGTTGCGAACCAAGATTCCGTCTCCAAAATATTTAGTGTTGCTAAAACAGGACTTGGGACGATAGACATTTTAATTAATTGTGCTGGTGTTTCCGATAGTGTGTTACCTACTCTTGAACAAGACATCGACCAATGGCAAAAAATTATTGATATAAATCTGACAGGGACATACCTGACCTGCAGATCCGTTGCTCCTGATATGTTGAAAAAAGGTGCTGGTGCTATTGTTAATATAAGCTCTATTGCAGGATTAGTGGGGCTGCCGTATCGCAATGCATATACAGCGTCAAAGCATGGTGTTGCAGGAATTACAAAAACTTTGGCAAGTGAATGGGGGCAACATGGGATACGAGTTAATGCTGTTTCACCAGGTTATGTGTTAACGCCGATGGTTCAGAAATTGATTGATGCAGGAAAACTTGATCCAAAGGTGCTTCAACGACGAACGCCATTAGGAAGGTTGGCCGCTCCTGAAGAAATTGGAAATGCGATGATGTTTTTAGCTTCACCACTAGCGTCTTATATCAATGGTGCGATCATACCAATAGACGGTGGATATACTGCTTATGGTGCAGCAGCGCCTGCGGTTGAAATAGAATAAACGAGTGAGTTTTTCACAAAAAAATTGGTGGCACGAGCGAAATGGAGAGTTAGGCGTTTCTCTTTTGCTCGATGCAAAAACTTTGCATAAGGAAAAAAGTGAATTCCAGGATATAGAAATATTAAAACATGATCACTTTGGAACACTACTTGTATTAGACGGCTATATTCAAGCCTGCCAAGCAGATGAGTTTATCTATCACGAAATGGCAGTGCATGTACCTCTTTTGGGTTACGTGCACGACAAAGCTTCTGTTCTTATTGTTGGTGGCGGTGATGGAGGAATTCTTCGAGAAGTATTAGTACATGATTTTGTGGATACGGTGACGATGGTGGAAATTGATCACCGGGTGATTGAGTTATCAAATAAATTTCTTGGTATACAAGGAAATTATGACGACTCACGCGTATCTCTCAGAATAGAGGATGCTGCGGCTTTTGTTAAAGGAGCCATTTCTGCGGGAAAGAAGTTTGATCTAATAGTCTTGGACCTTACCGAACCGGTTGGCCCTTCGGCTAATTTATTTACTGAAAAATTTATTTCCAGTCTTTCAACGATTGTTACAGAAAAAGGTGTAATATTAGATTCAGATAGTATCTTTATATCAAAAATAGGAAGCCGTTTTCTGCAGGAAGAGAGTGCAGGCGTTGAAAATTTAATTAACGTGATGCGCCGAAAAAAATTTCTTCCAAAAATTGATATTTACAGGACTAATATCCCATTTTTTCCTGGTGCAGATTTTGGGTTTTTTATCTACAGTCAAAATAATATCTCCCTTCGTGAACCCAAAGTGACTTATGTTGGAAGACATTATGATCCCGATATTCATAAAGCTGCTTTTATCTTGCCGAAATGGCAGCAATACCTTTTAGAATAGTAATATACTATATTGGTTAGGCGGTTGTATGAATGAAAAAGGTGATCAATACATCAATAGTCGTTAGTCAGCAGAACGTTTTTTTGGGATATTATAAATGACTTTGAACACTCTTCCGGAACTGTTTGGTAATGCTGCTAAAGTGGCTGGTGATGTTCAAATTTATTTCAAAGATGAGGCTATAACCTATTCTGAACTAGAATTAGAGACCCGCAGAGTTGCTTTAGGTCTATCTAAATTAGGGGTAGGGCCTGGAGACCGTGTTGGGTTCTGGTTGCCAAATTTAAAAGCATATTTGGGATTGCTTGGGGCTTGTGGCCAATTAGGTGCGATCGCTGTTGCAATGAATACGAGGTTTCGTAGAACCGAAATTGAAGATGTTTTGAGAAGAGTGCAACCTAAGGTCGTTGCTTTTGTCACAGAATTAGGAAGAAGTAGTCATAGTGAAATTTTAGATGCCATAGAGCCTAGTTTGCTATCTGGTGTTAAAGCGCTGATCCAATGTGATAAACAGGAGCTTTATAATAATATAAATGCAGAGACGATACATTACGAATCACTCACTTCACATGGTGTTTTGGAGAACCCTCTTTGTGATGCTGAAAGTGGGTGTGTAATATTTAATACTTCGGGGACTACAAGTCTTCCCAAATTTGTATTGCATAATCAAAAACGTGTGGTTGAGCATGCTGGGGATGTCGCGCATATTTTAGAGATGTCTAATCCCAATACAGTTGTTTTACAGTCGTTACCATTTTGTGGAGTATTTGGTTTTATTTTTCTTGCTGCAGCTATTCGGGCAGCAGCTGTATGTGTTATGCCAGTTATCTTTGAGGCAACAGAGAGTGCCCAATTGATGATCGATTATAAAGTTACCCATGCGGCCGGCGGCGATGATATGTTTTCCCGTCTTTTGGAAGCGGGTATCCGTATAACTGGTGATGCACCAATACCATTTCCCGATCTTCAATTTTGTCCCTATGCATCTTTTAATTCAGCACTAGCAGATTTTCCTAAAACGGCTTTTAAGCGTGGTATCCCGCTTGTAGCTCCATTTGGTATGAGCGAAGTTTTTTCATTCTTTTCTTTAAGGAAAATGACAGGCGATCAAAATATTCGTACTATTGGTGGTGGCTTTCCTGTCAATGGAAAATCAAAAGTCAGAGTAAGAGACCCGGATACTCACAAGTTACTCGGTTTTGAACAAGAGGGTGAGCTTGAAATGTGGAGCCCAAACATCTTTGTTGAATATTACGGTAATAATGGAGCATACACTGCTACTTTTACAGAAGATGGGTTTTTAAAGACCGGAGATTTAGGGACCGTATCCAAAAATGGGTCATTTACTTATTTAGGTAGAATGGGCGACGTGTTGCGGCTTGGTGGTTTTCTGGTTAACCCATTAGAAATCGAAATTCAACTATGTAGTCATCAAATGGTCGAAGACGCACAAGTTGTTGCAGTAGCAACGGATAGAGGCAATAAAGCCGTTGCCTTTATAATACCACAAGAGATGGTGGAAATTAATGAAGCTGTTCTCATAGAATATTGCAAACAAACATTAGCTGGCTTCAAGGTCCCTATTAAAATTATTTCTATTGACGCTTTTCCATCAACGCCGAGCCCTAATGGGACAAAAATACAGAAAGGCGTCCTAAGAGACTTAGCCATGGCCAGCATTTAACATTTATTCCAATAGGGCTTTCCTTAAAGGCTAAATTACTGATAGGTGCTAATTTTAGTCAGTTAAAAACTCAAGATTTTGACAATTTCGTGTGGATCCATCTCTAAGTCTTTGGGCTACTGTAGCAACCGCTTTTGACCGTAAGTCATGGAGTCCTGGCGGGCTATAAAAAGCTGCATGCGGGGTGATCATCAACCGACCCTTTAGCCAATCTTCTTTATTCATATAAGCCTTTATAAGTGGATGATTTGTATCAGCTGGCTCAGTTGGCAATACGTCTAATGCAGCCCCAGCTGGTGTTCCTTCTCTAAGTGCATCATAAATTGCGTCTAAATCAACTATTGGTCCGCGCGCCGTATTGATTATAACCCCCTTGGGTTTCATTCTACTAAGAAGGTTTTTATTGATGAAACCGCGAGTTTCGTCTGTATGAGGAGAATGAATGCTGACCGTATCGGCTGTTTCAAATAATTCTTCGGGGGTTTGCATTCTCGTATACCCGGTCGATAAATCAACTCCATCGGGAAGATGAGGATCATAAAAAATAACATTCATATCGAACCCTGCTGCTCGCCGTGCTGCCGCAAGGCCTATTCTTCCCAGTCCAAAAACGCCGAAGGTTCGTCCCCGTATTCTATCAATACATGGGCTTTCAATATATCTCCACAATCCATTGGGGTCTCTTCGCATTAAGTCCTCGTATTGATCTAGACCTCTTCGAAGGCTCAGCATTAAAGCAATTGCATGATCGGCAACCTCAGTAGTTCCGTAATCGGGCACCGTGCAGACAGCAATTCCCCTTTCCCCTAATTTCTTTAGGTCAAGACCATCAAAGCCTACACCCCCTCTTACTACAATTCGAGCCTTTTGCATCTTAGGAAGCGCTGACATTACAGCAGCTGTTCCACGATACGTGACTACGCCATCTGCTCTTGCCCAAGCCTCATCCGTGACGTCATCATGGTGATCAAAAAACTCTAACTCTACATCTGAGCCTACCGCATCTTTTTCTATGTGTTCATCGCCTGCTGTGTGCCGGTCTGTTATTAAAATTCGCATAAAATTTCCACTCTTTTATAAAAAGTTTTCAGTGTTTTTTCTGACTGTTAATTAATGACTGACTTCTCCAGGAATTTCAGCTAATTCGATTAATAAATTGCCTGTAGATTCAGGGTTTAGAAAAGCGATCCGCGCTCCACCATGCCCAATTCTTGGGGTCTGATCTAGGAGTTTCACCCCTTTCTCTTTTAGTTCTATTAATGCTCCGTCGATATCTTCAACTTCAAGACAGATATGAAAAAGTCCTTCGCCATGCTCCTCTATCCATTTCGATGTTTCAGTTGTTGGACTACTGGACTCGAGGACCTCTAAATATGTCTCTCCAATCGGATACATTGCCAATTTTGTATTGTAATGAGGAAGTTCTTCCTCATATTCCATCTTTATCCCTAGTTTGTTCTCAAAAATATCCCGCATTTTTTCCATATTTTTTACTGCTATAGCTACATGCTCAACCCGCTTGAATTTCATAGATCTGTCTCCTAAGCTCCTGTCAATAATTTAAGTTGACCACAAACATGAGTAGTTATGCAAAATTTGGTTGTAGGAATTTTCTGAACCCGTGACAAAATCAAGTAGTTGATTTTGAGGCACAAAATTCCCATTCCTTAAAGAATGTTTCTATGTTTTGAGTCATTATTATTTCACTATACTAGATTGCTTGAGCGGTATATTTTGGATTAGAAATTATCTGTTACGAATAGATTAAATAATAAGGTAGAGTATGGGTAATTATTTATTAAGTAATTTGGTGAGGAGCTATTGATGAAAAAAGTGTATTCCGCGGCTCAAAGTGCGCTGGATGGTCTTCTGTTTGATGGTATGACGATAGCAGCAGGTGGATTTGGACTATGTGGAATTCCAGAAAATCTTATTTTGGCTATTAAGGAGTCCGGTAAAAAAAATCTCACAATAGCATCTAATAATGCTGGTGTAGATAGCTTTGGTTTAGGCTTACTGTTGCAAGATAAACAAGTAAAAAAGATGATCTCATCATATGTTGGAGAAAACGATTTGTTTATGCAACAATATTTGGCAGGCGATCTTGAGATTGAATTCAATCCTCAAGGAACATTGGCAGAAAGGCTGCGTGCTGGCGGTGCAGGTATCCCAGGATTTTATACTGCAACTGGCGTAGGAACAAAAATAGCTGAAGGGAAAGAGCTAAAAGAATTTGATGGTAAAACATATGTCTTAGAACGTGGTTTGAAAGCGGATTTAGCAATTGTTAAGGCGTGGAAAGGGGATGAGCAAGGAAACTTAACATATAGAAAAACTGCAATGAATTTTAACCCTGAATGTGCCACGGCAGGCACTGTGACAGTAGCCGAGGTTGAAGAGTTAGTTCCCGTGGGAACTTTAGATAAGATGTCTATTCATACACCTGGAGTTTATGTCCAAAGGATATTTAAAGGCCAGCATGAAAAACGTATAGAACAGCGCACGACGCGCGCTGCTTAATGGGAGATTAATGATGCCTTGGGATAGAGATCAGATGGCTGCACGAGCAGCTTTAGAACTTGAGGATGGATTTTATGTGAACCTTGGAATAGGGATACCAACTTTGGTATCTAACTATGTGCCAAAAGATTATGACATCACACTCCAATCGGAAAATGGTATGCTAGGAATGGGCGCGTTTCCAACGGAGGAAGAGATAGATGCAGACTTGATAAATGCGGGAAAGCAGACGGTAACTGAACTTGATAGAACAAGCTACTTCTCTTCTTCACAAAGTTTTGCCATGATTAGGGGAGGGCACATTAATTTATCCATACTAGGGGCAATGGAAGTGTCAGAGACAGGAGATCTCGCAAATTGGATGATTCCTGGCCGATTAGTTAAAGGCATGGGAGGAGCAATGGACCTTGTTGCTGGTGTCCAGCGAATTGTTGTGATTATGGATCATGCAAATAAAGCCGGGGAATCTAAACTCCTGAAAAAATGTAGTTTGCCGCTCACAGGCCAAGGAGTTGTTGATCGAGTGATCACCAATTTAGGTGTGTTTGATATCGTGGAAGGTGGCCTCCGCGTAGCAGAGTTAGCTCCAGAAATTACGATGGACGAAGTCCACGCAAAGACGGAGGCATCTATTGTTGTTTAGTTTCCATCCTTTTATTTAGTTAATGAAGACATCCGTTCTACGGCATATTTTGCCTGATCGATAAGATCATCAAATATGACTTGCATTGGAGCCACATTGTTCGCGAATGTAGCCGCTTGTCCCATGGATAAAAGTGCTTTGTCCCAATCACCTGTTGTATATGCGTCAAAAGCGTTACTGCCTTTAACATAGGGCCAA
Source organism: uncultured Thalassobaculaceae bacterium (assembly GCA_964276085.1). Lineage (GTDB taxonomy): Bacteria > Pseudomonadota > Alphaproteobacteria > Thalassobaculales > Thalassobaculaceae > UBA7326. Next base: position 38,131 of record CAXYEO010000001.1, on the reverse strand, counting down.
TATTGGTCAAAATCAGTTACACCCTTGTGCTCAAGTTTTTGCACTGTGCGGGCATATTCATTATTTATAACTCGAGACGTATTCCGAAAACTGGCCATTACTAAAGTGCTGTCGGCGGCCCCGGCATTTACCACTTGTTTTTTTATTTCTGGATGTGACCAAACTTCCTCAGCCACAAGGACACGCGTTCCAACTAAAACTCCCTCAGCGCCCATCCCAAGGATAGCTGCTAACTGTCGACCATGTCCTATTCCACCTCCTATAACGACAGGCATTTCTATCTGTTCTGGGCCAGTTACCGCCTGAACGAGACTACTGACTAGTTCTAATCCGGGATGTCCGCCACACTCGGCACCAACGATCGTAATGGCATCTATATCGAGCTTGCGGGCCGCAGATACGGCATGTCTTACGGTGGAAACCTTATGAAGTATCGTTGAATTAGCTTCTCGTAACTGGGGAAGGAAATCTGTTGGCGGCATGCCTGCGGTTTCAAAGAACCTAACTCCTGAGTCTAGCGCTATTTTCAAATGGCCGTTTAGTACTTCATTTTCTTCTGGTCTCATAGATTGATAGAGGTTCACACCGAAAGGTTTACCCGATGTTAAATCCCATGCTTTTGATAATTCATCTCGAAACCGAATTGGGTCTGGGAATGTTTTTGCCGTCATAAACCCCATGCCGCCAGCATTAACTGCTGCTGCGGCATATTCTGCGTTGCCCAACCACATTAGACCGCCACAAAGAATAGGGTGTTTGATATCAAATAACTCTGTTATTTTTGTCCGAAAATATTGATCTCTCATTATATGACATCTACTCCATGTGGGATAATTAGAGCGTCGACACCAACAGCACCTTGGCCTTCAGGCCTTACAATAAACGGGTTGATATCTATGCTGGATATTTTATCTGAGTTTTCGCTGGCAAAAACAGATAGCTTAACTAAAGCGTCGGCAATCGCGTCAATATCGGAGGACGGAGCTCCTCGAGCCCCATAAAGCATTTTTATCCCTTTAATTTCTGCAATCATTCGATGTGCTTCCGACAAATCAAATGGCGCTAACCGAAAAGTTACATCGCCCAAAACTTCTACAAAGACACCACCTAAACCAAACATAACGGCAGGACCAAATATAGGGTCATTGATTACTCCTAAAACTGTCTCTACGCCGTCGCTTATCATTTCAGAAACTATAACGCCCTCAATATCTGCTTTTGGATAATGTTTTGTTCCCGCTTCTATAATATCATTGAACGCATCTTCTATCTCCGTGGGATCATTAAGATTTAATCTCACCCCTCCAATCTCTGTCTTATGCAAGATGTCAGGTGACACTATTTTCAATGCAACAGGGCCATTAATAGTACTCCAGATTGAAATAACTTCTTTTGCTGACTTCGCCACTTCTGAGTTTGCCATTGGAATACCAGTGGATGCTAATATTTTACGGCACTCATCTTCGCCCTTTACTATGGTAGGTACTTGCATCGTGCTGGCTGGTAACGATGGAGCTTTAGCCGCTAGTTTTTTTTCAAAAGTAGTCCCAAAATAAATCAAAGCAGCAGCAGCGCGAACAGCTCTTGCTGGGTCCTCAAGTATGGTGTACCCAGCTTTCTCATAGTCTTTAATAATATCATCGGGGGCAACGATAGAAAGAATCATTGGTGCATTAATATATTTTGCACGAATGTCTTTAAGAGTTTCAATTAGTTGTTCTGATATAACTTTTGATCCCGCTACCACAGTGAAAAAAGCTACTACTGCATCATAACCACCAAACTGCATCATACTTTCCATAAAGCGCTTAATAAGCGTGAGGTCATTCAATGCCTGAGCAGTTACATCCACAGGATTTCTGACACCGGCAAATGGGATTAAATCTTTTAGATATTTTTGTTGTTCTGGTGGCATCGCGGTGACCTTTAAACCGCAGGCTTCTGCCGTATCAGCCATCTGTACTCCGGCTCCTCCCGATATTGTTAGAAGGCCAATTTTATCCCCAGTGGGCATAGCTCCTGCCTGGCATGCAAGCGCTATATCTAATAACTCTTCTATGGAGTCCACCCGAAAAACACCATATTGCTTGAAGAGAGCATCATAGATTTCGTCTGACCCTGCTAAAGATGCAGTATGCGAAGCAGCCGCCTCTGCACCAGCACCGCTTCGACCAACTTTCTGAAATATCACAGGTTTTTTATTCTTATAGGCAAGTTCGAGGGCGTCTCTTAACCCGGGCCCGTTACGAACACCTTCTGCATAAACAGCAATAACTTTAACATCAGGAGAGGTAGCATAATAGGCGATGCATTCAGATAATTCTACATCAGCTTCATTTCCTGTTGTAACCCAGTAAGTACATCTAACGCCGCGTTTAGCCGCAACGGTATAAAGATGGCTTCCAAAAGCTCCACTTTGACTGGCTATAGCAATCGGCCCAGGTTGCACAGGATATTGATCAATACTTGTTGTAAAAGTGGCCAGCCAACCGGTTTTTGCATTAAATGTTCCTAAGCAATTGGGACCAAGTAATCTTATGCCAGTTTCAATAGAAATCTGGGTTAGTTCTTTTTGCCATTCTTCGCCTTGGGTATCTTGTTCAGCAAATCCAGAGGTGAAAATGACTGCAGCCCCAACGCCTTTTTTAGCACAATCTCTTATGGTCTGAATAACTACCGGTGCCGGTACTGCGACAATTACTGCATCTACTGAACCGGGAACATCTAATATTGTTTTATAGGCTTGGATGCCCTGGACGGTATTGCGTTTAGCATTGACTGCGTACACTTGGCCGGCAAATGTTCCTGTTAAGAGATATTGTAAAGGTCGGCCGCCTATACGTTTGGGATCGTCAGATGCTCCTATTACCGCTACGGATTTGGGATCAAGAAGTTTAGATAACGGCCGGCGGGTGATTATCATTTTACTGTTCATAGAAAACTCACAAAATTGGATAGGTGTATTTAGACGGTAGCTATTGGAGAAGGAGGCGACCCTACCGCACCAGGCAATCTCAAGGGAGGGGCCGTCAAAAGAAATCGTGATCTCCCATTTTCTGCTAACCAATCTCTCAATGCTGTTAGATAAAACATCTCTCCAATATGTATGCCTAGCTTGAAAATACATAATTCATGTAACGGCAACATAGCGATAGGTTCAGTCCCGGATGGTAGTGGTGATGCGACGTCTTCTATACCATAATTATCCGCAATCATTACAGCAATACCGCTATCTCGTATCCAGTTATGCAGTTTCTGATCTCTTCCATCCAGGCATGCGAAAGTGTTATGCAAATCGTGTTCATTTGGTTTTTTTTTCATGTCGATTAAACCTTGAGCAAAGCCGGTATGGAAACAGGCCATGTCACCTTCTTCTATTTCGATTTTATCCTCTTCCATAATACGCATTAGTTCATCATATCCAACAAGAGCCCTATTGCGACCATGCCGTTTCTCGAGATCGAATAACACTCCTCGACCTTGAACACATGCTTCTGCCATATTTTCAATACCAAGTGCTTTTGCATTAGATCCTTCGAACTGCGTGTATTCATCGCCTTCTGGATTTTTTGTTGGACTTATGACGTGCTCGTTACCTCTCCATCCATTGTAATATACGACTTCTGGTTTACCGTCGCCATCGGCATCAAACCAGCCGCCAACATGACATAAGCTGTCCCATTGTGTAGAATATTGAAGGCATATTAGTGCTGCATCATCACAGACAACGTCGGTTAAACGGGGGTCACTAATATGCAGGGGTAGATTAAAGTTAGCTAATCCTCCGCGTTCGGTAGCAAATAATCGGGGTGGGAACCTTCTCGGATTTAGTTTCCTGCCTCCGGGATAATCTAGCGGCAGAGATAGGCAAAACCTGTCTCCTATTTGAACTTCCTTTGTGGCCCGGACAACACGCTCTGAGGTTAATAAATTTAGCCGACCCTTTTGATCATTATCGCCAAAATCCCCCCAATTGGAACCTTCAGGCCTATTCGTCCAACGTTTTTCCATTCTGAAGTTCCTTACCCTAAGCAAATGAGTTTATATTGAGTTAAATCTTCAAGCCTAATCGATAAACTAACAAGTCAATATTATTAAAAATAAATATACAATTTAACTGTGTAAAAATATATCCGGGTGGGGATATTGAGAGCAATGAACGTATCTGCAGAAAAAAGATCTACGATGACGGGCATTCTTATCATGATTATTGGCATGATAATGCTTGCAAGCACTGATGCCGTTTCAAAGCATTTAACCGTGACATTTGCAGTAGTTCAAATTTTATGGATTAGATTTGTTATTTTTGCGGGTGTTGGTGCTTTTGCTGTTATAGCAAAACGTGGTTTTAAGGGCCTTCGAACAAAACGGCCTATTGCTCAGATAGTTAGGGCTTCAATGCTTCTATCTGCAAACTTTTTAGCAGTTTATACATTGAGTTTGATGCCTCTAGCGGATGCCCATGCTATTTTAGCTATTGCACCTCTGCTTGTTACTGCCGCGTCAGTACCGTTTTTAGGGGAGTTAATAGGTCTTCGTCGTTGGATAGCTATTGGCACTGGCTTTATGGGGGTTCTAATTATTTTAAGGCCTGGTCTTGGTGTGTTTGACGTTGTCGCTATATTTCCGCTGGCCGTTGCAATTTTATTTGCAGGCTACAATATTTTAACAAAGATCATTAGCCGCGATGATCCGAACGAAACAACATTATTTTATACGGGGTCAACCGGTCTTATCGTCCTAAGTGTAATTATTCCATTTTTTTGGTTTCCACCTTCTTTAATTGATTGGGGTTGGCTTATCGTAGCTGGTGTCGGGGGAAGCTTTGCGCACATATTTATCATCAGTGCATTGCACTTTGCTCCAGCTAGTATACTCCAACCATTTAATTATGTGATGCTAGTTTGGGCTACAATATTAGGTTTTTTAATTTTTGACGATCTTCCAGACCATCTTACTGTTTTAGGCGCAACAGTGATAGTTATCAGTGGATTGTATGCGTGGAATAGAGAACGACTCAATTAGAAAGTCTAAAGTCAACTTGATAGCATTTTTTCTATGATAATTTGCACAGATAAAGCATCCGCCGCAGACGCAAGGGGATGGGGATGCCCAGTTAACCATCGGTCCACATTATCCAATTGCCTTTGAAGTGTCGTGGTGCGCGGATCATCATCGGATTTTAGTGCACCTTGCCAGGTTAGATCTGTTGCCGTTTCCAAGAAATAAAAATCACTAATCCTATAACTTTTCTCAGTTCCCCAGATCGTTATTTCTTGTCGATCAGGACCAATTCCCCCACATGAACCAAAAATATTAATCGGAATAGAACCGCAAGCTAATCGGGCTTGTATATGTGTCTCGCATAAATCATCTGTTTCTGGATACAGGGGGTTGGAAAAAACTATTTTGGTTGGCCCCAACAAACGCTCAGTTACAAAAATAAAATGAGATAAAACCTCTCTCGTATAACCGCCAGCCGATTTGAAGCGAAGCCAATCAGCCTCTACTTGCCATGACCTTGGCCATTGTTGGTATTGCATTAGAATATCAATGCCGGTGATTGTACCTACATTACCTGACTTGAGTTCATTCTGAATTATTTCCAGAGCTTCGCAAGATGCCTGGACAAAATTCACAATATTTGGGGTGTTATTTTTCTGTAGTGTTAGGACTAGATCTTCGCTAGCAGCAATATCCACCCCCAAAGGCTTTTCCAGATATATTGCTATTTTTTGCTCCACTGCCATCAAAGCGTATTGTTTATGAAACTCTGGAGGGCATGCTATATAAAGAAGGTCTATTTTTTCGTTATCGATGAGTTCTTCTGCAACTTTGGCAAATGGAACCGATGGATAGTCTTGTTTGGTTTTAGATATTGATTGTTCTGAAGGGTCCCAAACGCCAACAATTTGGAATAACGGATGTTTTTCAAAATTACCAACCATTCGCCTTCCCATAATTCCAAGACCTATTATTGCTGCACGATGTTGTATCATTATTAAGTCCTATGGTTCGTAAAAACTTAGTTTATCCGGCCTAATGAAAGGGATAGTTTAATAACCAATCGCACAGCCATCTTTTCTAGGGTCGGATGCCCCTATCAATACTCCGTTCGTATGGTCTATCCACACAGCTTGGCTGCCTCCAAGTGGTTTCTCCACAAATTCTAACTCATGTCCCTTTTTTTGAAGTTTTTCACAAACAGTGGATGAAAAATTATTCTCTACTTGAAGCTTACCATCAATAGCAAAACTTCGGGGTTGATCCATTGCTTCTTGGAGATCAAGGCCGCGGTCTAGAATATTACTAATGAAGTTACTGTGCCCCGTCGATTGATATTGTCCTCCCATCACACCGAAGGGGGCAACTGCTTTTTCATTCTGAGTCAACATTCCAGGGATGATAGTATGCATAGGTCGCTTTCCTCCCTCTATTCGGTTTACGTGGGTATCGTCAATTAAGAATGAGGATCCACGGTTTTGCAGAATTACGCCTGATTTTGGCGCCATAATCCCTGACCCAAATCCAGAGAATAGAGAATTTATAAATGATATGGCATTGCCGTTAGAGTCTACACAACATAAATAGGTCGTATCATCGTGTGACGGGAATTTTAAGCTGTCTATATTGGATGCTATATCTAAGTTGATCATTTCGTTTAATTGATCTGTATGCTTATCAGATAAAAGCCACTCGACAGGAATTTTTGAAAAACTGGGGTCGGAAATATACAGGTCTCTCTGGTGATAGGCGAGTTTTGTTGCTTCGGCCAATAGATGAATTTGGTCGACCTCATTCAACCGTTTAATATCGTGACGGGAGAGAATATTTAAGATTATTAAAGCACAGATACCTTGTCCATTTGGCGGGCATTCGTGCACCTGATGTTTCTTATAGTCAGTACTTACTGGAACTACGTACTCTGCTTGGCACTCTTCTAAATCCGCCAGTGTGTGCAAACCACCAAGTGAATTTAAGCGATTTACTATATCTTCGGCGACTTCACCTTTGTAAAAGCCGCTTCTTCCCTGGGCAGCAATTTTTTTTAATGTTGCGCCCAGAAGGGGTTGCGAAAATATAGTTCCAATTTTTGGTGCCTTGCCATTTTTTAATAAAACTTTGGATGATACGTCGTCGGCAAGAAGTTTTGGGGCAAGGTCGGCCCAATCTATTCCTACTCTGTGCATTATTGGAAAGCCATTTTCGGCGTAGCTTATAGCCGGAGCTAGTAGTTCTTGAATTGGTTTGGTTCCATGGTCGGTGTTTAATTTTGTCCATGCGGCAATAGCTCCCGGTATCGTGACTGCGTGAGCGCTTTGAACCTCGATTGCATCAAATCCTTTAGCCTTGATCGCATCAACACTTGCGGCTTTTGGTGCTCTGCCAGAGCCGTTTAAAGCTAATGGCTTTGTCGACCCGGCAGGGCTGTACAAAGCAAAACAATCGCCGCCTATTCCTGTCATTGCAGGTTCAACAACACATAGAGTGGCACAGGCCGCTATTGCAGCGTCTACTGCATTTCCTCCTGCCTTCAAAATATCTATTCCAACCTGGCTTGCCAATGGATGACTAGTAGCAATCATTGCATTTGAGGCCATCACTGGAGAGCGTCCTGGACGCTGAAGATTACGCATTTTATTATTCCAATAGTAATAGTTTATTCAGACAAAAAAATTGGGCGCCTGAAGGTTACATCAGCGCCCAATTAATTTCTATCAGATTTCTATCAATTATCCTGGAGCTAATACTTTCCTTGTTGTTAACGCTAGGATAGTAGCAGCGCCAGTGAAAACAGTACCGGCAATAAATAATTCCATGTTATTCATCCCAATCACATCATTTCCGGGCATAGCAAAAGCCAGTGCTCCTATCATCAACCCCAAACGAATTGGCCACTGAACCAAACCCATCGCAGTGAGATCTCCAACGCCGTAAAGGTAGCCCTGAAGGCTTGTGGATAAGACAATAACGCCTAGAACTGCGCACCCGAATACTGTCAAGATATGCAGCGGTTCGCCTTGCATTATAAGGCCGGGGTCAAGGACGAAGAAAAATGGAACAAAGTAAATGATAGTACCGAGTTTCATCGACTCAAACCCTGTTCGCATTGGGCTAGCTTGGGCCAAACTCGCTGCTGCAAAAGAACCGAGTGCGACAGGCGGTGTTATATAAGAGAGCATGCCCCAATATAACATAAACATATGAACACCCATTGCCGAAAGTCCACTATCTGTTAAGGCTGGAGCGAGCGTAAGCGCTAAAATGATATAAGCTACCGTAACAGTGACACCAATACCCATTATAAAACTAGCAAGTGCCCCTAACATAAGCAGTAACGCAACGTTGTTGCCGGCTAATTGCAATAATTCAAATGCCAATGTGCCTATTTTACCTGAATAAGACAGCGACCCAACAATTAAACCGATGCCAACAAGAATAGCAGCCAATTCTGCGAAAAGGCGGCCGGTGGCTACTAGGAATTCAACAAATCGATCCCAGTTCCAACGATGTTTAGGGTGCGCTTGATTGATTACAAGAAGAAGAAATGTCGCATAAAACGGCGCTTGAGCTTCTCGTTGCATAAACACCAGTAGGTAAATCAATAAGGCGAATACCGCCACATAATACCAACCATCTTTAAGTGTTTGTCTCACGGAGGGCAGTTCTATTTTGGGTAGCCCTTCCAACTTATTACGCGCGGCATACCCGTCAATTTGCATAAACAGTGCGAAAAAATATAGAACGGATGGTATAACAGCAGCTACCACAATATCACGATATGGAACCTCTAGATTGATTGCCATAATGAAAGCGGTAGCGCCCATTATAGGAGGCATTAGGACGCCGCCGGTAGAAGCGCACGCTTCCACGCCACCTGCAACATGTGGCTGAAACCCTATTCTTTTCATCGCTGGAATAGATAAAGAACCGGTCGTAAGTACGTTGGTGATTACGCTACCGCTCATAGATCCCATTAATCCCGATGCGAAAATAGCAACTTTAGCTGGACCACCACGAACATGTCCTAGCAGTGCAAAAGCAAGATTGAGAAAAAATTGCCCGCCACCAGTATACTGTAGAGCTACTCCAAACAATAAGAAGCCGATTACTAATCCGGCAAATGCACGGGTAGGAATACCAATTAACGCTTCAGTTGAGAGTGCGTAGTACGCCACAGTATCCAATAAGGACTCTGTCGTCCCTTCCAGTACTCCGGGCATCTCTCCCGCAAAAAGTGGATAGATTGCAAAAATTACAATGATAAAAGTTACAATACCGCCCCCGGTTCTGCGAACTGCTTCAATAGCCAATAAAACAAGAAGTAAGCTGAGCCATTGCATATTTTCTGGTGCTGAAAACTCCCATCCTTCGTCTAACATATCTATAGAGTAATAGACGAATACTAGGCAGATAGCCGCAGTAGCCAAAAATAACACTACATCGTACCAGGTCATGCCGCCATGAGCAGCTTTTCCCGAGATAGGAAAAACTATGAAAGCAGTTGGCAGTAGTAACGCAACAATTACATAGAAATACTGATTTTCGATGGGTACGTAACCGGTGTAGTTACCTAAATTAAAAACTTGATAACCTGAAAATATTATTGAGGTGACTGAAAGCGCTATCAATAACCACTTCCAGAAAGGAGTGAGCCGGCGGAACCGCTCCTCGGTTGTCGCCGGCCCGTCTTTCGTATTAACGTCAGACATCTTATTTCTTTATTACCCTAGTTCTGAATTACTTAAAAATAGGGTCAAGACCTGCAGATTCCAGTGCTTTTACTCGCACAGGGGCCCAAGCGGCTTTCAACTCGTCTTTGCTCATGCTGTCTTTTCCTCCAAGAGAATCCCAAGCTTTCTTAATCACTGCTTGGCGACCAACTAGCATGTCTTGATGCTTTTGAGCTGCTGCATCCCATTTACCTGCTTCTTTGAAATACTTTATTGCGCCATTGTGATATGGCATAGCCCATTGCATGTTCTGATTATCTAATTTCCAACCAAGTGCTCCCTTAGCGGCTGATTTGTAATCATCATAATGATCAACCATAGCCTTTACTATCGCATAAACTTCTCCTGCATCCCAAGAGTCGTTTGCTACCAAAATTGGATACGGATAGTTAGATAATTCTGTTGGGTTATTCTTATCTATTTCAGAACCGAGTGTCGCCTTAACCTTGCCATAAACTGGCGCGGCAGCACTCATTCGCTTCCAGCCTTCAGCATCGCCATGTGGAACTGGCACCCAACTCAGACCTCGCGGTGAGGCGGATAACTTTTTAGGACTTGACGACACCGTACTCGAGAACGCTGCGTCTGATTGCCCATTTTTAATTGCATCGAAAGAGGCTGCAAACCCCGATACTTTAACTTTTTGGACATCGTCCCAAGTCAATCCAGCGAAAGCTAACTGTGCTGATACATTCCAGTTTAGAGCAGGAGCACCCTGCACCCATGAGACTCTTTTACCTTTCATATCAGCCATGGTTTTTATGCCAGCATCTTTTGCTGTGGCGAGAGATAATCCAAAAGAACCAATGTTAGTCATAAGCAGTCGGATCGGTTGCGGACCCCATTTTTTATCAGCGAAAATGAACACTCCTTCTTGACCAAAATAGGCTGCGATACCGCAAGCGCAGTAACCTGCCTTATTATCTCTCAAGGGAGTCATTCTGGAAATATCATTTTTCCCCGGAATAACGCGCATATTAGTGCCATAGTGTTTCTTCATCATGTTACCGATTGAAACCGCTTGAGCATACCCGGACGATGTCGTCCCATAGGCAGTCCATGCTGTTTTCTTAGGCATTCCGCCCGCATAAGCTGCGCTAGCGATTGCAAACGATGCGCCGGCTGCCGCTGCTATTATTGCAGTTTTTTTAAAATTCATCTGTACCTCCAGTTTATTAATTCCAACCGCTTGACTACGGTTTTACACTCTTAAAAAAGAATGAGCTTGCATGATAGCTGCGGTCGATGCAAGAGGCGATATGTTTCTAAAATTAATAGTACAGGAATATTCTATTTATTTTATTACATAGTCATAGATAGAAGCTTCAAAGTTCAGGGTATTGATTACTTTTCTAGAAAACGCATCCGTCATTTTTCTAATAATTCGTCTAAATGGCCTGTATAATATTTTATTGGTTTTCTTATGGAAAAATAATACGCTATTTGTATTTATTTGTTTTGGAGATTTTATCGTGATCAAAGCTGATTTATCTGGGAAAAAAGCCCTGGTCACAGGTGCCTCGTCCGGTATTGGGAAAGCTGTGGCAACACTGCTTGCTCAATGCGGCGCAACTGTCGCGGTGAATCATTTAATTGAAGATAAAAGAGGGCCGGAAGTGGTTGATATGTTGAACGGCCAAGGGTGTCAATCCATAGGGGCACCTGGTAACGTTGCTGACCCCGAGAGTGCGGATAAAATGGTTGCTGGCGCATTAGAGCGATTAGGAGGGTTAGATATTTTGATCAACAACGCCGGCACAGCAGCAACCGTGGAACCCATACCCTTCGATGATTTAGATTCGATGACAGAAGAACGATGGCAGTCGATAATGCACACTAACGTTATTGGTCCATTTAGATGCTCAAGGGCGGCTGTAAGTGCGCTCAAGGCTACAAAAGGATGTATTGTGAATACTGCGTCTATAGCAGGTATTGGTAATGCCGGAAGCTCTATAGCCTATGCAAACTCAAAGGCAGCAATCATAAGTCAAACGCGTTGTCTCGCTAGAGCTCTAGCCCCCGATATTAGAGTGAATGCCGTTGCGCCAGGTTTAACTCGGACAGCTTGGACGGACCCTTGGAACCGAGACAATAAAAAAATGTCGATTGAGGCGTCTTTGTTAAAACGGATGGTTGAACCAGAGGATATAGCCCAGGGGATGCTTTTTTTGGCTGTAAATCCAGCAATGACTGGGCAAACCATTGTGTTGGATAATGGGCGCTTGCCAACTTAAGGCACACTATTGAGTAGTTGCTCACTATGTAAGTTGGAAAGTTTTAGCAAATAAAATTTTTAATGAAGCCAACGTACTTGATATGTATGGCAAAAAGAAATTATTGTGCAGTTAGCGGTACTTATTTTAATGTGTAGGAGAAAATCATGACAGAAGCTTACGTTTGTGATGCGATTAGAACGCCAATAGGTAGATATGCTGGAGCATTATCGAAAGTTCGGGCAGATGACCTTGCCGCCCTTCCTATTCAGGAATTGATGAAACGTAATCCGGGTGTCGATTGGAGCCAGTTAGACGATGTTTATTATGGCTGTGTGAACCAGGCAGGGGAGGACAATCGGAATGTTGCTCGGATGGCTTTATTGCTTGCTGGAATTTCGCCAGAGGTACCGGGGGCAACCGTTAATAGACTTTGCGCATCTGGCATGGAGGCTGTAAACGCTGCAGCAAGAGCAATTCGTTCCGATGAGGGAGGTTTTTTTATAGCTGGTGGTAGTGAAAGTATGAGCCGAGCTCCTTTCGTCATGGCTAAATCTGAGACAGCATTTGCTCGAACCGCTGAAGTTTTTGATACAACTATTGGCTGGCGATTTGTAAATCCAAAAATGGAGAGCCAATATGGATCCGACTCGATGCCTGTTACAGGAGAGAACGTAGCAGAGAAATATCAAGTTCGCCGTGAAGATCAGGATAAATTTGCATTTAATAGCCAGCGGAAAGCTGGGATAGCTATGGGAAATGGTCGTCTTGCTAAGGAGCTTGTCTCGGTAGAAATACCGGGCCGTCGGGGGGCAGTAATGGTTGTTGATGTCGATGAGCATCCGCGTCCCGAAACAACTATGGAAGCGCTAGCCAAGTTAGCCACGCCTTTCCGAAAAGAGGGGGGAAGTGTGACTGCTGGGAACGCAAGTGGCGTAAATGATGGATCTGCGGCTATGATTATCGCAAGTGAGGCAGCAGCTGCTAAAAATGGATTGAAAATTCGCGCTCGAGTCGTAGCTGGCGCAACTGCTGGGGTTGAACCTAGAATTATGGGGATTGGCCCAGCTCCAGCGTCCCAAAAGGTTCTTGCTCGGGCTGGATTAACAATTGCGGACATGGACGTGATTGAGCTCAACGAGGCATTCGCTAGTCAAGCTCTCGCCACTATGAGAGAGTTAGGCTTGGCTGATGATGACCCCCGAGTGAATCCAAATGGTGGAGCTATTGCCTTGGGCCACCCACTTGGTGCAAGTGGTGCTCGTCTCATTCTAACAGCCGCACAAGAATTAGAGGAAACTGGTGGTAAGTATGCTTTGTGCACCATGTGCATAGGTGTAGGCCAGGGCATGGCGACAATCATAGAAAGAGTATAAAAATGACTAGAGTGGTATGATATGAGTTTTGACGCAAATGCCGATGATTTAACTATTGGCGTAATTGGTGCAGGAGCCATGGGCCAAGGAATTGTTCAAGTTTCTCTCCAGGGTGGAATGAAGGTTGTACTCTTTGACGCGAATATGCAGGGAGCGTCGGCGGGTGAAGATCTCATTTTTCAACGTCTAGACCGGTCAGTAGAAAAAGGTCGCTTGCAATTAGAAGCGGTTGACCAAATGAAGTCTAACTTGAAGGTGACTGATTCTCTCGCAGGGTTTTCAAAGTGTGACGTGGTCGTGGAAGCCGTATTTGAAGATTTGGATGTCAAACATGCTGTTTATAAAGAGCTAGAACAGCACGTGAGTGCCAATTGCATCATCGCGTCCAACACCTCGTCCTTACCGATTAGTTCCTTAGGTCGCCCACTTGAGAGGCAAGAGAGATTTGCAGGTCTTCATTTCTTTAACCCTGTTCCAGTAATGCGTTTGGTGGAGGTGATAAGAGGACCGTCGACTGCAGATTGGGTGATAGATGGTCTAGTAAAACTCGGTGAGCGCATGGGACGTACTTCAGTGGTCGTTCGCGACGCTCCAGGGTTTTTAGTTAATACAGGTGGTCGGGCATTCACAACGGAAGCATTGCATATATTACATGAGGGTGTAGCAATTCAATCGCAGGTTGATGCTGTCATGCGTGATTGTGCGCATTTTAGGATGGGGCCATTTGAGTTGATGGACTTAACGGGGGTGGATGTGAATTACCCTGCTTCGTTAATAATGCACGAACAGAATTCCTATGACCCACGAATAAGAACTGTTCCGTTCCATAAATCCCTCTACGATGCGGGTCGTTTCGGTCGTAAAACTCGGCATGGGAACTACAGGTATGACGCGGATGGAAATATGATTAATCCGCCTAGTCCAGATTATTTAACTGCTTCTGAAAAAGCGACTAAAGTTGTCATCCCGAATGAGTCAGAAATCTTTTCAGATATTTTAGCGGGTGCTGGAATGTCTGTAACTGACGATGGGCAAAGTCCTATATTAGCAGCATTATTTGGAGAAGACTGTTCAACATTTGCAAAGAGAACTGGTTTAGATTATCGGAGAATAGTTGCGATTGACACAACTGGTGATTTGTCAAAGCGGGTTACTCTGATGACTCCACCAGGAGTAACTAGAGGTCCGATCGATAGCATCGCTGCACTCATTAATGCAAATGGGAGGGCGGTGACTGCTATAAAAGACTCCCCGGGTTTTATCTCCCAGCGGATCCGGGCGATGATTGGAAACTTGGGATGTGAAATGGCCCAGATTGAATTAGCCACACCTGAAGACATAGATCTGGCAATGAAGCTTGGGTTGAACTACCCAATGGGACCGTTAGAGATTATTGATGATTTTGGAGTAGTTTTGGCACATAGGATAATGTCTATTATGCAAGAGGTGACTGGCGATGATCGGTACAGACCAAGTCCATGGCTTAGAAGAAGAGCACAATTAGGATTGGGTGCTCATGTGCCATCTTAATGGACGCCAGTAATTTTCCGGGCTAATAGGTTTTGTGGAACTTTTCTGGAGCCGTCGGTAGACGTCAAGGTTTTCTAAAACACGTTGTACATAATTTCTAGTTTCTCTAAACGGTATACGTTCTATCCAATCAATCGTATCTATTTCGGTTTGTCTGGGATCACCTGCGCTGTTTATCCAACGTTGGACATTTAATGGACCAGCGTTATAGGCAGCTAGAGCTAGAACATAATTCCCATCGAATTTTTGTATAAGCCGCGCCAAATACTCTGCCCCTAAACGGATGTTGAGCATGTGGTTTTCTTCAAGCTGGCGTATTGAAAAATCAATGTTCAGTTTTTTGGCAATTTCTTTTGCTGTCTTTGGCATCAATTGCATATATCCCCTCGCCCCCCTCGGGCTTTTAGCGTTAGGGTCAAAGTTACTTTCCTGCCGAATAACAGATAAAATAAGAGCTGACTCCAATTTTATGTTGTTTGGGATTTTGATAAAAGGGTGGCCATACTCTAGGAGGAAAATACCTTTTCGCGCGGCCCTCCGAGCAGTGTAAACTGCGAGGTCAGTATACCCCAGTTCGCTAGCAAGGCTTGCTGTCGAGATGAATGCTTCTCTAGACATGTTAGAGCGTGCCAAAGTTTTGAGAAATTTACGCGCTAATTTTTTTTTATTGATCTGGTGAAGTCCGACAATTATCTCAATGTAAGACTGCATTTTGGTTATCTTATTTTTGCCTTTATTTAGAGGTAGTGGGAGTGATGGAAACTTAATTTTAACTAAGCGAGAATTTTGAGCGAGTTGTCCATAAAAGGTAGTCCGATATTTAGAGGCTATATTATACCAGGTGGTTGCTTGATCATTATCGCGAGCTTTTTTGAAAGCTCGACCCGCCCAATAGGCTGCGCGACTCTTACTCAAAGGAGTAATCACATGAGAATACATTTTAGTGAAAAATTTACTAGCTTCTGCCGGTTTGTTCGCATATCTAAGCGCAATCCAGCCAGCCGTCCAGTCGGCCTCTGCTTTTGTGTAGCGACTGGTTTGTATGTGGGTTGATGCAAGCGCGTAAGCCTCTTTGTAATATCCACTATTCAAGGCAAATCGTATTTGTCTCGATCGCTCTCGCCACCACAACTTTGGGAATTTCTGGTTTTTTGAAATATTATTCAGTAATTCTCTAGCCTTTAGTCCCATACCTTTGCGGTTTCTCCAGCGAAGCCTTTCATAAACTAAACCAGGGTCGTTCTTCAAATGGAGTGGTATCCTCTTAATTGCCGCATCAACGCCACCCATCATATATCGTAATCTAAGTCGTGCCTCAGAAAGCAGTCTTAAATCCTTATTTACGAATGGGTACATTTTTTGAGCTGAAATTTTTTTTCCGCGCCACAAAAAATTATCTAACCTAGCCCAAATCGCATCTTTTCCAATTATATCTGAATACTTCCTTTTAAATTGGAGTTGAGTATTTCTAGTAAGTGACGTGTTCAGCCATATTTCAAGAATTAAGGCATCTCTTCGCTCAATTTCCTTCAACAATTCAAGCGTTTCTAACCATTCCAGTTTTCCACTTATTGTTTGAGGTTTATTTTTTGAAAACCATGTATCGCGCTTTGTAAGCGGTATAGAGTTACCTATTAAAGCTTCGGCCCGTAATGCTATTTGATTTCGATCTGGCCAGATTGGTTGACGACGTAGAAAGTTCTGTACATCCTTAAATTTATGGTTGTGTTTATAGTCTTTGAAACTCAGCCATGATATAACTTCTTCTAATCCATTATGCAGAGGTTCTCGGTTTAGTTTAGAAAGGCGGCCCCACTTTTTATTCTCTGCAAGGGTTATAGCTAAGTCGTATTTGTAATAGACGTTAGAGCCGTTTTTTTTGAGAAAACCTAAAATTGGTTTGGGTTTTGGCATTGGTGTTTTAGAAGCGAAGCTGACAGTTTTGGTGATTGCGGATGCGTTTCCAAAAAAACTTGATGAAAATATCATTGCCAATGGCAAAATATATAAAAAATTTTTGAGAAACAACTTTGACTCACTCATCATGATTTGAGATAGCTTGGATAAACTTCTCAAATTTATACTAAAAATAACAATTCTTACCATTAAATATGGGCTATTCTATCACGCAAACCCTTGCCGCTTTCAATGCTTCATCGTATTGTTTGTGAAATAACACAGATTTAATAAAGGTGCACCATGGCTTATAATGTCGGAAATCCAATGTTTAAAGGTTCCTTAGTAGCCTTAATTACGCCGTTCATGGATGGAAAAGTGGACGAAAATTCGTTCCGAAAACTGGTAAGTTGGCAAATAGGCGAGGGAACGGATGGCCTTATCCCAGTTGGTACAACTGGTGAGTCTCCAACTTTAAGTCATGAGGAGCACAAGCGGGTAGTGGAATTATGTGTGGATGAAGCCAACGATCGAGTACCAGTAATAGCTGGTGCTGGTTCAAATTCTACTGCTGAGGCTGTTGAGTTTACAGCTCATGCCAAAGAGGCTGGGGCTACCGCTGCTCTGCACGTCACTCCCTATTATAATAAGCCAACTCAAGAAGGAATGTATCGCCACTTCTCCACGATAGCTGATTCAGTAGATTTACCTATTATAATATATAATATTCCGCCTCGAAGTATTGTTGATATGAATTTAGATACAATGGGGCGTCTTGCTCAGCATCAAAATATTGTTGGGGTCAAGGATGCTACCCAAGACTTGGTGCGACCGCTAGCCACGCGATTGGAAATAGGTCCAGATTTCTGTCAATTATCGGGGGAAGATGCGACTATTGTACCTTATCTTGCCCAAGGTGGCCATGGCTGTATCTCGGTAACGTGTAATGTAGCACCAGGACCGCTCGCAAGCCTGCATAAAGCGTGGCAATCAGGGGATCTTGATACAGTCAGAGAGATTAATGACCGGTTATTACCTCTTCACAATGCGATATTTTGCGAAACAAGCCCCGGACCTGTAAAGTATGCGGCCCACTTACTTGGTATATGTAGCCCTGATGCTCGTCTACCAATCTGGGAAATAGCTGAGGAGAGTAAAAATAAAGTTAAAGCGGCTATGCGACATGCAGGATTAATTAATTAGAGTAACTACGAATTATTAGAATAGGAGAGCTAGCTGGTGACTGGAGGCTATAATCAGCCGGTAGCCCAGAATAGAAGGGCTCGGTATGATTATTTTATAGACGAGACGATGGAAGTTGGGCTGATTTTATTTGGCACGGAGGTAAAAAGTTTGCGTGAAGGACGTGCAAGCATAAACGAGTCATATGCGGGCGAATCCAATGGGAATCTAACGCTTTTTAATTCTCACATACCTGAATATACAGCGGCAAATCGGTTCAATCATGAACCAAGGCGAATGCGACCTTTACTTGTGAAAACTCGTGAGCGGGATCGGCTTTTAGGTTTAGTGCGGCGGGAAGGATGTACCTTGATCCCTATAAAACTATTCTTCAATGATCGTGGAATAGCAAAGTTGGAGCTTGGAATTGCTAGAGGAAAAAGAAAAGTAGATAAGCGGCAGGATCAAAAAATGCGCGATTGGAATAGGGAAAAATCACGACTTTTGCGAGATAAAGGATGAGTACGTTTTCATGATTTTATTATTTCTCTAATTTCTCGAAAAATATCAAAAAACATTTCATTTGTTAGTCGTCGTGTATTCGTGTTGTATCTGGAACAATGGTAAGAACTTATAAGTTTAATATCAGACGTTAGCTCGAAACTTGCTCCATGTGTAAACTTATGCTGTGATTTTCTTTTTTCTAGCGCGTTTAGCGTGGCATTGTGTGCTATTAAACCAAGCGCCATGATAACTTTAAGATTAGACATATTTGAAATTTCCTGTTTTAGAAAAACATTACAGGCTCCAATTTCTTGGCCGATCGGCTTGTTCTGTGGTGGAAGGCATCTCACTGCATTAGTAATTCGACAATTCTCTAATGCAAGGCCATCTGTCGCCTCTCCTGCATATGTTCCCCGACTAAAGCCAAATTTAGCTAATGCTTGATAGAGCAGGTCGCCTGCCCAGTCTCCAGTAAAGGGTCGGCCTGTCCTATTGGCCCCTCGTAATCCAGGTGCGAGGCCAACGACTAGTAATTTGCCATTAATATCGCCAAAGGAGTCAACCGGTGCGTTATACCATTCAGGGTATATTTTTTGATTTTCGGTTCTGTATTCGTAGAGCCTTGGACAAATTTGACAATTTTTATTTGGGTTCATAGGTTTCTAGGCATCCATATTAAAAATACATGTTTAATAAACGTTGGAGCTACTTTAATATTAGTAGTGCTGGAATAATTTTTGCCGATTGATAAACGATTAACAATGTCTTTTTTTTGTAAGGCCTCTTAAAGTTACACGTTTTATGATCGTTTTAAAAACACTTAACTTCCAAGGGTTATTATGATTTTTGTTGGAGTTGGATCAAATATACCTGCAAAAGGATATAGTAGTCCAAAAACTACGATAGAGGCAGCGATAAAGGCATTTGATGCGTTTGGGATAGCTATAATTAAAGTATCAAAATTTTATATGACAAGCCCAGTTCCAAGCTCCAACCAACCTTGGTTTGTCAACTGCGTTGCGCACGTCAGCACTAAACTTAATCCTATCGAGTGCATGACGGCACTTCTTGAAATTGAATCGATGTTTCAACGTGAGAGGAGTGTTCGTAATGCCAAGAGAACCCTGGATTTAGACTTATTAGATTATATGGGTTTGATAACGTCTCAAAAGGATCGATTAATATTACCTCACCCGAGGATGAACAAGAGAGCATTTGTTCTTGCGCCTTTATCTGATATTTGTGCAAATTGGGTTTGCCCGAAGGAAGGAAAAAAGATCGATGAATTAATTAAAGAATTACCTGGTGATCAAATAATTAAGTGTTTGATAGACTAGTTTCGTTGATTAAAAGGCGATCTTTTATTGGTTGTCTCTTGCTCAATAGTGCGGTTTGGTCGTATAACCGTGGCTGTAAGCAAAAATTTGAGGAGTGGTATACGTTATGGCTCGCGTTACTGTGGAAGATTGTATAGAAAAAATACCTAACCGCTTTGACTTGGTTATGGTCGCAGCTCGTCGCTCACGCGATGTCTCGTCTGGGGCAGAAATCAATATCGAGAGAGATAACGACAAGAACCCTGTTGTTGCTCTTCGAGAAATAGCAGACGAAATGATACCGATTGATGATATAAGTGAGTCTTTAATACGTGGTTTGCAGCGTCATGTCGAAATAGATGAGCCAGAAGAAGAGAAAGAAGATATTGAGATTGGTGATGACGGGTCTGATTACAGAGGACAGGGTATGATCGGTGGTTATGAAGTTGGTGGTGCCGCTGAGGCATTGGGGATGCAAATAAAGGATGGTGAAGTGGCGGATAAGAATATCTTCGAAGACGCAGATGAAACTTTGCTTTCCGAAGAAGGCTAATTAAAAAAAATAGTATTTACTATCGTTTAAGGCTGATGGCTTTTTGCGGCTTAAATAACCGAGGAACAAAGGGTGATACGGCAGTATGAGCTGGTAGAGCGTGTAAAGGCCTATGACCCATCGACCGATGAGGATGCGGTAAACCGAGCCTACGTATTTGCAATGAAAGCTCACGGGTCACAAACCCGTGCCTCAGGCGATCCATATTTTTCTCACCCTTTGGAGGTTGCAGGCATATTAACCGATATGCGATTGGATCACAGCACTATAATAACAGCATTGTTACATGACACAGTGGAGGATACGGGAGCTACTGTCGCGGATATTGAATCGCTGTTTGGAAAAGAGGTTGGTCGTTTAGTCGATGGGGTGACCAAATTAAATAGGATTGATCTGCAATCGGATAGTTCAAAACAAGCCGAAAACTTTCGAAAATTAGTGATTGCGATGTCGGAAGACATTAGGGTGTTACTTATAAAGCTTGCCGACCGGCTACATAACATGCGCACATTACAGTATATTGTAGATGAAGAAAAAAGAAAACGCATTGCCGTCGAAACCATGGATATCTATGCGCCGCTGGCTGAACGGATTGGTATCCAGGAGTTTAGAGATGAACTTGAACATTTAGCATTTAAAGAATTAAATCCTGACGCTTTTGATACAGTTCTTTCAAGGTTAGAGTTTTTGATCTCCAAAGGAGGCAATATTATCACCGAGATTGAGACAGAATTAGCAGAGACATGTAGTGCGTCTGGTTTGATGGCAAGTATCACAGGTCGGAGAAAGACGCCTTACTCTGTGTGGACGAAGATGCAAAGAAAGAGTGTCAACATAGAGCAACTGTCTGATATTGTCGCTTTTCGTTTAGTTGTGCCGTCGGTAATGGATTGCTATAAAGCTTTAGGAATAATTCATAGTGCGTACCCTGTGTTACCGGGCCGTTTTAAAGACTATATAAGCACGCCAAAACCAAACGGTTATCAATCTCTGCATACTGGGATCATTGGTCCAAAACGACAACGCGTTGAAATCCAAATGCGTACTTCTGAGATGCACGATATTGCTGAGTTAGGTGTCGCTGCTCACTGGAACTACAAGCAAGGAGAAAAGGGTGCACGCGAAGGGCGACAATATAGATGGATGAGGGAGCTGCTTGAGATCTTAGAGCAGGCGTCTAATCCTGAGGAGTTTCTGGAGCATACAAAGTTGGAGATGTATCAAGATCAAGTATTTTCCTTTACTCCAAAAGGGGATTTGATAGCATTACCGCGTGGTGCTAATTTAGTTGATTTTGCTTATGCCGTTCATTCAGAAGTAGGTGATGCTTGTGTAGCTGCGAGAATTAATGGAAAACTGAGACCTCTAACTACGCAGCTTCAGAACGGTGATCAAGTATCAATAGAAGTTTCCAAGAATGCTAATCCTTCTCCCCTCTGGGAACAGTTTGTTGTTACAGGTAAGGCAAAGGCAGCTATTAGAAGGTTTGTTAGAAACCAAAGGTACGAGCAGTTTTGTGATCTGGGTAAGGCTATCTTGCAAAAAACACTAAGAAGAGTTGGTATTCGTTATTCCCAAAAATTATTGGTCCAAGCAATTAATGTTTTAAACTTTGAGACTATAGAAGATATTTTAGCGGCTACGGGTGAGGGCATTCTGTCAGCTCAAGAAGTACTTCATGCTGTCATGCCAGGTGGAAACCATAATGCTTTAGTGCCAGTAGACAATATAGTCCCCATGGCACATGTCAAAAAAACCGATACAATACCGTTAAAAGGATTGATACCGGGAATGGCGTTTCATTATGCGCGTTGTTGTCATCCGTTGCCGGGGGAAAGAATTGTTGGGATTGTGACAACAGGAAAAGGCGTAACCGTCCACACTATTGATTGTGAAACGTTGGAGGGTTTTCAGTCAATGCCTGAAAGATGGCTTGACGTATCATGGGACATCGGCTCTGACACCTCACGACATATTGGCCGACTCGGGATTGTTTTAGAAAATGAACCCGGAAGTTTGGGGAGTGTAACTTCTATTATTGGAAAAAATTTAGGTAACATAATAAACTTTAAAATAATAAGTAGGTCGGTTGATTTTTTTGAAATGCAAATTGATGTCGAAGTTAACGATATAAAGCATCTGAAAAATATAATAGCTGTATTAAGAGCAATTCCTGTTATTAGCTCTGTTGAGAGAGCGCGTGGTTAAATGCTTGATAAACTGTTATCAAATATGAAAAAATTGACAGGTACTCTGCACACAAATGATGTTAATATTATTCATAAAAGGGTAACCAACTTTGTAACTAATATTTAAATTAATTTATAAATTTTCTTTTTAAGAAAATTTTCTAGCTTAGGGTAATACTATGAAACGTCCAAGACTTGGGATTAATATAGATCATGTCGCTACTGTTCGAAACGCGCGGGGAGGTAGTGCACCGGACCCGATTAGAGCGGCTGTTATTGCCAAAGATGCTGGCGCTGACGGAATAACTGCTCACCTACGTGAAGATAGACGGCACATAAAAGATGATGATATTCAAAGATTAATGGCCCAAGTAGATTTGCCTTTGAATTTTGAGATGGCAGCTACTGAAGAAATGAAGGATATTGCGATTAAACTCAAACCAAATGCGGTTTGTATAGTTCCAGAGAACAGGATGGAAATAACAACAGAGGGAGGCCTGAACGTAATTGGTCAATTCAAAAGACTTAAATCTTTTTGCGAGCAATTAAATGATAAGGAGCTGCGTACATCACTTTTCATAGAGCCCGACACCGATCAAATAAACAAAGTTGTTCAATTGGGTGTCCCTGTCATTGAACTTCATGCAGGCAGTTATTGTGATGCTGAGGGAACCAAGAAAAGGGAAGAGTTTCTGAGAATAGAAAAAGCAACAAAGTATGCTCATGATTTGGGACTAGAGTGTCATGTTGGACATGGACTAAATTACGAAAATGTAGGTCGGATCGCCTCTATAGATCATGTGGCTGAATTGAATATTGGTCATTTTCTGATTGGAGAGTCCCTTTTTTTGGGACTGGAAGTCGCTATTAGAAAAATGAACAACATCATTGATGAAGCCACGAATATAAATTAAACCCAATCTCAAAGGTATATGATTTGAAACCGTAGGTAGCTATGATTATTGGCATTGGAAGTGACCTTGTAGACATAAATCGAATAAAAAAATCGATTGATCGATTCGGAGATAGATTCACTAATAGGGTTTTTACGCCTCAAGAGCGGATGCGAGCAGATAATAGTACTCATAGAATTGCGATTTATGCCAAACGGTTTGCAGCTAAGGAAGCTGCCTGGAAAGCATTAGGTGATGGGGCACGTTTAGGAATAAAGTGGACAGAACTGTCTGTCCTTAATGAAGAAAATGGAAAACCAAAGCTAGTTCTTACAGGTGCCGCTGAAAAAATACTTAAAGAGTTAATTCCACCGGGTATGAAGCCTCGGCTTGATCTTAGCTTATCGGATGAACCACCGTTAGCTCAAGCGTTGGTGGTGATTTCCGCAGATACCAACGAAAATGAGCTATTTAGAAGGTAATGCTATTTTACGAGGAACTGTTATTTAGAGATACAATAAAAGATAATTTGGTCTTCAGTCCCTTTGTTTCGATAGAAATATTTAACGCCTACCAGTTATTAGTTTGGCCAATAAAAATTTGAAATAATTTATTTAATTGAAACGGGTATAGCAACAAAAATGAAATCACCTTCTACAAGTAAAACTGGAAGTATTTGGGAGCTTTTTAGAACCGTACTTACAGCGGTTTTCATTGCAATTTTCATAAGGACATTTGCATATGAACCTTTCAATATTCCTTCAGGGTCGATGGTTCCAACACTGCTGGTCGGGGATTACCTTTTTGTCTCAAAATTTTCTTATGGCTACAGCAAATATTCGCTGCCATTTTCGCCAACTGTATTTTCAGGAAGAGTATTTATTACAAAACCTAAAAGAGGTGATGTTTTTGTCTTCAGAAAGCCAACTAATACTAATGTTGATTACATTAAAAGGTTAATAGGAATGCCTGGTGAGAAAATTCAAGTTATTGATGGTGTAGTCCATATCAATGGTAGAGCATTAAAAAGAGAAGCTATATCAGGGTTTACGAAGAAAGATGCTTTTGGGCGAGAAATAAGTATTCCAAAATATATTGAAACACTTCCCAACGGGATAAGACACGAGATCATAGAGTTGATGGGGGACGAAGGAGCGGCTGATAATACCGGCGTATATAACGTGCCCGAAGGACATTATTTTATGATGGGTGATAATCGTGATAACTCTGTGGATAGTAGAGATAGAAGTGTTGGCAGCGTACCTTTAGAGAATTTGGTTGGAAGAGCTGAGGTTTTATTTTGGGCTTGGGACACACAATGGTCTTGGTGGGAGTTTTGGAATTGGCCGCAGGCCATTCGTTTTACTCGTATTTTTAATTTAATCCGATGACTGAAAAAGTATTTCACTTAAATGCTTTAGAGAATAAATTAGGATACCGCTTTAAGGATCCCGAATTACTTCGTCAAGCGGTCACCCACGCTAGTTTGGGGCGGTCCTCTTGGAATGTTTATGAGCGGTTGGAGTTTTTGGGGGACCGGGTGTTAGGACTTATCATAGCCCATAGACTGTTAGAACGTTTCCCCCAAGAACGGGAAGGCGATATTGCTCGTCGCTATGTTCAATTGGTACGGAGAGAGGCGCTTGCGAGGGTTGCTAAGCAAATTGAATTTGGACATTATTTATTAATTTCAGATGGAGAAGAGGCATCCGGTGCTCGAGATAGTGATACAATTCTGTCGGACACCCTTGAGGCAGCCATAGGAGCTTTATACCTTGATGGTGGAATAGGAACGGCGAGTAATTTTATACATAAATTCTGGAATCCGTTGATAGAAAGGGATAGAAAACCACCCTTGGATGCGAAGACTGCGTTACAGGAATGGGCGCAAATGAAACGATATAAACTGCCAGAATACACTGTTGTTTCTCATAATGGACCAGCTCATTCTCCAGAATTTGTTATCGAAGTTTCCATAGAACATCATCAACCACGAAAAGGTGTGGGGCCATCAAAGCGAAGGGCTGAGCAAATGGCTGCTGAATTATTATTAGCAGACTTAAGGTTAGGTGAGTAATGAATAAAAATGTAACAAAAGCTGGTTTCGTAACTGTTATTGGTGCCCCAAACGCAGGAAAGTCCACCTTGGTAAATCATTTCGTTGGTTTTAAAGTATCAATTGTTACTCACAAAGTTCAAACAACTCGAACGAGAATTCGGGGGATTTGTATGAATGGAAATACCCAAATAATATTTATCGATACCCCTGGTATTTTTGAGCCAAAAAGAAAGTTAGATCGGGCTATGGTGAGTGCTGCTTGGTTAGGCACGGATGATGCAGATTTGATTTTATTGTTGTACGATGTAACGCGTTCGCAAATGGGTGGTGATACAATTCGAATTTTGCAAGGTTTAAAAAAGAATAATAAAAAAGCAATCTTAGTTTTAAACAAAGTAGACCTAGTTAAACCTGAATTATTGCTTCCTCTAACTGAGGAATTCCAAAGAGAAAATATTTTTACGGATACTTTTATGATATCGGCTGAAAATGGTGCTGGTTGTAATGAGTTGCTTGACAACTTGTCTGAAAGGTTGCCTGCAAGTCCTTGGTTGTATCCAGAAGATGAGGTTTCTGATTTGCCGCAACGGTTGCTAGCCGCTGAAATCACTCGTGAGCAAGTGCTTCTAAGGCTACATCAAGAGCTACCCTATGGCTCTACCGTAGAGACTGAGGAATGGACCGAAAGAGAGGATGGTGCTGTTGTCATCAATCAAGTTATTTACGTTCAAAGAGCTAGCCACAAGAAAATAACTCTGGGACGAGGCGGTGCAATGATAAAGGCTATCGGTAAGGCCTCTCGGGAAGAACTCCAAAGCCTGTTAGATAGGCCGGTTCATTTATTCCTTTTTGTCAAGGTTAGGGAAAAGTGGATGGAAGACCCAGACCGTTACGCCGTATGGGGTCTTGATCCCAATGCGTAAATGCAAATGATTCAATGGCAAGATGAAGCAGTTGTATTAAACGTTCGACCACACGGTGAATCCTCTGCAATAGCAGTAGTCCTTTCAAAAGAAAGAGGAAGGTGCGTAGGGTTGGTGCGGGGAGCACACTCGCAAAATGCTCGCGGCACGTTACAACCTGGAAATTTTGTCAAAGTAAACTGGAGTGCTCGATTGGCTGAACACTTGGGGGTATTCAAAATAGAATTAATAAAAAGTAATGCAGTTAGCTTCTTTGATGATTCATTGAAACTTAAAGGTTTAGGCTCTTTGCTGTCGATATGCGAGCAGGCTCTTCCAGATAAGGAGCCTTTAACAGCCATTTACCAAGGATTATTAATTTTAATTAATCAAATGATAAGCCAAAAAGAATTTATTTGGATAGGATCTTATATTCGCTGGGAAATAGGGTTTTTGGAGGCGGTAGGGTTTAGTTTAGATCTAAGTCGATGCGCCGTGACTGGAGCTACAGACGACTTAATCTATGTCAGTCCTAAGACCGGTAGGGCAGTGTCGGCAGAAGGTGGCTCAAATTATAAGTCCAAGCTATTGAAATTACCAAGCTTCCTAACTCCTGCAGGATTTATTAGAAGTGTTGAGTTTAGCGAAGGACTTAGGTTAACAGGCTATTTTTTGGAGCGCCATATTTTTGCAGCTCATAACAAACCATCCCCTAAACCTCGTGATCGGTTTGAGGATAGTGTGCGAAAGAAATATTTCGAAACAGATGTTTCAGACGTAATTGATTAGCTTTATAGTATATCGAGCCAGTGTTTTTCTGCTATAATTTTGGTTTTGCATCTATCCTACGTAGTTGTGGAAGAAGCTCGCTCGACATTAATTGCATACTATCTAATGCGATTTTTCCGGGCATGCCCACCCAGTGGGTTCTGATGATAAGATGATTCATTCCAAATTCTTCCCAGTATGGACGTAGCTCTTCGAAGCACTCTTCGGGCGACCCCAGAATAAATCGCCCTTTTACTAGGTCTTCGAACTCCTGATCAAAAGTTTCATTGTCGGGCATGACTTTGTCCTGTCCCCATGTTGCATAGTCCTTATATTTCCCAAATAGATATGGTCTTGCTAACTCCATCGCTGTTTTTTTGTCTTTAGCACAAAATATTTCTTTCATAATTGGTAACTCAGCAGGTGCAGGTTTGTTTGCATGTCTCAGTGCGTTGTTATAAACGCCCATATGCCGGCGAATCGTCTCTAATTGTGAGTGAGGGTTAACAAACCATGCGTCAGACATTCTTGCGGCTCGTTCAATAGCTTTATCATTATTTGCGGCTAGCCATATTGGTGGGCTGGGTTTTTGGATTGGGCGAATATTCATTCGAACGTTATTCAAAACACAAGTTTCACTCTTGTGAGATACGCTTTCTTCAGTCCATAGCCTCTGAACAAGTTCCAGGTATTCTTCAAATCTGGCAACGCGCTTACCTTTCGGAACGGCAAAAGCATCAAACTCAGTATCTCTATACCCCAAGCCTACACCAAATATTAACTTTCCTCTAGATAAGACGTCCAAGCTCGCTACAGTTTCTGCAGTGTAAACTGGGTTATGTAAATTAAGAAGAAGGATGCCGAGAGCAATGTGCATATCTCCTGCTTCTGGTATTAAACGACTTAAAAATGGAACAAGTTGAAGTTGCTGGTTATTCCCTTCGTTTAAATAATGTTGCCCGGATAATAAGGTATTCCAACCATTGTCACGAGCGTGGTGCACCATAGAGATTTGTTCATCTAAAGCAGCGACCATATCGGTGGTTGTAAATTGTTGGTTAGTGAGAAAAAGGCCTATTTTCATGGGGCTCTCCAGAAAAAATAAAGTATTAACTTTATTCATACATCATTAGTTTATGGGATATTATTCTTATAGTGATATTATGACGCTATAGCTTTTAAAAATAGTCGAGAGCATCCGATTTTCATGGAAGTTTTTATTTAGATTAAATGATTCTATTAATTGAGCATTATCTTCTGTCACTGATAGTTGGTTTGTAAAATAATAAATAAGAGAACAAAGTGGTTAACCCAAATTAGAAAAAGAACTTGGTGTTGGGATTATTAGTTTATTAAGGAGTTTAGCTTAAATGGAACAATTTAAAAAAGTAGCTGTTATCGGCGCGGGACTGATGGGGCACGCTCTGGCGCTAGTCCATGCGATTGGCGGCTGTCAGATTAAGATGCAGGATGTTAACGCTAAACAGCTTGAGGTTGGGATGGGGTTGGTAGAGAGCGCTCTTGATACAATGATTTTGGCGGGGGCCATTGACGATAAAAACCGTATGCACATTCTTAAAAGAATAGAAGCGGTTGAAACGTTAGATGCCGCTGTATCTGGTGCTGATTTGATCGTTGAAGCGGTAGTGGAAAACATTGATGTTAAGACGCTTGTTTTCAGAGAGATAGATAAATTTGCGCCCTCCAATGCTATCATAGCAAGCAACACCTCAAATCTTGATATATTTCCATTAGTACCGGAAAACCGTCTTAAAAATTGTATAATTGCCCATTGGTATACACCGCCTTACATAATCGATTTAGTGGATTTAGCGGCTGGTCCCAAAAGTGATATATCGGTGCTTAAGGATATGGAAAAGTTTTATCTGAGAATAGGAAAAAAGCCGGTCGTATTTGAAAAATTTATTAATGGTTATGTTGCAAATAGACTTCAAGCCGCGATGGGGTTGGAAATAACTAAACTATTAGATGAGGGCTGGGCAACGGCTACTGCAATTGATGATTCGATTAAATATGGTCTCTCTTTGAGAATGGCTCTTATGGGCAGCTTAATGAAAGCGGATTTCACGGGACTGGATATGATGCAGCGTGGGATGGCAAATATGACATATGATCCCCCGGTCCCAAAAGGTAGTAGCCCTACCCTTGATAAATTGGTGGCTTCTGGCCGTGGTGGAGTTATGAGTGGGGCAGGGTATTTTGATTATGGAGGCCTTAGTGCCAAAGAACTTTTTAAAAATAGGGACATTGGTTTATTACGGCTTAAAAATGAGGTCGGTCAGATAGAAAGAAAGTACCCATTAGGTAAGAAAGCAAACACTTGATACTTTCCCTCGATTTAGTCAACTCATAAATGGCTACAACATTATGACCCTGTAAAATTTGGTACTCGTCGTTCTGAAACAGCGCGTATTCCCTCTTTGAAGTCTTCAGTGTTCCGAAGTTTGTTTTGTACAATGAGTTCATGGTCTGTTGCTTTTCTTACACGATCAGCCAGACCTTGTCTCATAGTCGCTCTTGTTTCTATTACCCCCAATGGTGAGTTTTCAGCTATCTCTTGAGCTAAATTAATTGCAGATTGACGCACTTCGTCCAAAGGAACCAGCATGTCTGCTAATCCCCAGTCATATGCTTCGGGACCTTTTATTCTACGACTTGTATAAAACATTAGGGATGCTTTTTGATGACCTATTAGTGAAGGTAACGTATGCGTTAGGCCAAATCCGGGATGGAAACCTAATCGTGTGAAGTTTGCAGCAAATCTAGACTCCGGGCACGCTACTCGAAAGTCGGGAACTAATGACAAACCAAAACCTCCTCCAATAGCAGCACCCTGAATTGCTCCTATTATTGGTGTTTTTGTGGCAAATAAACGCACAGCCTCAACATAAAGGTGGGATGAACGGTCTGCAGAGTCTGACCCCCCACTTTGATTGGAACTAGTTCCGTCAGAATTAAAATTTGCACCGGCACAGAAGGACTTACCTTGTGAACACAACACAGCCGCTCTCAAGTTATTGTCTTTATCTATTCCCTCCATTGCGCTAGCAATTTGTTGTATTAGGGCATAGTCAAAAAAATTATGGGGTGGTCGTTGTATTTCAATTATTGCAACATGACCTTGTATTGATACCTCAATATCATCAAAGGATTGTTCGTGTACCATAGTTATTCTCCATAATATAAAATATTTTTAGTGATAAAAATTTAGAAATGATTAATCTTAAACATTAGTGCGTCGATGACAGTGACCCCGTACCCTTTCGAATGCAAAAGTACGGGGTTTAGATCTACTTCCCCTATGCTTTTGCGGCTAGCTTGACCAAAAGTGGATAAAGCTTCCATGAGTTCGACGAGTGCGGGGACATCATATTTAGCCTCGTCCAATATCACTGCCCCCCTTAATTTAGCCAATAATTGATAACATTCTTCTTTATCGAGAGGTATCGGTGCAAATGCAACATCTCGGGACTTTTCAACATCAATTCCACCAAAACCGGCCATTAATATTGGACCAAAACCGTCATTATTATTTATACCCAGGATCATTTCTAATCCTGGCTCACTCATCTCTTGAACCAGAATCCCTTCAATTTTTGCCGTAGGATGATTTTTTGAGATGGTTGACTGAATAGAATTAAAGGAATGTTCAATTTCATCGCTGCCACTGACATTTAATACTACGCCACCTGCTTGCGATTTATGGGGTATATCTTGTGACTGGATTTTCAATGCTACTGGCTTTGCTATATTTTTTGCCGCTATAATTGCTTCTTCCGGTGAGTGAACAAGGAAGCCTCTTTGAGTTTGGATCCCTGCCATTGTTAAAATTGACATAGCTTCATACTCAGCGATTTTTTCTGGTGCATTATTTATTAAATGATCGAGTTCTTTTGAAGTTTTAGATGGACGTATCGCAGTTTTCTTCTTTTCTATAAAGATATTTCTGTATGCAGCATAATCATGCATCGCGGATATCGTCGCAGTGCAGTTGCGCAGATCAGTGAATAAGGGAAATCCTGTCTCAGCTAAGACTTCTGAGGACTCAGGGTGGGGTAGTGTATAACTCCAAAATAAAATGGGTTTTTGAGTTGTGTTAGAAACCTCTGACAATTTGTCCCGCTCTGATACTAACTTATGCGAGACCCTGGTTGAAGCAATTGTGACCACAGTATCGACGTTGCTAGCGCCAGCTATCATTTCGCTAATACGAGCATAACCAATTTGATTAATGACACCCGCTGTTCCATCGACAGGGTTTTGTGATGTGCCATAGCTTGGCAAATATTGATCAATATTCTTTCGGGTAGTAGCATCGAGAATTGGAACTTCTAATCCACTTGCAGCGCAACTATCAGCCATCCAGCCGCCGCCACCGCCCGAAGCAGTAAAGATACCGACACGTTTTCCCGCTGGGGGACGGTCGCCAAAGTACACAAAACCCGCGGCAATATCGACCATCTCTTCTATATCAGAACCTTCGATAACACCATATCGCTCAAATACAGCTTTATAAATCTCATAAGAACCAGCTAACGAAGCAGTATGTGATGCCGCCGCTCTCACGCCTGCGTCAGAATGGCCAATTTTAGTCACAATTAATGGTTTGCCAGCTAGTAGGGCTTTTTCTGCCACTAGTGCTAATTTAGAGGGCGTTTTTACGTCCTCCATGAATATTAAAAATATGTCCGCTTCATCTGCATCAATCAAGTAGTCGATTACATCTAGGCTTTCGAGGCAGGCTTCATTCCCAGTTGTTATAACGTAACTAAAGGGTAAATGCTTTGGGCGTGCCCTGTCGTAGAAAGAAAATCCCATTCCGCCGCTTTGCGCTATTACGGCAATCCGGCGTTTAGGAGGCCATGGAGGCATCAACATCATATCATCGCCATCGACAGTCGGACTGAAGGTAGGACATAAGTTCAACGCCATATTAGCGTATCCCTCAGAATTAGGCCCACTTATGATCATGTCAGTACGGTTGGCTATATCTAAAAGCCGCTGCTGGAGTGCGTCGCCATCTTCTGAGGTATCTTCGGCAAACCCAGACGATAGAATTAAGGCTGATTTCACACCATTTTTCGCACATTCTTCAAGAGTGTCAGCCACATAAATAGCTGGAATTATGAGAACAGCCATATCAATTTGTTCTGGCACGTCAGCTACTGTTGGAAACGCTTTCAGCCCCATTATTTCTGAATTTGATTTGCTGATTGGATATATTCGACCTTTAAAGTCGTGACACAGTAATACTTTCATTATTCGACCGCGAAGGCTTGTTGTGTCTGGCGACGCCCCAATTACTGCAACAGTTTCGGGGGATAAAAATGCAGAAAGATTTGCCATTTGTAATACCTAGTTCAACGAAGGCCTAAACCGCGAGCAATAATTCCCCGAAGCACTTCGGTTGTTCCTCCTTGGATAGTGAGTTTAGGTGCAATATTCGTAGCATACTGTAATAATTCATCAAAGGTCGCCCTGTTACTTGGTGTCTCATCTGCAAATGCCGCTAAATCTCGTGCTTTAGATGGTAAATTTTGCTCCCAAATCGTACCCACGTCCTTAACGATAGACCCTTCGATAACAGGCTCTTTACCAGCTTGTAGCATCCCGTTTACAGATACGGACATACGTCTCAGTGTATGAAGTTGAGCTACTAGCCGCCCTAAACCTTCTGCAGCCCTCGAATCTGGCTTTCGTCCAAGGACACGAACAAGCTCTGGGAGAACATAAAAAGTCTCAAGAAAGCGTTCTGGGCCACTTCTTTCATAAGCGAGTTCACTCGTAGCCTGTTTCCAAGCAGAGTCTACCTCTCCTAAAAGATGGTCATCAGGGATAAACAAATCTTCAAAGAGTACTTCGTTGAAATCATGTTTTCCTGCCATGTTTCGAACTGGATTAATCTTAATTCCTGGTTGTTTGAGATTGACAAGGAACTGCGTCAGTCCATGGCGACGATTTTCCTTAGTAGAGGGAGAGGTTCGAAACAGTCCAATCATATATTCGGCTTGATGTGCATTCGAGGTCCATAGCTTTGTACCATTGATCAGGTAACCCCCATCGGTTCGTGTGGCTTTAGTACTTGCAGCAAATAAGTCGGAGCCTGAATTAGGTTCACTTAACCCGATACAAAAGCAACAGTCTCCTGCCGTGATTTTTGGAAGAATATCCATTTTTATATGCTCTGCCGCATATTTCAACAAAACAGGCCCGCTTTGCCTATCGGCGGTGAAATGGGACGTAACGGGAGCATTTTGACTTCTAAATTCTTCAGTGACGACGTATCTTTCCAAAAAGCTCCGCTCCTGACCCCCATATTTTTTGGGCCACGTCATACCTATCCATCCGCGGGAACCAACGCGTTTACTAAAGTCCCTATCAAAACCACTCTTCATTATTGTGCTATGTGGATCGAAACCCCCATTTACAATTTCTTCAGTAAGAAATTTTCGCACTTCCAACCGAAGTTCTTCAGCTTCTTCGGGTAACCTTATAGGATCGAACTGAATAGCTTGTGACATTTAAGTTTCCTTCAATTTTATTAATATATTAACGAGAGGTTAAAAGGGGCCATAATTCATCAGCACCTTTTTCGGCGACCATTTCACCTAACTGGACTGCCCATTCGCTTTCGCTGCCAAAATCATCCCGCCAATCCCAAAGACGTTGCGTGAAACGATGCAATATATGCTCCTCGGTAAAGCCAATTGCTCCATAGACCTGATGAGCTATCGCTGCCCCTTCGCCGACTGCTTCACCAGTCCGGATCTTGGAGGATGCAGCCTCAAAGAATACCAATTCATTAAACGTATCAAGATCGTTTATTGTATCCATAGCTGACCCTGCTGCTGCTATTGCTACAGCAGTTTCATTGGCTAATTTTGCCAAATTATGCTGAACAGCTTGGAATTTTGAAATTTGTTTTTCAAAGGCTACCCGCTCCTTTGCGTAATCTGTGGCTAGTTTCAGAATGCTTTGAAGTGCACCACTTATTTGCATTGACCGAACCGTAGCACCCATCAAGTGTAAGTCTTGGGTTGACATGTTTTTAGGGGCAGGCGAGACCTGAATAGGTTGTGTATTCAAAAATGTTATTGTGTCCCGACTGTCCCCAGATAGTCCGGTTTTCGATGTGATTGTACAATCCTTGCTCGATACCAATGCTATATAAAGACGATCATCTTTATTAGCTACCACGGCAATATTTGCAACGGAAGAAGCAAAAGGAATACCGAAAACACTTCCGGTGAGTGTGTTTTCAGCAGTTAGTTCTATTTTATCTCTAGGGCGTACAGGCGCAATAGTCATCATACCGGCTGGGGAATTAATTTCCCCTTGGGATAGCAGCCAACCTGCTAGCAGGGTTTCTCCTAGGGGTATTGGTACTGCAAACTTTCCCGCTACCTCCAAGATAGAAAACCCATCTGCTAAAGTGGCACCGCTCCCGCCATTTTTACTCGGGACCCAAGCAAGTGTTAGTCCGGATTCCTCTAAAGCGGACCACAACGCGAAGCGCCAATCATCATTTTTTGCCGAATTAAGGGTTTGTGGATCACTTAAATCCTCAAAAATTTTAGTTGTCGCATCAATTAGTAAGGGGTCAACTTCAGACATAGATAAACCTTCTTAATTTTAGATCCCAAATAGAATACCCAATGGGTACCAATTCGGCTATCAGATTAATAATATTCAACTTTTTTATTATATATCAACTTCTACCTGTATTGCCAGAGAAGGGGGTGCTGCCATCACGCCCTAATACCCTTAACCGTACAAAATTGAGCAAACTTATAACGCCATATTCTCTAACTCTAGCTCTATCCCCAGGTAACTGTGTACTTTGTGCTTCTACGTAATCTCCAAAGGCTATCCCAAGATGTACAGTTCCCACAGGTTGTCCCTCTTGTTCGGCAGGGCCAGCAACTCCAGTAGTAGATATTCCAACATCAGCTTTTAGAATATTTCTAACCCCCTCTGCCATTGCCCTTGCCGAATCAGGAGTTACAACAGGACCATCCGGGACGTTTAATAGGTCATATTTTACTTCACTAGCGTAGGAAACTATTCCCCCGCGAAGTACATCACTTGAACCAGGTATCGCTGTTAATCTAGCATTAACCATGCCGCCGGTCACAGATTCTGCAACTGCTAGTGTTAGTCCTCGTTGGCGCAATAAATCGAGCACAACTGACTCCATTGTTTCATCATCAGTTCCAAAAATATAATCTCCAATAATTTCTCGTACAGATTTTTCTTCTTCTGCTAAAGCACGTTCAGCTGCTTCTTCAGATTCTTTTTTTACTGTTAGCCGAACTTTAAGTCCCTCTATGCCGCTGGCCTGGAATGCAATAGTTGCTCCTCCTTTATCATCTAGATATGCCATGCGTTCCGTTAGCATCTCATCTAATCCAGATTCTGTCTGTCCCCAGGTTTTTAAAACTCGACTTTTAATAACAGACGTGATCCCGGAGCGATGCTTGAGATCGGGCAAGACACATTCATTTACCATCATCTTCATCTCGAATGGTACGCCTGGAACAGCGTAAATTATTTTTTCCCCAACGGGACAGATTAAACCGGGAGCTGTACCTGGCATTTGTGGAATAGCTACCCCTCCATCTGGTATATCTGCTTGTTTTAAATTATTTTCTGACATTATGCGGCCGCGGGATTCGAAACGGTGCCGAATTCTTTCCGCGATCTCATCGTCACGTATTAATCCAACTTTCATTACATCGGCTATTACCTCGCGAGTTATATCATCCTGAGTCGGGCCCAAACCACCACTAACTATTACGGCATCAGAACGATCTAATGCCTGTTGAATCGTATCGTGCATACGTTGGCGGTTATCTCCAATAGTGACATGATATACGCAGTCAATTCCGGCTAGAGCGAGTTGTTCGCCTAACCATGCCGCATTTGAATTAACAATTTGGCCTAACAATAGTTCGGTTCCGATGGCTATAAATTCACAACGCATTATCTTCTCCAAGTTACTATTACGGCGAGACCTTATCCGACGGTATGCCAAGAAAATCTATGAAAATTGGTAATTGGGCGTCTGCCATTTCATTGCCTTTTTGAATGAAACAGCCATTGTTTTTTGCGTGTCTTAAAAATGGTGTAAAGTTTGGTTCGGTAATGCTGTCGGCAACCATAATTTTGCTACGAAATTCGGCAAGACTAATGGGAAGAGGGTCATAGCTGTTCATTCCTATTGGGGATGAATTTATAAGTATATCAATATTCTCTGGATGATTTATAGCATTGTCTAAACTTAAAGTAGGGTATTGTTTCTTCAACTTTGAAATCAGCATATCCCCCTTAATTGGGTCGATTTCTACGATTGAAAGGTGCTTGGCGTTAGCCTCTGCAATAGCATCGGCGATTGCGCTTCCTGCGCCCCCCCCCGCCTATTAAACCGATATTCTTTCCGGTCACGGAAAGTCCATTCAATTGTAGTGCACTTATAAACCCTAATCCGTCTGTCATATCTCCTAGGAGTTTGCCTGATTTTTCTCGTCTAATTATATTTATTGCGCCAATACGTTTAGCTCTATTTGTCGTTTGGTCAACTAATTCAAATGCTATATTCTTATGCGGAATTGTAACGCAGCAGCCAAGACAGTTTCCCCACCCTCGCAACATGGTGAAAAAGCCTCCTATCGATTCGGGTAACAGATCGAATGTTACCATAGCGGCGTTTATATTTCTTTCAGTTAGATAAGTATTGAAACCAGTTGGTGATCTAACCTGGTTTACAGGGTGACCTATCAGAGCATAGAAACTGGATGTCCCAGATAGGATAGGAAATGTCATGGCAAACCTGCACCTGGAATATCAACGCGAAGAGTTTCAATTTTCCCTGATTTTTTTGATGCTATTTCAGGACCTGATCCAACATTGGTGCAAACGAAAAGGGTACGTTTGTCCTCACCTCCGAGCATACAAGCATAAGCGCCTCGATCACCAAGAGATATCCGGTCAGTTATTTCACTTCCATCTCTAATTCGAATAATTTCCTTGTTTTGTGGGTCGGCAACCCATACCGCGCCCTCAGCATCTAGGCAAATACCATCGGGATACATGTTTTCTGTTGCCGCAAAGATACGTCGGCCATTTAAACTACCATCATGAGCTATATTGAATGCTGTAAGACATCGACCTCTGGTTTCTGCAACAATTAGGGTTGTGTTGTCTGGCGTTATAACTGTTCCATTAGGAAACCATAAATCATTTGCGGCAATACTTGGCTCTCCTGAGGGAGACACATACACTAGGGTTGTACCTCTCGGCTTCTCATTAGCATGCCTGTTGAATCCAAAATTACCAACATATGCTCCGCCATTTTCATCAACCACCATATCGTTACACCAATAGTTGGCATGGGCTGACAAATCAGCATGCTCTATTAGCTCATTATTTTTTAATTTTAAAATCTTTTGGTTACGCATTGATACAACGAGTAGTTCTTCATTCGGTGCCCACCCCAAACCTGACGGTTGTTCTGGTACTTTAATTATTGTTTCCCTTTGTCCTTTTTCATCGACGGCGATGACCTCGTGTGCATAAAAGTCAGAAAACCATAGCCTTCCCTTATGCCATCTTGGTCCTTCGGCAAATGTTAGATCTGTTAAAAGGATTTTCAATTCAGACATTTGATTTTCTCCTAACCAATTCTTTTTATTCAGGTAAAGGAAATTTCTCTAAGGCTTCTTTATAGTGAGGTTCATTGTCGATCTCTAACGTCGCTAGTACGCGAACTACACCACAATAAAATGCTATGGTTAAAACAAGGTCTACAAGATGTTCGTTACTGAGGGAGATTTTTAGGTTTTCAAAATCACTATCTGATATTTTAAGGTTTGTGACCATATCACGAGCAGCTCGCAGAATGGTTCGCTCTAGTTCCGGAAGTGAGCTAGATTGACCATTAGTTTCAGCGGTTATACCGTTTATATCGCTCTCAGAAACACCAAACTGTTCCATGCC